>DATGWN010000108.1:0-2588 GCA_035299465.1 Acidobacteriota bacterium | reverse complement strand
AGTGCGGATTCTTCAGGAACATATCCTATGCTCTGTTTTATTTGGTTGGCATTTTTCTGATATGAAAGACCGTCTATTGTAATCGTGCCTTTTGTCGGTTTGAGAAGCCCGCAGAGTAATTTGATAGTCGTTGATTTACCTGCGCCATTGGAACCTAGTATTGCGACGATTGTTTTGCTTTGGATTGAGAGTGTGATATCGTCTAGCGCCTTGAATGCGTCGTAGTACTTTGTGACGTGGTCGATTTTGATTATGTCTGTTTGGGATTTTGTTGAAGCCTTTATTGAAGACTTACTGCTTGATTGGAGATTTTGGACTTTTGATTTTTTTTGGACATCCATGCTGTGATGTTTCTTGGAATCGCTTATAAAATTGATGAAATTATGCTTGCGAATTGCCAACTGGTGCGTTTGATTTGCATGTTTGGTGCTGCGTAATTGGTCTTGTGCCATTGCGCGACGTATTCGCGACGTATTACAACAGAAAGAACGCAAGCACTGGTATCAATAAGGAGCCGAGCAGATACTGTTTTTGACATCCGATTTTAAGCACAGCAGTGCCCAAAGCACTCGCGGTCATGAGAATGATCATTCCGACTAATCCGTCGAAGTAGAGTACAAGAACGACAATGAATGCAAGAATGCATTTAGATACCAATGCATAGGATACTTTTGCAACCAAAGCAGGGATGTATTTTGCCAAGGATACGGCGAGGTAGGTGCTTACGGAGGCTGCGATAAGAGAACATACAAATAGAAGTGTAACTAGTTGTGTGGTGGGCGTAGGGACGATGTCAAGTATGCTGACAATTGCGCCGTTTCTGGCTTTGTGGATTGCAAGAATCGCTATGCATGAAACGAGCATGCTTACAGTATTTATCCCGCCGCTTGTCATAAGTTGCAAAGTTTGATCTTGTTTATTTTTACCATTTTTTTCAGCATTTTGCGCAAATTTGTTAGAAATAATCGATACTTGACTTGAACCCAGACCCGGTAAAAATCCCGCGCAAAAACCAGCAATGGTTGCAATGACTGTCGACTGTTTGATTTGCGATGCGGATATTTCGGTATCATGTGGCTTTTGTGCAGGCGGCTGTGCGTTTGCAACGATATTTTCGACGAGCGTGGGAATTCCAAATAATCCGCTGAGTAGCGCAAGCAACGGTTGTCTTAGCTTCGGGTATGCAAGCGTGAGAATTCCCAAGCATCCGCTGAGTAACCAGACTCCGATTATCGCTACGCGTTTCTCTTTTTGCTCGCACGCAAAGAACTGGGTTATGATTATCAAAAGCATCAAGCCAATTGCAGGTTGTATGATTGTCTGCGTATGCTTCATGATAAGTAACAGCACTGGAGCGCATAAAAACGTCAAAAGAAAACTCAGATAACTTCCCGACACGATGCAAAACACTGCGTATAACCCATTACCTCGAAGCATCTGCTGATGTGCTGGAACAGCCGACGCAATATTCTCTTCGGAAGGTGCGCCCAAAAACACGGATGGCAACGTGTCTATGATGGTATGCGTTGTGGCGAGACTTACGATGCAGCAGACAATATGGATTGCAGTAATACTAGGCAGTGCGACTGCAAGGATTGGGAAGATACTTACTACGATGGCTGACGCAAGATTAAGATGCAGACCTGGTGTGAGCCCCGTTAAAGTCCCGGCAGTCACACCAAGCAATAAAGCAATCAAAATTTCGATGAACATACAGAACGTAAAACCTTGAAATTTATAGATTCTACGTCGTGTAAACCGAAACCCTTGCGAATCGCTTGTCAGTTTTTTCGAACTCGTCCTATGCGTTATTTTATCTGAAAATCTATGGATTCCCAGACCAAATGATGGCAACCAATAAGGACTTTTTACAAAGTCAGGTTGGTCGTCACTTCAGGCTGGGTAATGAGGAGCGTTTTTTAAACCTTGTCGTCTATGATGCATTCCCGGACTCAAATTTGACGGGTAGCACGCTTGTTGGTTGTTTTTCAGAGGATTTGCAGGCTTTGTGCCCTCTTCACAGGCTCTGATAGCTCTCCCATAAAAGAGAGAAACCGATCGTAATCTTGATGATCTCGAAGGTATCGAGCACAGACTGCAAGATACAAATCAAATGAGATAGGCAGATTTTTATCAAAAATTTTCTGTTTAAGTTCATCAATCGAGAATTCTTTCTTTATTTTATCGCCCTTGGGAAAATAATCAGAAACTTTTCCAGATTTCATTCCTTTTGTAGTTGGATTTCTTGCGATAGAGTTGATAAGTGAAGAGGAATCAAAGATAATAAGATAAAGCATTATCTGGTCGAAAAAATCAAAGAGTTTCATCGGAATTTCATTTGCTACGTATTTTCTCATAGCTTCATGATTAAGGAACTCACACATGAATTCTTTGAACCTTTGTCTTGCCTGTTTTTCTCCCTTTACATCAGTATTAAATTTTCGAACCTGAAAATAAACGTCAGAGTTCAGCCTACATCTTTCTCGTGTTGAATACCCTCGTCTACCTTTATTCTTTCTGATGTCTGCTTTTTCAAACCAATTCTTATCATTAAATTCCTTGAAGTAGAATCTGACGCTACCATGACC
>DATGWN010000107.1:0-6034 GCA_035299465.1 Acidobacteriota bacterium | reverse complement strand
AGTTTCGTATGCCATTGCATTTCCGATTTTGGCGGCGCGATAGTTGCAAGTTCGATACCCTTAAAGCGCTTGTCGATGGATTCCATCGTCTTTGCGATAAGTGCGGCTTCCTCTGATTTTGTGAGTTTGCCTTCTAAGAGAACGATTTTTTCTTCTTTAACGATCTTAAGGAGCTTTTTGACACGCTCTTCGCTAGACATATCGACGATTTCTGAATGCGGTACAAATTGTATAGTCAATTCTGTCATTTGCAACCCTCAGATGAGATCGAACAATGATTCATACAAGTTGTCAATGTTCTCTCCTGTTTTCGCTGCAATGCCGATTACTTTGTATTGCGGGAACGCTGCTTCGATGCGCTTGATATCTGCTTTCTTCAAGTCGACTTTGTTCGCTGCGATGATGACTGGAATTTCTCGCGCTGCAAGGTTTCCGATAATTGTGATATTGACTTGTGAATATGGGTCAAGCGTTGCATCTAATACGACGATGACTGCGTCCATTTCATCAAGCCATTTGATTGAGTCGATGACGCCCTTTGTCGCTTCCTTGGAACGTTGCTTTGCTTCTTTTTCCTTCAAACCATATTTGAGGAATTCTTCGTAATCGATTTTAGTCGCGATACCCGGAGTATCGACGAGATTGAATGTGAGTTCCTTACCCTTAGATTTGATTGTGACTTGCTCTTTTATTTGGATTTCACGAGTTTCGTGCGCCATGCTTGAGACACTTCCCATCTCTTCGCCAATCCAGTCCATGCAGATTCTATTAGCCAGCGTCGTCTTACCGCCGTTTGGTGGACCATAAAGACCGAGCTTCACTTGTTGCTTTCGTTTGAATACACTACCCAGAAACTTGCTGAGGAATTTGTTGAGGAATCGCATCATGCTATCCAGAAATCGACGTCGAGAGTTTATAAATCTTGCTATGAATCCATGACGACAAGCCGCACCTGTCAAAATGAAGAAAAATGCATATACTCGCATATGCGCCCCATATTCGTGCAACCAATGGATACCCAGGACAAAGCATATTTAAAGGAACAAATCGTTTTTCCAACCATGGACCTCAAACAAGTAATCCTTATCCGAGATGATCTAAAGCTTCCGAAAGGAAAACTTGCTGCACAGGCTGCACACGCCGCGGTCGAAGCCGTTCACCGAAGTGACGAATCGACATACAAAGCATGGCGAAGCGCTGGTATGAAAAAAGTCGCTCTTAAAGTCAAAGACCTTGCCGAATTGTACAAATACGAACAACTCGCAAAGCAAGCAGATATTGTGACTGCCATAATCTCAGATGCAGGAAAAACTGTAGTCGAACCAGGCACTGTGACATGCTGCGCAATCGGACCGGACTCTGAAGAAAAAATAGACAAGATCACAAAAAATCTTCAACTATTATAGCGCCATTCATCAACGCCGTAGTCCTTATCAAATCTAAATTGTATGATTTCCGCACGTTTTTCACGAGAATCATACGCGCATAAATTGACATCGCGCACTACTTCTTCCACCCAGCATCGTTCATGGAATTGAAAAGACGTTGCAAGTAATTGGGAACTTGTTTGAATATATGGTACTGGCTCCAGAGCCTGCTCCAGTCTTGAAATGTCTCGCAATCGTGCGGTGACAACGATCGGCTTCTCATCTTCACCATCATCCTCAACAATAATCATATCGCGAAACGGTTCTTTATCCAAATACGGTTCTTTTAGTGCGTTGTAAAATGGAAAATCCAAAAAATGTACCATCGATTTTTCAAAAGAGAGAAAACCTATTTTCTTGCCATCCTTATAATTCTCAAGAGCGCTTACATAATTCTCAACTAATTTATAGAAAAAATCTGATGTTTGCAGACCATGATTTTGCGCAATTGCTTGGTGGAAAAGCAATCGCAACTTCAAGTCGTATGAATCGATAATCCAAGAATCATCATCCATTCTATTTCTTCACCAATTTCTTTAATTCCTCTTGGAACGCCTCTACGTCCTCGAACTCTTTGTATACTGATGCGAATCTGATATATGCAACCTTGTCCGCCTTCTTGAGTTGCTTCATGACAAGCTCACCAATTTGTTTAGTCGTGACTTCAACAGTGTCTTGGTTCAATAGTGTCGACTCGATTTCATTTACCATTTCCTGCATCGATTCGAATGAAACAGGTCGTTTTTGGCACGCACGCTGGATACCTGACAGTAATTTATTTCTATCAAACGGTACACGAGAATTATCTTTCTTTATGACAATGATTTCGACTTGCTCGATCCGCTCATACGTTGTGAATCGTTTTTTGCAGGACAAACACTCGCGTCGTCTTCGATACGCTTTCCCATCAGGAGTCTCACGCTTATCGACGACTTTATGTTCTGCACTTGTGCAATACGGACACTTCATCTGCTCACGATGGTGACGTCTTCGCCTTCAAAGTGGATTATTTGCGAAGGTTTGCCCTTTTTCTCCCCATCATACAAAATAAGATTGACTTGTTTCTGGATATTCGCATCGAGGTCTTCAAGGCTAGTCATGAATGATTTTCCTTTTTCATTAACACTCGTTGTGACGATTGGATATCCTAAATCAGCAACTACTTGGCGGATCCAATGGTTTGGAATGCGCACGCCAATTGTTTGGCCGTCTGATGATACTTCTGAAGACAAGAATCCTTGTTCTTTCATCTTAAAGATAAATGTATATGGGCCTGGCAATTTTGAAAGCCATTCTTCAGCTTGTGCTGGAACTATGCAGAATTCACGAATCCATTCGACCGAGGGTGCAATGACTGAGAACGGCGTCGAAGGGCGCTGCTTGATGTCGCGGACTTTCTTGACCGATTTTCCAATCAATGCATTACAGCCCAAGCCATAGATTGTGTCAGTAGGATAAATGAAAATTGCACCAGACTTGATTTGAGATAAATATCCGTCACGGTGCTGTTCGTATTCGTTCTTTGTGACGACCTTCATCGAGGACGGTATTCATCAGATGTTTAAAAAGCTATGCGCCCAAATCACGCTCGCACGTCGAGTCCTCTAATGCCCACTCGAGGACGGGATGTCCTGCGCGTTGCAAAAATGTCGATAGGCTCATCGAACACCTCGGCTTGCTGTCATCGATAATAACTTCATTCGTTCAAAAAATACTGCGTTGATGTAAAGGACGTATGGATCGTATGTCATTCTTTTCATGTGAGTCACCTTGGGGGTCAAGTGGAGACGCGGATGGTGACGCGCCGCCACTGATATAATACTAGATGTTTTGGAGCGTTATAAACCTCAGGCGAGAACTTGTCCAGTGCTAGTCTCACAATTTCTTAAAGAAAATGACTTCTGCCATCAATATTCAATCTTTGGCTGGTAATATGCGGCTTTCACTACAAGAACGAAGACAATGACAATAAAGAAAAATCCTATGACGCCCCACATTAATCGTGTGTTTCCCTGCTTGTATACGGCGACACCAAATATAATCATAAGAACAGCAATCAACCCAATTGTAAGCATACCCTTGAGTCTAACATATTCATTCATACGTGCCTACGCGCCAGATTTATATTTAAAGTTTTGGCTTAATCCTTATTGCGGACCGACTTGACGCGTAAATGTCATCCAAATAACCACGCCAAAAATCAAGAACATAACCAACAGTCCCGACACGCCCCAGAAGAACGATGTCTGGCCCTTCATATACATTAATACTGCCAAAATCAAAAGCACGGCAGCGGCAGAGATAAACGAGAATAATTTGGGATTATTTGAAAGATGAAAATCACCGATTGAAGATGTCGGACCATACCCATATTGGCGGCTGTACCAAAGCGACGTTGCACTTTGCCCATTATCGAGCCGGTCGTGTAATCGATACTGATTTGCCAATCGTTTGCTTAACATACTTCCTCTTTTTTCCTGTTTTGTTCAAATTGATATAAATACTTTAGTATTTTGCCGCATATCAAAATTCGTCAAGCTTCTTATTTTGGCCCGACGTGTTATAGCTGATAATTGACGTATTCCCTTGCGGACCGCCTTCTGTTTTCTCAACAACGATGAATTTTCCTTCTTCAAGCTTTGAAATGCGTCGCGTGAACGTTTTGTACGATGCCAAGCCTTTGAGGTCCTTTTGATAGAATGAATATAGATCGCCAATTTTTGCAGGTGATCGCTTCTTAATCAATTCAAGAATTTGTTGCGTATCGTCGGCAAGCTCAGTAGAGCTCTTGATCTTAAACTCGTCAAGCTTAGCAAGTGCCAAAACAACATGTGAATCATCTATGATTTTACTGGACTTCTCTTCCGCGCATAATCCTGACTCTTTGAGCAAATACAACCCTGAACGTATGTCAGCAAGTTCATGAGTTCGCTCAACAACCATATCGAAAGCCTTGACTGACCAAATCTTTGGCAAGAATGCCAACTCTACACGCTGCTGCAAAATTCCTTTCGTTTCGGATTTGTCGTAGGGTTTAAACTCAAGCATTTCCGGAAGCAACCGTGAACGGATTCGCATGTCGATGTTTGCGACGAAATCCTTATAGTTCGTAAGTAAGATAATGGATTTGTTTTGTATCTTAGAAAGAATCAAGTACAAAAAGTCCGTGTCTTCAGCCTTATCAATTTCATCGAATATGAAAACACTAGCGAGTTTATTGATGCGAGCAGCCACAATATCAAACAATTCATCTGTTTTCTTGTTATGAGTGAATTTGTAATCGATTTGTTCGCACAGTTCAAGAATAACTTTAAAACTCGTATTCTTGTGCCAGCAATTGATATAGAACGGTACGATTTCGTCAGTTTTCTCTTGCAATTCATTGATGATATGCTTAGTCGCAACAGTCTTACCAACACCTGGCGGACCGTAGACGACGATATTTCTGCCAGTGTGATGATTGAACATCGGCGCGATACATGCCGCGACACGCTTTTGTTGCGCCTCACGGTATGGCACTAGCTTTGGAACGAATTCATAGTTGAGAGCAAGTTCATTTTGGAACAAACTTTCATTTTCCTTGAGAATTGAGTCGAATAATGATCCCATGAGACAAGTCCCGTGTCTTGTGAAATATAAATGCTTCGTTTCAAAAACCGAAAAAAAAAACAACTGAAAAAAGAAACTTAAAGAAAATGCTATGGCTTTTCCATACGCTGGATAACTGAACGATCACGCTGCGCAATTTCTGCATTGATCATCGCTTTTTCAAGTTCAACCCACGCAATCACCGCAACCGATGTGAAAATAAGAGGCAGCCAATCTGCAGCAGGAAGTCCCGTCGTACCAAATACAATCTGAGCCGGTCTCCAGTAAACGACAACCATAGTCATCAGAACCGAGAACACCAGACTCATCAAGAGCGGAATATTTGAGAAGAATTGTTTGCCAAAGATCGATTGATCAAGGCTCTTACTATTTAGCGCGTGGAAGACACAGAATAACGTCAATGTGACAAACGAAATTGTCTGTGCTTCGATAACAGTGTGATGTTTTGTCTGCAAGTTCCACATGAAGAATAATATGATTCCCAAAACGAACAATGGTGTGACGTGCAACATCTTATACATCAAAGGTTCGTTGATGATACCTTCGCGCGGATCACGCGGAGCCTGTTTCATGATATTATCTGCTGGTCGTTCAAGCGCAATACCAATCGCAGGGAAGTCACTGGTCAATAAATTGACGAATAGAATCATTAGTGCAGTTAATGGAGCAGGAACGCCCATTAATGTCGATAAGAGAATCAAAACGACTTGTGAAATAGTTGTAGTCAATAGATAATAGATGAACTTACGAATGTTTGCATAAATAGAACGACCTTCTCTGATGGCAGAAACAATCGTCGCAAAATTATCGTCGATGATAACCATCTCCGCAGCTTCCTTGGCGACTTCCGTACCCGATTTACCCATCGCTACACCGACGTCGGCTTTCTTAAGCGCTGGCGCATCGTTGACCCCATCCCCAGTCATCGCCACAATGTGGTTTGCCGCTTGTAATGACGTCACGATTCGAAGTTTGTGCTTTGGAGTAGTGCGTGCGTA
>DATGWN010000106.1:0-13878 GCA_035299465.1 Acidobacteriota bacterium | reverse complement strand
TGTGCGCGTAATGCGGTGACTTCAGTCAATGTGCCGGATTCAAACTTCGCTGCGCCTTGCACAGTTGCAACAAGGTTTGGGATGAGGTCCATTCTTCGTTGATATGATGATTGTACATCTGCCCATGCTTGTTTGACTGCTTCGTCTGATGAAATGAGTCCGTTGTACGTTGCGACACTCGCTATACCAAAGATGAGCACGAGGCCGACTATGATTCCAATTATCCATACTGCGCTTTTATTCATGTGAGTATCTCCATTTTGCTTGCATATAAATATTATCCTTGCTTTTGACTACCATTTTCCGCCTGAGCCGCCTCCTCCGAAACGACCGCCGCCAAAGGAATGCGAATTCCCGCCGCTACCGCCAAATCCTCTGTTACCGCCATAGAACACTGGGACGAAGCCGCCACCGCGTCTACTGCTCTTTTTTATCGAGAGTATGACGATAATGACTATTATGATGAGTATGATAATCGCTGCGTAATTGACTTGTTTTGCTTCTGAGAATTTTGAGACGGTGTCAGGATCCCCTATTGCAAGTCGTGCGAACACTGCGAGTGTTTCAAATGTGCCCTGTGCGTACTCGCCATTTTGGAATGCAGGTATGAGTGTCGACTGCGCAACTTGATTGACGGTTATATCTGGGATTGCGCCTTCTAACCCTTTTCCGATTTGGACGAAATAAGATCTGTCATCGCGTGAAATGAAAAGGAGTAATCCGTTGTCGACATCTGATCGACCTAATCCAAGATACTCGGCTGATTGAAATGATGCGTCAAAGATATCTTCGTCCAGAGAGGGCACTGTGACGACGGCAAATTCATACGTATAATTTTTAGATAGTGTTGAAAGAAAGTCAGTAAGTACATATTCTTCTTGCGCCGAATAGAGATCGGCAAGGTCATTGACGTAGGCTGATTTATCTAATTGGCTTGTATCAAACGCGACGCTCGTGGACAAACAAAAAAGAAAAAACACAGCGTACATTGCCAAGACTGTGATGCAATTTATGTTATTCTTGCTAACCATAATCATTTTCATGCAGCTGTGCTTTAAAATGTTGTGCGTCTGTCGACTATCTCTTTATCGTCTTTCTTTGATTTTTTCTTCTTGAGCATCTGGTATGTTGCGAGCACATATGTGGCAAATGCAGGTATCAGATATCTATTGAATTGCCATTGGTCTTCTTTTGTCAGACTTAGTTTTGCGTTTTGACTTGCAACCCACTCTTGATAGAGCATGACGGGTGGTAAGACGCGACCTAACATATAGAGCCAGTCCGAGTCGTATTGCTTGAAGTCTTTGTTGTGACCAAGTTCGTGCGCCGTGACGGATTCTAAGTTACTATACACGACCATTGTATTTGTCATCGGGTTATAATAGTCGCCGCGTTTGAATTCTGCCCATACTTCGTCAAAGACACCCGTGACGACGCCCAATGTCCATCGCGCAAAAAAATTGTTTCTTTCTTTGAGCTTGTCGTCACTTACAAGCATACGATACATGTCGTAAAACGCTTCGTTGTGGTTGACTCTCACTGTCAGGTCTTTGACTGATTTGTCATTTTCAACCATTGCGAGTGCGGCGCGAGTGCGTGATGCATCCAGCCCCCATCCGATGTTCCAGTCCCAAAAGAAGAGTCTTGAGAACATACTCATTGTCTGTCCGACGGCGCGGGATGGCAGCCAGTCGTCATCTTTGACGAATCGGTAGCGGTCGGTCTGAATTTCGAATGCGTCGTTGCCAAATGGTATGTCTTTAGTATACACGACTTTTTGTTGTGTTGTTTTGGTCTGGAATTCGCCATTGACTACGATTGTCTCGAGTTTTTCCTTTGTGTGATAAGGAAGGGTTGTATGCGTGACTGTAATTTGTTCTGGTAGTGGGTACTCGGTTTTTTGCGAGAGTTGTAATTGTGACGGAGATGAGTGGATATACCACGCTGCAAGTCCGCCTGCAAGGAGCAGCGGTTTCAAGTATTTAGTCATATTTGGTGGTGTATTTCGCAGATATTTGATTATTTATGTGAGAAATTTCAAGAATATCGCGCCCAAGGGGTTTGATATACTGAACTTTTCGGTATTTTTGCCTATTTTTGATAGCTGTCGTTCAGAATATTGCGCAAGTTACTGTAACAGTTTCATTAAGAAAAGAAATCGATATGCCAGTCAGGAGTACGATATACTTTGTTTTCGCAGGACACTATCATTATTTTTGCAGGTATGTGTTTGGATAATTCAATTCCTTTTGAAAAGCCTGCGGTGAATAGCGCCGTTGCATAACCGTCGGCTAATAATCCCGTTTTTGCGAGCACGAAAATGCATTTTACCGAGCGTTCGGGTTGCCTCGTTTTCGCATTGATGAGATGATGATATTTTCCCCAGGCGCGTCGATTCGGTGCGGAGCATGCGATTGCTTCATCTTTGAGTGTAATCTTTCCAATTACTTTTGATGTGTCATCAGGGTGTTCGAGTAGAATGTCCCATGCTCCACGCACTTTGATGTCGCCTCCTGCGTTGATATAATAGTAGGAAATATTGTGTTTGTCAAGTATCTCGCTGACGCGGTCCAGTGCATATCCTTTTCCGAAACCGCCGATTTCTATTTGTTTGCGTAAGAGCACTTGCTTTTTGTCGTTGTCCAACTGGATGCTAGGCCCAAACGTGGGAAGGTAATCACGCAAGGCTTTCTTTTTTTCTTTGAATGAATATGATTCGTCATATCCGAGTCTGTCCAGATCAGATTTCACAGTTATGTCAAAATGTCCGTCTGTCTCTTTTTGCATTTGTAACGCATTTGAGAGTAATGCTCTAAATTCGTCGTCTATTTTGTGCCAGACGTTGAGTTGTGCATTTATTCTTGACAACAGAGAATCCGATCTAAATCGGGAATACGTTTTTTCGATTCTTTCTAACTCAGAAAAACACGCGTCAAGAACTGACGCATTTTTTTGTTCAACTTTTATTTCAATATGACTCCCAAGGATTTCTTGGGAGCGTATTGTAAGATCCATGCTTAGTATGTATCAATAAGCGTCTGGACGTGTTTCTTGAAAGCTGTCGTCGTTAATGAACTGCCGCTGATTTGCTTAGGGAGTTCACTGACTTTGTCGATGCTTTTGCCGACTACAAGGTCAGTCAATGCGTCGTTGACGTTGTTGATATACCGCGTTGATTTGGAATCAGCTTTCACTACGCTGATTGAAGCAGCTTGGATGATATCGCCTTCAACTGTGACGCTGATTTCGATTTCATTGATACCGCCTGGACTCTTGTAGGAGGTGTCGTCAGTGTATACACCGTCTGCGATTAATTGATCAAGTGTGTCCTGTTGTTTCTCGATTTCAGTTTTATTCGTCGGAGCGATGACATCAACTGCTGGCGTGATTTGCGGCTGCGTTGGTGGCTGCACCGGCGGTGGAGTTTGGACTGTGTCGTTGGAGAGCGCTTGTTCTTGCGTATTTTGTGCGTTGGTTGTGTCTGCTACTGTTTTTTGCGTCGTGCATCCTGCAAGCAGGAGCGAGGCAGCCATCAATAACAAGACAACTGCGAATATTTTTTGTTTCATTTTGTTTTCTCTGTTTTTTTCGAAAGGCACCATTCGTCATTTCCCCACAAAGCAATTGCTATGGTGGCGAAGACGAGGCCTGCATCTCGGACTGCGATTTCACCGTATCCGAGCTCGATTGTGATTGCCAATAAATGGATTGCAAGAATTGCCGCAACGATTCGCGTAAAGATGCCAAGGGCAAGGAATGCTCCTAGAACTACTTCTAGTACACCGTTTGCAATTACAAGCGTTGCAGCGTATGGTGAATTATACAAAAAGTCTGGAAGATATGCGGTGAATGTTGCGGCAAATAAAATCTGGTTGATGCCAAACCAAAGAAACACTGCTGACATTCCTAGTCTGGTTACAATCGGCGCAAATTTTTGGACACCGGTTGTACTGGTAATAGTTTGGACCATGAATCGGACAATCAATTTCCTCTTTATAAAGAATATGTACGTGGCTTATATCAGTGCTGTGAATATTTATAAGAGCTGGCGAGTATCTATGTGTCTATGCAATTACAAGAAACAAGGCCCTGCGTATGGACTGCGGATGTAGATGGAGTGACATTAGAAGTCTACGGAACAAAAGCGATTGTGGACGCGTTAACAGGCGATAAATCCCTTGTTCAATTACAGAATGTCGCAAAGTTGCCTGGTATTATCCAAAAATCCATCATGATGCCGGACGGTCACCAAGGATATGGTTTTCCTATCGGTGGGGTTGCTGCGTTTGATTCTAAAACAGGTATAATTTCTCCTGGTGGCATCGGATTTGACATTAATTGCGGCGTACGGGCACAGGCAACGAACCTTACTATTGCTCAAGTTCGACCGCATTTGGCGCAGTTGTTAGATGAAATCTACAAACGCGTCCCAGTCGGACAAGGCGGTGAAGGTTCGATCAAACTCACACACCAAGAACTGGATCAAGTTTTCATACATGGTATGCAGTGGGCTCTAACGAAGGGATATGCTACTCAGGATGACATCGATCGTTGTGAAGCAGGAGGAATGCTTGCTGGTGCTAATCCTGCGCTCATTTCACCGACTGCAAAAGCGCGCGCTAAGAATCAATTAGGAACGCTTGGTGGAGGAAATCACTTTATCGAACTGCAGGTCGTTGAAGAAATTTTAGATCCGCTTGTTGCGGCGCGATTTCGCATCTCAGAGCCGGGTCAAATCATTATCATGATCCACTCTGGCTCACGTGGCGCTGGTCATCAGACGTGTACAGAATATCTTCGCAAGATGGAAGATTTCTTCCCTCAGATCGCTGCGGCGCTTCCCGAACGTGATTTGATATATGCGCCGTTCTCGTCACAGATTGCTCAAGATTATTATCATGCCATGAACGCGTGCGCAAACTTTGCGTGGGTGAATCGTTTCTTGATGGCAAAAGCTGTCGAAGACGCTTTCAAAAAAGTCATGGGAAATGAAGTCGTCATTCAAAGTATTTACGACGTAGCTCATAATATCGCTAAGCGAGAAATGCATACAGTCGATGATGTGCTTCGTGAAGTATTGGTACATCGTAAGGGTGCAACTCGCGCGTTTGCTGCTGGCCATCCAGAATTGCCAGATGTCTACAAAGACACTGGTCACCCGGTTCTAATTCCGGGAAGTATGGGCACGCCATCCTACATTCTTGTCGGCACGCCGGGCGCAATGCAGTACACATTTGGAAGTATTGCACACGGTTCAGGTCGAGTGATGTCGCGCCATATGGCGGTTCAGAAATTCAATGGCGAGAAAGTCGCCGCAGATTTGGCGGAGAAAGGCATTCTTGTGAAAGCGCCAAAGTTGTCAGCAATCGCGGACGAATCCCCAGGCGTGTATAAGGATAGTGCTGCAGTGATTGAAAGTGTGGTCTGTGCGGGTATTGCGCGCGCAATCGTTAAGCTACGCCCTCTTGGCGTCATAAAAGGTTAGTCTTGTTTCTTTTCTTTAGTGTATATTGTCGAGAATGGTTTTGAGAAGTTCTGGAAATTCTACTGACTTCATGTCATCTTGCGTAAAATGACCGTGTTGTTTGAATACGAGATCTTTTGTGAGTGCTTTTTCTTTGATGAGTTTGACGCTGTCCAAAATATCTTTGTCGTCGTCTGTAGAATAGATGATGATTATTTTTTCCGCTTTGTCTTTGACATCGATTTCAAAATCAAAGAAGTCATCTGTCTTTTCGCGTTGAGGGTCAAGCCACGGAGCGACTAGCACGAGCAATTTAACTTTCGTTTTGGTTTCACTCAGCCAGCGAACCAGAAATCCGGCGCCACAGCTGTGACCGACAAGTATCGTTTCTTCGTCGACTGTGAATCTGTTTATTTCGTCAGCGTATTTGTCAAACGATGGATTCCAAGAGTCCAGTACTTCGGGCGTATGCGTGTGGATGTTGTTTGCAAGAAGGTGTTTTTGTAACCACGGCAGCCAATGACTATTACTGGCCGATGGATATTTGCTCGAATAATATTCTTCCTTATCACATGTGCCATGGAAGATGAGAGCTTGCATCAGAGTTTCATCGTCGCAAGTCTTTTTGGGACGAGAAGTATCGTTGCTGCTACTCTGAGATCTTCATCTTTAGGCAAAAAATATTCTTCGTGGATATAGGAGAGCGCTTTCTTCTTCACTTGTTCGTCTAGGAACGCCAAGTCTAGTTTCGCTTTTCTCTTTGCCTGGTCTATTTTCTCATCAAGTCTTTTGATTTGCTTTTTCATGAGGTCCTTTTTGGACGACATTGAGGAAAGCTGAGATGTATGACTTGCCACTTTTTTGTTTCCAAAGAGTCTTTTAAGAAAACGTCCTGTTTTCTCCTTGAATAATCTTGACTTGATCGATGAACGTTCGTCCGATATTGCGTTGATTCGGTTTTGCAGATTCGTGACGCTGCGATCGAGTCGGTCGGAAATTGCGTGATATTTTCGTGCTTCTTTATCTTTAAGTGCCGCAATGGTCTTTTCGACGATGATTTCTCTTTTGACGTCGCTTGTCCTGAGTAATTTGCTGTAATAATATGGTTGCTTGAGCGCTTGTTTTGCGGCGCTGACGGCGTAGTTGATTGCTTGAGTCGGAGCAAGTGTTGGACGTTGGATGACGATGTCATCTCGCACAAAGGTTCGGAATTGGAACTCTTTGAGATAGTTATCAAGTGGAATCAATTTTGAACATAAGTCGAAAATGAAAGGTCCTTGAATCGGGAATTTCATGCCGTCGCGCTCTTTTGCTTCAACATTTATTCTGATGTGTGGCGTCACAATTTCCGAGTCTGAAATTGCTATTTTCAGGGAGATTGTATCAGTCTTTGGTTTGATCTCGTTGACGATTGCTGATAATACGGCGTGTGAGGATGCGTTCAAATCGTGTGGGCCTGATCCCATCTGCGTTTGTTGCAATACGACGTCGGCTTCGACATCTTTTGCGACTCTCTTTGGTAACGGTTCGTGTGCGTTTTTGTCCACGACAAACGTTTTATCTTTTTGCGGCTGTGTTGTGGGATTGTTAATCCATCCGATTTCTTGCAACGATAATGGACCGCCGTGATAGGAATAGAGCCATCGTGACGCGATGTGTTGCATCGTGTTTTTGACGGAATTGTTATAGATGAATTCTCCTGTCTGTAGTGCAGCGACTTGTCGTTTGAGGTCGCTTGGGTTCACTTCCATGCCTGCTGCGACTTTTTCTACGTCAAGCTCTGTTCGAAGTTTACCAACGAAGCGCGTACCTATATTTGAGAGGATTTTGTAGTCGATATCTCCAGGGTTTTGTGTGGCGACGATGACGCCAAGCCCAAATGCTCGTGCTTGTCTGATGAGTAGTTCTAGTTGTCTTTTTGTCGTTGGATTTGCTGGCGGCGGCGGAACAAAACCGGCAAGTTCATCGATGTATAGGATGTACTTGAGTTCCTCTGAGCCGCCCTTTGAGATAAGGAACCTATAGACTTCTTGGAGAATTATTTCGACGACGAATTGCTTTTCTTCTAAATCTGTGACGTATCGCAGGTCAAATACGGAAAGTGTGTTTTTTTTGAATAATTTCTCTATGCTTAATTCTTCACCTTGTGCCCACACTCGCTTAGCAGGTGATGAGAGAACGACATTGAATTGCGCTGCTATTTTCTTTCGTTCTTTGATTGGAAGTACGTCTTCGACGCCAAGTGAGCCGAGTGTCGTAAATGGTGGTTGGACAAGATGTGCGACGATGTCATTAATTGTGAGATCTTTTCCAGCAGACCAGTTTGCAATGATTATCGCTGCGATGAATGCTTCGATTTTTTGTGCGGATTTACCGCTGAAGCCTGCAAGTGAAGAGAGTGCGTTAGCGACTGGATCGACGAGTGATGATACTGATGTGATATCTTCTGCATCAAAGTTACTTGGGCATGTCAATTTTGGCAAGAATGAAACGCTTTTTCCGACGGTTGATTTTGGCGTGTAGATTGAGGTATTTGTCTGTTGCAATTTCTCTATGTTTTTTCTGTCGAGTTTTAGCAAATCATGTTTTGCTGCGTAGAGTGCTGCGGTCTTTTGTGCATTGGCTGTTGTCAAATTTCCGAATGGTCGAAAGTCAAATTGTTTATGAGTGATTCCTAGACTGCCAATGTCTCCTTTTGGGTCAATTGCAATGACTGGGATGCCTTGGATGAGCGCTTCTTCGACAAGCGCTTTGGCCATGACGGTTTTTCCTGAACCTGTGCTACCGACGACAACAGCGTGTCGTGTGAGATTGTTCAGATCGTACTGGATTCGAGCGTTTGAGTTTTTACTTGTTGCGATGAATGCGTTTGTCATTTTCTCACTTCAGTTTTGCAAAAGTCGCTTTTGTCCCTAATTCTTCTTCGATTCGAAGGAGTTGGTTGTATTTTGCAAGGCGCTCGCTTCTGCACGGCGCGCCTGTTTTTATTTGTCCGACGCCAAGTCCAACGACGAGGTCTGCGATGAATGTGTCTTCTGTTTCACCGCTTCGGTGCGAGACCATGACGTTCCAGCCGTATTTCTTTGCAAGGTTTGCAGCCGCGATGGACTCCGTGACTGTGCCGATCTGATTTACTTTGAGCAAGAGTGCGTTACATGCTTTATGTTTGTTTGCGAGTTTCATGCGCTCGACGTTTGTGACAAGTAGGTCATCACCGACGATTTGACAGCTTGCTTTTGGCGTAAAGAGTTTGTATGACGAAAAGTCATCTTGGTCAAAGGGATCTTCAAAACTCACTATGTTGTGCGTTTGAACTATTTGTTGATATCGAGCGACGAGTTCTTTGCCTGACAACGTTTTTCCTTCGAAATGGTACGCACCATCTTTGTAATATTCGCTCGCAGCTGCGTCGAGTGCAAGTCTTACTTTGCCTGCGTATCCGGCTTTCTTAATTGCTTCTTCGATGATATTTGCAGCTTCGTCGGTGTTTTTGACGTTTGGTGCAAATCCGCCTTCGTCACCAACTGCTGTACTTGAGCCGCCGTATTTTTCTTTGATTAATTTTTTGAGAATGTGATAAATTTCTGAACCCATCTGCATTGCTTGAGTGAAGCTGGTTGCACCCACTGGCGCGATCATGAATTCTTGTGCATCAAGACCGCTGTCTGCGTGTTTGCCGCCGTTGATGATGTTCATGAACGGTATTGGCAAAACAAGTTTGTCGTTTTTGGCAATTTTTGCAAGATATGCGTACAACGGCACTTTTTTACTAGCTGCGCCTGCTCGCGCAACTGCCATTGAGACGCCTAAAATAGCGTTTGCTCCGAGCTTGCCTTTATTTTTCGTGCCGTCAATAGCGAGTAGAAGTGCATCAATCTTTTTTTGATTTGTGACTGACTGTCCGATAAGTTTTGGAGCTATAATCTTGTTTACGTTAGAAACCGCTTTGCTGACGCCTTGTCCGCCGTAGGATTTATCTTTGTCCCTAAGTTCCACAGCTTCGTGAATTCCTGTAGATGCTCCACTTGGCACGGCAGCGCGGAATGTTCCTTTCTTTGTCGATACCTCGACTTCTACTGTTGGATTTCCTCTGCTGTCAAAGATTTGTCGTGCATGTACTTTTATGATTGTACTCATGTGTATCCTCTTATTTTACTTATTATTTAATCACTAAATACTCAATAAAACTCAATAAATGATTTTAATTTTATTCAAATAATTTTGATTTGTGGATTTTTTCTTAACTTTTATCTTTTTGAAATTTCGTTGCGAAATTCTTAACGCTTGGTCATCCCCTGCATCATGTTCTTCATATTGCCCATCTTTCGCATCATTTTCTGCATTTCTTTCTCCGACATCTGTTTTTCGTCTGATGCTTCTGAGAGTCCCATGCCCTTGAAGACTTTGACTAGTTTTTTGGATTGTTTATAGTGTTTGAGGAGTTCTCTTACGTCTTGTTCGGACGTACCGCTTCCCTTTGCGATTCGTGTCAATTGCGATGGTGTGATTTCAAGGGGTTCTTCGAGTTCACGCTTTGTACACGAGTCCATGATGTACTTCCACGTTTCCATCTTGCCTTCTTGGACCGTTAGCGCTTCTTTTGGCATTTGGACTGATGAGAAACCTGGAATCAATTCCATGACTTTGCTGAGTGGGCCCATTTTCTTCATCGCTTGCATTTGGTCGTACAAGTCAATCAATGTGAATTCGCCCTTGAGTAATCTTTTTGAGAGGTCTTTGGCATCTTCTTCTTTGATGGCTTCAGACGCTTTTTGCAAGAGCTTTTCTAAGTCGCCCATGCCTAATAGCTGTCCGACGAAATTCTTTGGCTTGAATTCTTCTAGATCGTCGATTTTTTCACCGACACCAATGAACATGACTTTAGCTCCTGTGATTTTACAAGCAGTAAGAGCTCCACCGCCTTTTGCTGTACCGTCTAGCTTACTGATGATGACGCCAGTCACGTTGCACGTGTCGTGGAACGTTTGTGCAAGTTTTCCTGCGGCTTGACCGATATCGGCGTTCATCGTAAGGATCGTTTCGTGCGGTTTTACCGCTTTGTTAATAGCGTCGATCTCTTTGATGAGTTCGTCATTGAGCGCGTCACGTCCGGCTGTATCGATGATAATCAGGTCATATTTGCTGAATTCTGGTTCGAAAGATTGGTACACTTTCACTGGATCTTTGAGAGCAGGATTTCCGAAGACTGGGACGCCGAGCTGGTTACCTAGCTGTTTTAATTGTTCAAACGCCGCTGGTCGCCATGTGTCGGTAGAAATCATCGCCAGTTTCATACCGCGTTTTTGGTAATATTTTGCGAGTTTGCCACAGGTTGTGGTTTTACCGTTACCAAACAAACCCACAAGCATTATTTTGAATGGGCGGTTTTCTTTGATTGTGACAGGTTCAATTTTTTTAGCTTCGCCGCCCATGATTTGAGCGAGTTCGTCATAGAGAATATGGATGAGATGTTCTTTTTGGCTGATGCCTGCGGGTGGTTTACTGTTCTTCAGACTTTCTTTGAGGGACTTTGCGATCTCAAACACGAGCTGTACTTGCACGTCCGCTTGGAGTAATGCGCGCTGCACATCTTTTACAAGTTCGTTAATGAGCGTTTCATCAACAAACAACGCGTTACGAATCTTGGAGATAGTGTCTTTTAGCGATGACCCCAACTTGTCTAAAACCATGGTATTGGTGCCTGTTGGATGCTATATAAATCTTTTGAGGTCATACTGAACGGCGCATTTATAAATCATGGACGGCAAAAGCGATGGATGGAAATCGCAGTGCTCATTGTCAACTGTGTCATTACACTTGGTCTTATCTTCGTCTACATGCTTTTGTATCAGTGGATTTTACGTCGCGTAACGAATCGATTCTACAAACAGCCTAAGCACGCTCATCTTGTGCGTCAATTACTTCGCTTGATTCTTGCAATATTCTTCACACTGGTAATTCTTGTGGTATGGTTCGGTTCTCGAATCGAGAATGTCTGGATAACAATAACGAGTATTATTGGTGTCGTTGCTGTAGGTTTCTTCGCGGTTTGGAGTGTATTGAGTAACATCGTATGCGGTGTGATTTTACTTCTTATACGAAATATCGAAGTTGGCGATCATGTTACGCTACTTGAGCCAAAATGCTCGGGTGTCATTGAAGAGATTGGACTGTTCTACATCGTGCTCACATCCAAACAAGGAACGCTTCATATTCCAAACAACGTATTTATCCAAAAAATCGTCTTCAAGCGTCGATAGCATTAAAAAGACGGTGGATTCCTTATTCGTATCATCGATGAAGAAGTTATCCCAGACTGATCTGTGATGAGAAGAGAGTTAACCGAGGTGATTTTTCTTTAGAGTGTCCTTTGAGTGTAGAAAGTCTGTTTCTTTCATTACGGTTTCGTCGCCTTTCGTCGTTTAGCAAACTTATTTAAACAATTGGTTCCCAGTGTATTTTAAATGCAGTACCGATTGCATGGGGATTGCTCACTTGTTGAGTTATTGAACCATAAAGGTGGATGCGAAAATTTCGATCTCTCTTTAGACGGAACAATCCGTGTCACTTCTGAAAACTTGATGTACGGTGTGTTACTTGCTCGAACAGATAAAGGTCAGACGCATCAGATCAATCTCACCGGTGATTTATATCGTAATGGTTTTGTGGCTGATCTGACCAGTGTCGATCAGCGGTGGACTGATTTGCGAATCGAAGGTTTACGTGGCGAGGATGGTGCGCATCAGATGTACATACAGCCGTTTCGATTTAAGCAATATACTCCGGTAGAAGGAATGTCGACATGGTGGATTTGGGAAACACGCGTACTTAATACGCTACGCGAGGGCGAGAATACCCATACGGGTACAGTTTTTCTCACTCCAAAAGAAGGGTATCTCTCACGTTTGGCACAGCGTCTTCAACCAATCCGCCAGCGCTTTGCTGAAGTCCGTTATCATTCTTGACGATACAAATTTCTTTGTACTCTACTTTGTAAAATACATATGACATGTATCCCCCATTGTTTTATAAACGGTGCTTTCTGAATTGTTAGTTGGAGTAGGTATATGGGCGGTCACAACGAAGAAAATGTCAAACTTGGAAAAGGCTTAAGACTTTTTTTCAGCGCGTTTGCACACTACAAATGGCAAGTTTTGTTCTTACTCATTATTCTCACACTGAGTGAATGCGCGGCAATCGTCGACAAGTTTTTGTTAAAGTACTTCATAGATTATGCGACGCAGTACACCGCTGGAACCGTGACTCGTGATTATTTCTTTGGCGTGGGTTTGACTATTGTATTCATATTCATTGGCGTATATATCTTTCGCATTTTTTCACGATGGGTCATCGGGATTCGATCGAATCACATTAGCGCGAATATGATTATGGAATTTAAGGCAAAGGCGTACAAGCATTTGCTTCACCTTCCACAGAGTTTTCACACGTCAAATAAAACAGGTACTATCATATCCAAACTTATGCGAACAAATAGTGCTGTTGAGGGCATGTCTGACGTTTTTATCTACAGCTTGGTTCCAATCATTATCCAGATTGTCATGGTCATAGGCTCACTTTTTGTCATTAACTTAACAAGTGCTGTAATAATAATACTGTATGTTGCCGCATTCTTGGGATATTCGTATTTCATCCAATTGCGCCAGATTAAGCCTCAAGTTGCGTATAATCATGCAGAGGATCTGGAGAAAGGTTTCATCGCTGATACGTTTACAAACATAGAACCAATCAAATTGTTTGGCAAAGAAGAGTATATGTATAATCGATTCGGTATGTTTATTTCTTCGAGCAAAAATAAATTGCTTCATTTCTGGAAATATTGGATTTCGTCGGATGTGGGTTTAGTTGCGATAACTGGTACGGCGACAATTGCAATGCTTTTATTCACGGGTAATGCCTACTTTACTGGCGCAATTGATTTAGGTTCTCTTGTTTTCATTTACACGGTGTTTGTCAGCATGGTTGGTCCATTGAGCAGTTTTCAATGGGGGATGCGTGGCTTGTATCGTTCTCTGGGCGACTTTGAATCGCTTCGCTCTTATTTAGATGTGAAAAACGATATCGTGGATGTCTCACACGCACCGGCTTTGTGGATTTCGTCCGGACAAGTCGTGTTCAAAGATGTTGTCTTTCATTATTCGAAAAAGCAAGTATTTGAGAAAATGAATTTGACTGTGCCTGCAAAGAAGACGGTTGCACTTGTAGGAAAGTCAGGAAGTGGTAAATCGACGCTTGTCAAATTGTTGTTCCGATTATACGATATTGAGGAGGGTTCGATTTTGATAGATGGTACGTCTATTCGTGATGTCCAACAATCCAGCCTTCGCTCGTCGATGAGTGTGGTGCCGCAAGAATGTATTTTGTTCGATGACACGCTGTATAATAATATTCTTTTT
>DATGWN010000105.1:0-9009 GCA_035299465.1 Acidobacteriota bacterium | reverse complement strand
AAGTCACCGCATTACGCGCACAAGCAGTACAAGCACAACAATCATTCAACAGCGCGGCATCAACGCAACAGCAAATTGCGGCTACGCAACAAGCCGAATCGGCATTATCAAGATTGCTGGTCATCGTTGAAAATTACCCTGACCTAAAAGCAACTTCAAACTTTGCCGACTTACAAGTGCAGCTCGAAGGTACAGAGAACAGAATTTCCGTTGCGCGTGACAAATATAATCAGCAAGTAAAAGCGTACAACACTAAAGTCAGATCTTTCCCTTCAAATATAATCGCAGGATTTGCAGGACTGACAGTTGCAATGCCATTTGAAGCAAACGCAGGCGCACAAAACGCTCCAGTGGTTGACTTCAATTAATTTTTTTTTATTTCTGATTAGTCAAAAAACTGACATCCAGAGTTAGATGCAGTGGCTAATTACTTATCTTTTTCAAGAATTGATTCTAAGTCGAATTTTCCGTCGTTATACATCATCGCAAGGACACCTTTGAGATCCACACACACCGGACAGTAGAATTTCTCAACCAACTGTGTGGTGAACTTGGAACATTCCCGAGCGCTCACGCCTGTAGCCTCAAATTGCAACCAATAGCCGCACGAAGGCTTCATCGAGCCTTGCATACGTGATAACGAATCAAAATCCAAGATAGTCATAGATCCTCTGCGACCAGCGCCAGATCTACCTGGACTCGTGTCAAAATTCGGGTCCTGAACATAGAGGGAGTATTGATTCTGATGTTCAAGGCCACCAATCGTTTGTTTTTCCGTCACCATGTGGGCAAAAGAAAAATGCCAAAAACTTGCTTCATATGCAAGACCAAGAATTGCCTGCACAGGAAGGTTCAAGTTTACCATATGAAGTGCAAACTGCGTCAAAGGCTCAGGCTGCGTCTGAGTCACCTGATAGGATGCATATACTACAACCGGGCTTTTGCTTCCCAGTAATTCGTCTGATAACGCATATCTATACATAATATGAGGGAAAAGAGCTTGGTTTAAAAAAATAGTCAAAAGACATCCCCACGATAGCCAAGACGCCCAAAAGAGTATGCTGTGCGCTGCTCAGAACATTTAAAAACATCATTCCCAATAGCACGAACAACAAACCACAGTAAATACGGTTAAAATGAGCCAAAAAAAAGAGAAAGTAGTTGAAGTGCTGGTCGGTCGCAGAAACAAATGCAGCGACGGTACACCGATGGGAAATTTCAAAAAACCCATAGAAACCAAAGACGGCTGGCTCGTGCCCTTTGAGTGGGATTACCAATTCGGCGTGGTCATCAACGGAACAGTCATTTTTGCCAGTCAACCATGGACAGCCAATAAAGAATATGGTGATTTCTGTGTACTAGAAGCGCAAGAAATCCAACGAATTCTCAAAAAACACGATGTCAAGAAATTCTCCATTGAAAACGGGAAACGCAGCAGACGATCAAATGACCAAATTGTCGACTGCGACGAAATCCCACCTGACGAACTAAAGATTTTCAAAGAAGCATTGCTCCATCGCAAATGGTAAGTTCCACATCTGAATAATCAGTATAACAGTATCTCATAACACAATATTAATAATCTCACAGTGAAAAAGAATACCTATGAATATCGAAGTCGAAGTCCGTAGCTTCATCACAAAAGAACAATACGAGCGACTTCTCGCACAGTTTCATAAAAATGCAAAATTCCTCAAAGAAGATTATCAAGAGACTTTCTATTTTGATTGCGAAGAAGACCTGCGAATACAAAGAAACAATTATTTTGCAAAAGTGTGGATGAAAAAAGGCAAACTGCATGACGACCACCGTGAAGAAATCGAGGTCAAAATATCCAAAGAGGATTTCGAGTCACTTGAAAAGCTATTTTTGGCGCTGGGATACAATACACAAATAAAATGGTTTAGAAAACGCGTTGAATTCAAGTGGAATGACATTACCGTATGCATGGACGATACGCGCGGCTACGGCTATATCATCGAGTTAGAAAAGATGTCTACGCCAGAGGGCAAACACACTGCGCTTGAAGAACTCAAGAACAAAATGAGTATTCTAAACGTTGCAATTACACCAAAAGAAGAATTCGAAAAGGCGTTCAAGAATTACAAAGAACACTGGCGCACACTCACCGAGTAACTCTTAGAAAAATTCTCAAAAAAGTATATAAGGATTCGATCTATCTCAATGTAATGGCAGGCACAGTCATACATTTTGCGGATATTGTCGCAGATGAAAATCGTGTGGCAGTACACCCCTATGAAAAAAATAGCGGAATTGTAAAAACTTCGCTTGTTTTTGGACGGAGTCAGGCTATTGAAGCGTTCATTAAATCAACGGTTGCAGAGCTTGCCACGATACATTTAGCGTGCGGATTATATTCAGCCGGACACATGGTCACACAATCTTTGGATCGATTATACTATCATCTGAATTATCTTATTCCACCACAGCGTCTTGATCGAAAAGAAATCACACATGGCTGCTTTAGAGACGGACTGATGAGACTCGTACGAACCGACGTCATGAACGGCGTTATCTATAACGGCACAGTCCGTCAGTTGACAACAAGCGACACGCTCGCACTCTTAGGTAAAGACGAGTATTCGCGTGGCGCGTTCACAATCATCCCTTCGCCGACGCTAATACAAGATCTCACAGGCTCGTCATACACTGCAAAGGATCTTCGAAACGCACAAATTCAAACTGCCATCAATGACAGCGACCTCGACCAACTCGAAGCGGTCTTCAATTGGGAATGAATCTCGACTCACAATTAGTGGAACTGGACAAGAAAGGACTGTTCGCGAACAATACCGACACGCAAGCGTCCCACGTTGTGCGATCATTTTCCGTTTTGCGTTCGGTGACTCCTGACAAAATAAGGTATGTCGCAAGATGCATTAATGCCTCGCACACGGCAAATGTTTCATATAATTACACTTTTCAGCACGCAAACATCCAAGACCGCTTCGATGTCGACACTTCTTGGATTCCCGTCCTTCACTCAAAAAAAACGATAAAAGATACACTTGATTTGTGCAGCAACGCCAATTACGGCGAAGCGTATCCAGCATATTTGAGATCACACACCGAAGTAGATTTGCCCCCGTTTGTCGTGGTAAATCCGGCGAGCGTTATAAAAGAATCAATAGTACAACACGAACTCATACACGTTCCTCGTATCAATTCATGGGCAGACACTATCCGTTATCCCACACACAAAGCATACGAAGAGATAATAGCCGACACATTCTCTCCGTTACGCGCATACATGACGCCTTTCACATATGCGTTTAGTGACGTGCCTGAATATACTACACAAAATGCCATCACAGCATTATGGCACCTTCAAAGGGCCAGAAGCCTATTAACGTTCCAAGTAGGAAAAGAATCCGCCGAGTATATTCTCATGCGTATGCCTTACGAAGAAGTCAAGGATTTTTTGATAGACAATAAAAAACGTCGTTCAATTAGACACATAATCGGTGAAACCGCAGAAAAAGGGAACGTTCGCTACCAAGTCATGAAACACCGCTTATCTATCTAAATCACGAAATATTTATAGCTGAGAAGTCGAAAAAAGTCATACTATGAATCCAACAGTGAAAAATACACTGGCAGTCATCGTCGGCGCACTTATTGGCATCATTCTCTCAGTAGCCACGGACATCGTGCTTGAAAAAACAGGCATATTCCCAACACCTGAACAAGTCAAAATCACTGGATTTACAGTTTGGTGGATGCTTGGCCTGGCGCTCTTCTACCGCTGCGTATACACTGCGCTAGGCGGATACGTTACGGCGCGTTTGTCTGCGCACTCGCCAATGAAGATGGTTATGATACTTGGCGCATTTGCATTCCTCGGTAATCTGGCAGGTCTCATCGGCACATGGAATATGAACCTAAGCCCAACGTGGTATCCCATCGCACTCACAGTACTCGCTTTCCCGTGCACATTTCTGGGCGGCAGAATTGAAATGGACTGAATATGCACACGATTACGCACGCACTGGCAGGCATACTCATCGTACTACTTTTTGATATAACAGGTATCTGGGCAGCAGTGTTTATTCTGGCATCTATTCTTATAGACATAGATCACATCGCGGACGGCAAAATCCAACTAAATCCAAAACACATCGTAAATCCGTTCGCATATCGTCAAGCTAATTATCACGGCGTGCAAAAAGCGATACATATTTTTCATACATTCGAATTCATGATGCTATTACTTATAATATCGCAATGGTTTTCTGCGCTGTATATAGTCTGGTGCGCATTCGCCGTGCATATTGCACTTGACGCTATCGGCAACATCTGGAACAGAAATATCCAAGATAAAGGAGGAAGGGACTGGATAAAATACTGGTTCGTCACATACTATCTGCACAAATCATTCAGTAAATCTAATTCCTAAACCCGTTAGAAAAAATTTAAAAACCTCATGACAAGAAAGAGACTATGGGCTTATTTGGAAATTCTCTGATTGATACCGTTGACGAAATCACCCAATTTCCGACTATAGATACGATCGTCATTCGAAAAGGCAAACGCCTTGTCGTGTGTAATCCAAACTATCTCCTAGGAAAACATGGCGGTCCGTCACATGAAGTTGCATCAAAATTCTCTACGCTTGACGATGAACGTAAGCTGATGGCGCTCATCCAAACACAATGCCATGAATCAGACCTCACCGGCACTCGAATTGAACTCAAAGAGATATCGTTTCCTTCTCAGGTCGGCAATGATGCGATTGTCGAAGTGCCACTTGCACTCTTGGGTCGACTCCCACAAGAAGTGAACCACGGACATGCGCAAAATATAATCTATATTCAAAAAGGCAAACTGCCTCTGACAAAAAAACTCAATATTATCATTGAACCATATGATGAGAAAAGTGCCCCGCCAGGACTTGAAACAGCATTCAAAGAAAAATATAATATCACTTTCTCAGACTTTGACGCAGTATATGCTGTAACAAAGATCTATGCAGGCACATTTGCACCCCCATTGTCAGACGCTTCATTTTGGACACGGCACGCAATTCTTAAGGAAATACAGTAATTTGCGTCAATCAGAGTTAGAATTATAAGCTTACGCCCATTACCTTCTATCGAACCTGATGGCAGTTGCTAATCCAACCAGCAAAGATGAGATAATTCACAAATTAGTGTCTCTCTACGAACAGAAAATTCCTCTTGAAATTAAAAATATAGCACAAATTGATCCTCACCTATCTTACGCGCTGCAAAGTAACGAGCAAGTTGGCGGACGTAAATTTTCAACCTTAAACGACGCACGAGAGGCAGTCGCACAATACTTCATATCCCAAGGCAGAAAGTACGACGCAGGCAAAGTTCGCAGATACAACAAACCGCGTTCGCCGACGAACAAATACTCGCAAGAACAAAGAAAACAGGTAATGGACGAATTAGTTGCAATTCTCAAGCAGAAAGTCGCAGCAGGTCAAGACGTCAGATACACAGCGCTTCTCAAATCCGATAGTAAGTTTGCCAAAAAAGCATATCACTATTATAGAAATTGGCCCCTGTTCCTTTCGCAAGCAGATATTGATCACACAACTATCGCTCTCAATGCTAAATATCCTGAAGAATCATACATCTGTGTACTGTACGATTGGTATTTACAAGGAAATCCCATGGATGCAGCAAGCTTTGCAACTACGAATCCAGACATCGAGGTGAATCTGCGAGAAAAACATGGCAGTTATTACAAGGCGCTAGCAAAGTTACAAAAATTGCTGATAAGAGAAGGTCTGAATGCAGAAGCAGAGGAATGCGACATTGAATTTTGGAAAGAATCTGCACGAAAAAAGTCAGATATCACAGCCGACGAACGAAAAAAAGAGATGCAAAGATTCCTCGACGGTTTGCCGCGGTTTGACACACACGGAACATATCCAAAACACATGGCAGCGCGATTTAATCTCGAATTTCTGCTGGATACAGAATATTTTAAGGGAATCGAACTCAAACGAATGCTCATCGCAAGCGGTGAATGGCACTCGCCCGAAGAATTTGGCACGTTATGTGGTGGATACAGCCCTAGAACAATCATTCAAAAAAAATTACCGCTTATAGCACAGCATGTCGTCCTCATCAAAGAACCCAAGTCTCTTCGCTATCTTATTTCCCAAGCAGCCGTACCGCTGATTCCACCTGCGTCAAATGCATCCCGCACACGATACGCAAATCCACAATCCGTAGCACAAGAATGCGGCGTAACCTACGGCATCGCAAGACAAGAAACAAAAAGACTGCAATTGGGAAGAAAAGTCAAACACGTCATTAGACTGGGCAAACGTGAGGAAAAACAGCTGCGCGAGGTGATTTTGCAAAAAAAGGCATCCGCACTCGCAAAAATCGATGACATCGTCGCAAAACTCTCAACAAAATCCCATTGGACTGCAACTGAAATAGCAAGAAAAGGCATACCGTCAGAACTTTTCTATCAAATTGCGCGAGAAAAAAATATCGGACCAAAGGCCCTGCAATTTCCGGCTCAGTTTGCAATAAATTATTTCAAGAATCGCCCATTAGTCTATGACTGAGTCATTTCGCTATTTCTTATGTTCGCAAGACTCGCAGATTCCCTTTACCACAATGCTGATTGACGTGATTTTACCAGGTATCTTGTTCTTCAAAAAATCAAGATTCTGTATCGAGAAATGTTGAATCTTCCCCGTATGCTCGCATTCGAAGTGGCAATGACTCTGTAGTGAATTTGAGTAGACAACGCGTTTATCACAAGTATATGAGTACAGACGATGAGCCGCAGTCTCCGCTTTGAGAAATCGATATATCGTGGCAAGACCAATCGACGAATCTGATTTATACATATCCGCAAACACATCTTCAGCGGTGAAAAACTCCTTCTTTTTTGCAATACATTTGAGAAGCTGCTGTTTTTGCTTTGTTTTTCGTGATATCATGGGAGTTTGGCGTCAGTACGCGCTTATTGAGAATGAGAATCAGTAAGCATTTAAATAGATGGCGTTTGTAACGAGTATATGCGCAGACTAGAACTTATCACAGGAATCATCATTAGCCTCATAATTCTCATACTTCTTTCTGGATGCACCACGACAAACGTATCCAATAACGATACCATTGCCACGACATTTCTACCCATATATGAATTCACACGCATTATCGCAGGCAACACCTCAACGGTATTTTCAATAGTCCCCACTGACGCAGAACCACACGAATATGACAGTTCTCCAAAAGACCTCATTAAAGTCGATAAATCTTCGACATTTGTGACGCTAGGTGTTGGATTCGCCGCCTTCGAAGACAAACTTATTTCCTCAATCGCAGATAATGTCACAATCATAAATGCAAGCGCCTCAGTAGTGCAAATCAGAAAGGACGACGACGAGTCCACAGGGCTTGATCCGCATATCTGGATATCACCAAGAAACGCCGCCATTATGGCAACAAATATACGCGATGGTCTGATACAAAAAAATCCACATAACGCAGCAATATATTCACGAAATGCAGCCCAACTAATCGCCGATCTACAAAATCTTGACAGTGCATTCGCAAAAGGCCTTTCCGATTGTGACAAAAACATGATCCTAGCTGCACACGATGCATATTCATATCTTGCGCGCGACTACAATTTCACGGCGTATTTCATCGACGGACTTTCGCCTGAACAAGAACCAACCCCCAGACAGATTGCAAATCTCATCGACATCGCGCAGCAAAATAATATACAATATATTCTCTATGAAGAAAACGTCGATCCTCGAATCAGTAATGTCATTGCATCACAAGTCAGTGCAACGCCCCTCGTCATAGACCCATACGAATCATCGACCAACGATAGCGCAACGTACATCTCAGTTATGCAAGAAAATTTATATAATCTCCAACAAGCAATGGGTTGTCGATGAGTATTATGATAAAAGCACGCAATGTTTCATTCTCCTACGGGAATGTACCTGTCCTTTCTAACGTCAACTTCGACATTAATGAAGGCGATTTCGTCGCGGTGCTCGGCCCAAACGGTGCGGGCAAATCCACGCTTGCAAAACTCATGATCGGTTTAGAAGATATGCAAAACGGCATATTGGAGATCAACGGCTCTGACGTGAAAAAAGTGCAAAAAAACGTCATCGGATACATGCCGCAGCGCTACAGCATTGACCGTCTTTTCCCCGGAACAGTCCAAGAAATACTCCAATCACAAAACGGAGACGATATCCACCTCGTCCCTGAACTTGACGTCAAACCCCTTCTCAAAAAGAAGTTCGTGCAGCTGTCAGGCGGGCAGCAACAACGAGTTCTTATCACTCTCGCACTGCAAAACAATCCAAAAATACTCATACTAGACGAGCCAACTGTCGGCGTCGACGTAAAAACGGAAAAACAATTCCTCGCACTCCTGCGTAAATTAAGTACAGAGAATAAAATAACGATTCTCCTTATCACGCACGATGTCGGTATGGTACCAACGGTAACTGACAAAGTCCTTTGCATCAACCACAACGTCTGCTGCATCGGCGAATCATCACAAACAAAAGATTTGCTTAAGAAAGTGTATGGCATGCATGAAGAACATCACCATCACGGACACCACCACCATGATTGAACTCTTCAACTATCAGTTCATGCAGTATGCGCTCATTGGCGGAATTATGATTGCGCTCATCACAAGTCTTATCGGACCATTCCTCGTCCTTCGACGGCTATCGTTACTTGGTGACGGATTAGCACACATCGCGTTCGGTGGCGTAGCTCTTGGCTTTTTGCTTAATTGGAATCCATTCATAGTATCGCTAGTTGCAGTCGTTATCGGATCGCTGTTTGTACAACAGCTTGTAAAGAAGAACATATACGGCGACGCAGCAATCGCAGTCATTCTCTCTTTCGGCGTTGGTCTAGGTATACTTATTACCGGCGCAGCGCACGGCTTTACAGTCGATCTGTTTACGTTTTTAATTGGCAGTGTCTTGACATTAAGTACAGCAGACCTCGT
>DATGWN010000104.1:0-39443 GCA_035299465.1 Acidobacteriota bacterium | reverse complement strand
GACTATCATTATGACAGCAAATGGAAGGCCTGCGCAAATCCATCGGCCAAAGGAAAACGATGAACGCAGTGTATGGACTGGTTCTTGTGGCGTAATACCTAGTGCGCAAAGTATCCGGGCTATGGAATCGTCAGTTTTTTTTATGTTGGCGAATGTAAGCATTTCCGACGAACCAATCGACGAAAATTGCACTTTTTGCGTGTTGCATAGCCAGTCTAGCGGATTTTGCTTGAACACGACACGCGTTATCTTATCTGTCAACATTTTTTTGTTTGAGGAAATGATGAAACTGAAACTTGCCGTCATCGATTCTGGTTCGATGATGTATTTTTGCCGTTTTATGGTAAACAGCGTACATGGCATTGCGATAAAAATCCAGAATATCGCCGTGACCAACGTGAAAATGGCGAATCCTTTTACAAAGAAGAATGTTGTGCTAAAGACTGGGACGAGGATGAACAAAAAGAATGCCGCGAAAAACAATGCTGTTCTTGTCGCGTCCATCTGTAGTTCCATCGGCGCAAATGATGCGTTTTTTGCTGCGCTTTTTTGAACCGTAACTTCTTTTTTGACGACGGGCGCTGTCTGCACTGCTTTCTTACTGGCAGCGTCTTTACTGACTGAATCGATTGCGACCTTAAATTGCGCCGCGTTTTGCAGATTCATGAATGCGATTTCTTGTTTGGATCCGCGACAGCTGACAATGATGTCGTACAGATTCAAGATTTTATCGACGACGCCTTGCGTGATTTTGGTATCGGTTATTGTTTCCGCAGGTATGCATGCGCGGTTAAACGTGAGAAATCCTTCGGTGTATGTGACCATGCCGTCATAGACGACATATTCGCGTTCTTTCATGTCAAAGAATGCAAGAATGTCTTTGATGAAGACATAGAATAGGTATATACCTGCCGCAAAAATGAGGTACTTGCCGTGCGCGGCCATTATTTCTGAGAAAGACATATCCGAATCTTCATAGAAATTGAAGAGTACGTATAATCCAACTAACAGACTTGTGAAGAAGAGTTTGAGTGATTGAAGGAAGACCGCAAGGTTATTTGGTTTTTCACGATATAATTCTTTTTTTACGGACATCGAGAATCCGTTCTGTTTGAGCTGCGCTTGGATTTTTTCGTACAATTCGACGGGTTTCTCTATGTACAACAATGTTCCTTCGACTATGGAACTGCCTGCGCTGTCGATGAGAACGTGACCGGTGCCAAAGAGTTGACGCACAATGAATGGTTCTGTGACGTACATAGAGGTGACGTTCTTGAGCAGCAATTCAGATGACCAATCACTGAACAGTCCGCCGGATTTGACAACGATTTTGTCTGGCAACAATGTATACCGCGTCTTAGTATAGCTAACATAGGTATTGACTGCTTGAAACAAAAAGATTAGAGTGAATATACCAAGGACTGCGCCGAGAATGAGAATTTTGAGGAACGCAGAAACTTCCTTCATGATGAACAACGCAAAAAAAGATATGATTATGAAAATGCCTGTGAGCTTGAGTAGGCTTGTTATTAATGTGAAGTAGATGAAAGATTGTTTATGTGGAACGAAATCTGCCATAGTAAAACCCCTTGAGGGGATTTTTGGCACTTTGATTTAAAAATACTCGCAAAACTACTTGAGTTCTCCAGTTTGTGGATCTATCGAATACGTCGCAAGTATTACCGAAAGGTTTTCTCTGAGCTGCGTATACGGCGCGTGAAATATGCGCGAATCAGATTTGTCTTGAGCGACGTTTGATATTTCAAGGCCTTTGCCAACGAGGTCTGAGAGTTCTTCGCGAGGTACATCAGTAACGAATACAAATTGACTGTCGTCGACATTGAGAATGACGTCGCAATATGTTGCACCTATGGTTCGGCGGCTGTTGACTTTTGTATAGCTGAGAATCTTTCCGTCAACGACTGGCATAGGGCGAAATGGAGGGGGATCCAGCGGTCTTCCTGATGGATCACACATACCAATGCCGAATCGGTGCACGACGTCAGATCGGCCATAAACCATTTCGTTAAGTCGAGATATTTTTCGTATTGTAGAAAGCGTTAACATACACTTTGGCTCACGCAGAAGTATTTAATCATTTCTAGAGTCTGTCGACTAGTCATGAATTGAACTTTTTTTCAAATCTAGATACTGTACATATGTACAGTATTGAATTTAGATTAAATTAAGAAAAAAAAAGACCAACCAACATCAGTAACGAAAAAAGGTTTTCGACTATTGGGGGTTGCGCGCTTAACGTGTCGCCCGAAGGCTTCGCGATTATACGCCAACTCCATCAAACCAATGTTCTATTGGAGTCTATTAGGAAATCTCTTTTCGAGCAGGGTTTCGCACTTAGATGCTTTCAGTGCTTCTCCCCCACAGCGTAGCTGCCCGGCATTGCCTTGTCAGACAACCGGTACACCAGAGGCTGCGGCTCTTCGTTCCTCTCGTACTAAAAGACCCTTGCCCTCAGATTTCCAACAAATCTAGTAGATATCAAACAAACTGCCTCACAGCGTTTTGAACCCAGCTCACGATCCCTTTTAATGGGTGAACACCCCCACCCTTGGTCGCTGCTGCACGACCAGGATAGGAAGAGCCGACATCGATGTAGCAAGCCTCGCCGTCGATATGAACTCTCGGGCGAGACGACTCTGTTATCCCCGGAGTAACTTTTCAGTCATCCCCAACCCCCATTAAGGAGGTATGGAGGTTCGCTAAGCCACACTTTCGTGTTTGTATTTCTTACTAGTCGAAAAACAATCAGTCCAGCTTTTGCCTTTGCACTCTACAGCGGATTTCTGACCCGCTTGAGCTGAACATTGGGCTCCGTTGATACATTTTCAACGGAGTGCCGCCCCAGCCAAACTGTCCACATGCTGGTGTCATTAATACAAATTAATTGAGTGAAGTAAACCATGTAGGATAGTGTTACATTATTGTCTATTTCAGAACTAGCGCCCTGAACATGGCGACTACTATCTACGCTAGACAACACAATTTACCTCACAGCAACATGCTACAGTAAAGTTTCACGGGGTCTTCGCTTCCCACTAGATTTCTCCGGCTTTTGCACCGGAAAAGAGAGTTCGGAGGACTCTTCGTAGGGACACTGTGGATCTCGTTGCGTCATTCATGCACGTCGTCAATTAAACGACAAGGTATTTCGCTACCTTAAGAGAGTTATAGTTACTCCCGCTGTTTACCAGCTCTTAGCTCCGTTGGAACAGAGTTTCAAGTACTGGCACTGAGCAGACGTCACCTTCTGTACTCACCATTTCTGGCTAGCAGAAAGTTATGTTTTTGTTAAACAGTCGGACCCACTTTGTAATTGCACCCTGCTTGCGCACCTCTGCAGGTACACATACAGGGACCCCTTATACCGAAGGTACGGGGCTAATTTGGCGAGTTCCCTTACGAAGATTAATCCTTTACACTTTAGGCTTCTCACCTAGGGGCACCAGTGCTGGTTCTGGGTACGAATAATTAGTATCTTTGCATCTTCCTTTTTCATGGACTCCAGGCATTAACTGAATACTCCATACGGAATACCATTCTGCACTTTTCTCTGTTTCTCATCGTGACGATACTCCACAGACATATGCGCATTAGCACAAACGACAGTTTGTGTCAATCTAGCCCAAAGCGTCAGAAAGACGCCTTGCGTTGCCGCGTATAACTAATTAGCACAAGAATATTAACTTGTTTCCCTTTCCTCTACAATCTCTAATTACGAGATGAGTTAGGATCGGCTAACCCTTCACTGATTTTCATTGTGAAGGAACCCTTGCCCTTTCAGTGACGGTGATTCTCACACCGCTATGATCTTACTACCACCAGGATTCTTATTATTGAACGGTTCATACCAATTTGCAAAGGTACTTTTTCCCGAACAATACACCAATTTACCACGTGAAATACATTTCACGCCCGCAGTATCGGTATTCCGTTTAACCCCGTCCATCTTCAAGGCCTAGAGTCTCGACGAGTAAGCTGTTACGCACTTATTATAGGGTGGCTGCTTCTAAGCTAACCTCCTCGCTGTCTGTGACAATAGACACTTTTTACTCCTTAATACTTAACGGAAATTTTGGGACCTTAACTGCAGTCTGGGTTGTTCCCCTCTCGGACTCAGAGTTTACCCCTGAGCCCCGTCTCCGGACTTCTACGATGTTATAGCATTTAGAGTTGGACAAAAGGCCGACGAGTTTCCCCGCCAAAGCCTTAAATCCGTCGCTTTACAGCCATAACTATCTCCATCCAGACTTGACTACGGCCAACTTCAATTGGAACCAGCTATCACCACTCTCGATTGGCTTTTCACCCCTAACCGCAAATTACAAGAACACTTGCACGTAGAACCTCTTCGGACCTCCATTGTATGTTACTACAACTTCATCCTATCCACGGTTAGATCGAATGGCTTCGGGTCGTATTCATGTGACTCAAAGGCGTTTATCACACCTCTCTCCTCGTAAACTGCGAGAAATTGGTTTCCCTGCGGGTGCCTCACGTCGTGAGTTACCCTCGCCACACAGACACACTTCCTGGCACGTTATTCAAAACGTACGCTTGAACGACTAATCGCACAAGCAAACTATAGCTAATAGGTTTCAGATTCTTTTGACTCCCGATTAAGGGTTCTTTTCAACTTTCCCTCGCGGTACTATGTTCGCTATCGGTCTTGGTAAGTATTAATAGTTGGAAGTTAATCCCTCCCATTCCTGCACAAATTCCGATGTACAGTACTCAAGAACTCGTCTTCGTCCAGTATCGTTCCCGTACGGGGCTGTCACCCTGTATTGCGATGCATTCCAGCACACTTCCGGTCTTATACTTCGGATCTATCGACGGTCTACAACACCACATCTCCATTACATTACTGCAACGGATTCAGTTTGCTATAAGCTGTTTTCAGTCGCTCTTACTAGCAGCATCTCTATTGATTTTTATTCCTGCGGGTACTAAGACGTTTCAATTCCCCGCGTTCCCCATCCTTATCGGATTTATAGAGAAGTCTCATTCGGACATTTCTGGTTCAATGGACACATACTCCTCGCCAGAACATTTCGTAGTTAGTCACGTCCTTCTTCGGCTTACCAAGCCAAGTCATCCTCCTATTAGCGTAAAATATTATCTTTCGTTACTGATGTATGATTGGTCGCATTGAATATGATATGATGGGCATCTGCAGAGCTTACACTCGACAGCATCACGAAGCCACAGTTCCGTAAACGGTTGTGGCATCACTTCTTGTACCCTTAATATGCAAGCACAGCTTGCACACCGCAGCAACAATTTCTGTTGCGTTCTCATTGAACTTTCGTTCGCGAGTATGATCGATGATATTTGAAAAATTTTTGTTTCTTGGAAAAAATGGAATGGACTCGTCGGGATTTGAACCCGAGACCCCCTGCTTGCAAGGCAGGTGCTCTACCGGGCTGAGCTACAAGCCCTTGAAACAGGACATGATAATAAAAAAAACAAAAATGGAAATAACACGAAAAGCTGGTCTTAGAAAGACCACTTGTGTGTCTAGTGTTTGATATGTTTATACTCTGTATCTCGAGTTGAATTTTTCCGTCAGTGTATTAGAGTCAACTAATATTGAAAAGAAAAAAAGGAGGTGATCCATCCGCAGGTTCCCCTACGGATACCTTGTGACGACTTAACCCGTCTCATAATGTCTAAGTTTGGATCAATCAAAAAACTGATACTCACTTAAACACTACTCGAATGGTTTGACGGGCGGTGTGTGCAAGGAGCAGGGACGTATTCACCGGAGTCTGATAAACTCTGATTACTACGGATTCCGGCGTCATGAGGGTGAGTTACAACCCTCAATTTGAACTTGGATTCAGTTTCGAGGATTAGCGTCTCCTTTCGGAGTAGCAGCCCATTGTCTGAACCATTGTTGCGCGCGTGTAGCCCAGAGGATTCGGAGCATACAGACCTACCGTTGCCCATACCTTCCTCCTGTTTTCACAGGCAGTCTATACAATGTGACCAGTCACCCCGAAGGGCCTGATGCCAATTGTACACATGGGTCTCGCTCGTTGCCTGACTTGACAGGACACCTTACGGCACGAGCTGACGATGGCCATGCACTACCTCTCGGCTCGTCAAGTAAGATCGTTAATCTGACCTTCATACTGCCGTCGCCTCTGGTGAGATTCTCCGTGTTGAATAGGATTAAACCGCACGCCGCACCCGTTGTAGTGCTCCCCCGCCAATTCCTTTAAGTTTCAGTCTTGCGACCGTACTTCCCAGGCGGTGTGCTTAGTGCCTTCGCTTCGATACTGCATAACCCTATTGGTTACACAACACCTTGCACACAGCGTTTACTGCTAGGACTACTCGGGTATCTAATCCGGTTTGCTCCCCTAGCCTTCGTTCCTGATTGTCGAACCCGTTCTAGTGAGGCGCCTTCGCCACAGGTAGTCCTCTGAAGATTATCACATTTTACCGCTCCCTCCAGAATACTCCTCACTCCTCCCGGTCCCTAGCTATCCAGTGTTTCCCGCACGACGTTACGTTAAGCGCAACGATTTCACGAGAAATTTAGAAAGCCAACTACGAACGCTTTAGGCCTAATATGCGATTCCCACTCGGGACGCCGGTGTTACCGCGGCTGCTGGCACCGGTCTTGCCCATCCCTTATTCCCTTAGGTATTTACCCTAAAGAAAAGCCTATGTTAAACATAAGCACGCTGAGTTCCCCTATCACACTTTCGTGCATTGTAAAGGTTTCGCGCCTGCTGCACCCCGTGGGGCTAGGACCAGTATCTCAGTGTCCTTCTTGGGGCTCCCACTTTCATGGCCCCTACAGATCATAGGCTTGGTAGGCCATTACCCTACCAACTACCTAATCTGCCGCTAACTCATCCATTAGTGTTACCTTTGCATGATACATCATTCCAGATTGTATCACCTATCCGGGTTTACCCACAGTTTCCCGTGGCTATCCCAGGCTAATGGGCAGATTATTAACGTGTTACTAAGCATTGTGCCGGTCACCTTGCGGTACCCAGAACTTGCATGGCTAAATCGAACTCAGCTAGCAGCAATCTCTCGCAGGATCAACGAGTATTTTGCATATTTATTTTGTCTCTTGATTTTACTCATTTGACTATCCTTTTCCGAATCGCAGACATATTTGCCGCTATATTATTGCCTTAAAACTTATAAGAATTGACGGAAATTGAACACACACATCGTGTTATTTCCATTTTTGTCTCTCGTATAATACCGTGCGGTACTATACACATGAGTGTTATGGTTTAGATGACGTTGTCTGTTTGTGCAGATACCGTTTCCCCAAACTGGTGTTGATTTAAGTCGGTTCTCTTCGGTCACTCGTCGAATAAATTGTGTTTCGACGAAACCTCGTACGCGACATAGTATCAGAAAAGCAAGTCATTTATAAAGTTTATTGTTTTGTTTTTTAGTGCAATTTTGAGCCTCATTTCCCGACGAGAGGAAAAATGGGTTTATATATTGTTTTGGACCCGAAATCCCGCTAGAAACTGCCAAAAACTGGTTTTTTGACCGCAAAAAAACTGACCTCGGTCTCGACGAGAGACTTTGCCCATTTTGCGCGTTTTTCGTTTCTTACACCATCTCGACGAGAAAAAGGCAGGGGCACCTTTACCGACACAGCAGTCTCGTAAGAATTGACTAAGAAATGATACGGCAGATGTCGAATAAATGCCCAAAATATCGTAGAAATACGAAAAACATATTCATATTGGCTAAAATCCGAGATTTTCTGCCACAATAATATAAGTAACCAGTTATTCCCACATACGCACCATGATAGCACCCAATATAATTACATCAATTACATCAGATAGTAATCCAAAGGATAGTAATCCAAAGCAGTCAGCGCCACAACAACAGCCATCTGCACTTACACCTCCTGCACAACCGCCGGCACGACTTGAAGAAGTCTGTTTGGATAGAACGTATGTATTACTCGACACCAATCTCTTCGTTTCGGCAAACCCAGCAAAACTGCAACGATTACATGAATATATACAGCATATGCTGGATGGAGGTTATCCTCTTTATATTACACAAGATGTCCGAAAGGAACTGACACCAAGATACAGTAAGCGTTTCTTCAACAGCTTACGAAAGGAACGAAGTTTTCGATATGCAGAGGCATTTTCCAAATTCATGTCCAGAAAGTATCTCATCCGAGGATTTGACGAAGAAGGACATGTTCTTCCAGTTGACGGCGCTCATTATCGTAATTCACGATTAGATGCATTCATTCCAAGAAGTAATCTTTCCAAGCCAGACATCGGCCAATTGTCATTTTGCCTTTCAGTCGGAAACGATGCGGCAATTATCACTAGCGATAATGCGATGCACAAAGCGGCGAAATATACTGGCGCATCTTGTTTTAGATACAAAGTTGCTCAAGACGGCAGCGTTTTAGTGAAAGCATACGTGTCTCAGGCACAAAAATCACGAGCAGCATGAGCGTTCCATATACTAGTATTGAGGAAGTCTGCCTAGACCGAAACCACGTATTACTTGATTCAAATGTGTTCATGCGGCACGAAAGAGCGAGCAACATTCCACTTCTAGAATATGTACATGAATTAATCGACGCCGGATTCCCAATATATATTACTGAAGCTGTCAGAGAGGAAATCACACCGACGTACAGCAAGAAATTCTTCAACCCAATAAAATCCAAGCTCAAACACGAAATTCCACGAGCGCAAGCGGAATATCATTTGCGCAAGAAATTGATTCGACGATTCGACGAAGAAGGGCACGTTCTTGTAACTGAACACGTACCGTACCACAATGGTCGTTTACGCACGTTTGCAACTGAGAAGAACCTCGCTCACACTGACTACGAGCTATTACGGTTCTCACTTGCTCTTTCCAAACAGGGGCAAAAGACAGCAGTGATCACATACGACAAAGGCATTCATGAAGCTGCACGGCATGTGACTGGCGCGCCAGGGCTATGTTTTTCTTATCAGATAACGGACGGCGGCAAAATCATGGTTCCGTTCTACATTCCTGCGACAAAACGCGCAGTAGGTTAGCCTGCACGAAGATTTATATAGGTCTATTTTAAGAAAAGGGGTATGGACAAACCACTTGTGCATCGCGCGTGGGGAAATTTCGCATTCTTTGCTTATATCGTATGTGTGTTTGGGATTTCATTGCTCTCGCGCAGCGACATATTCTCAGTATTTGTCGGTACATCCGCCATCATCCTCACAGTTCTCTTAGTGTGGCTGCTTGGGCAAAATGCAGTGGACGCTCACAAATATAGAATGGCATCACTCGTTGTCCCATTGTTTCCTATTACAGCATTTTTCATGCTTTGGAAAAGCAATGTGTCTGCATTCGTTTCAACCATGGATATCGACGCACTTATCCCGATACAAATCGTCTGCAGCTATATCCTCGTCTTATTATCTTGGTCTTTCATTGACTCACCAAAAAAGGCAACTGCGACGCATCACGCACATCAGCACCACACACCTGCGGTCCAGCAGCAACCGAGTATCACTGCAGAACAATTGGCACGAAAATACGCTATAGCTGCGCAACAAAAAGAATTGTATGCACAGCAAGTCAAAGAAGAATTATCGTCAGCACAAAATGCATCGTTGCCACTGCAACAGGAATTAGAGTATAAAGAAAAAATTGCGTCGCTGGAAGCATCCATGCAACACGCTAAAGACGAAGCTGCGCATGCAAAAGAGCGAAACGAAGAATATCAAAATCACATCCACAAACTCCAAGACTCGGTCGCAAAACTGCAAGACAAACTTGAAGTGTCGTCACAGAATTTCTCCACACGGCTTCGCAGCATCGAAGACAAATGCAAAGCTATCAATTTCGTCATCGGCAGAGTGTATTCGGACAAAAATGGTGGCAACGCACAAATGCGCGAACAACTTAACATCAATCGCGAGCTATACAACTCATTCTCACAGATGACAAGCGACATCACGTCAGAAAACGCGGCGAAGATTTCGGCAGTCATCAAAAAGATAAACGATAAATTACTTGCGCTCGAACAGCCAGAAAGCACATATGTCTCGGCAAAGAAAGTGAAGCGTTCTGGCGAAGACACGGTTCTGGAAGTCCTTTCTAAAAACGATGACGATCCAGTTCTCGATTATTTCGTTGAAGCAAAAGAAATCTGCACAAAGATGCTCGAGTACTTGGGACGAATCGCATGAAGATCGGCATCATCTCGGATACTCACGACAACGAAGCCAATATCCAAAAAGTCGTAAAAATTCTGAAAAAAGAAAAATGCGGCATGGTTTTACATGCAGGCGATTTTGTCGCTCCGCTGACGCTTGAATGGTACAAAGGATTACCACTCATTGGTGTATTTGGCAATAACGACGGCGATATCTTTCGGATGATGCGAAAGGCGAAAGAAAACGAAGTGACGATGGCCGGCGCAGTGTGGGAAGAAGTCGTCGACGGTCATAAAATGATTATGTACCACGGCACAGAACCAGCCATAGTCGACGCACTTATCCAATGCCAAAAATACGATATAGTCGTCTACGGACATACTCATGTCGTAGATATACGAACTGTGGGCAAGACGCTTGTCATCAATCCTGGCACCGTTCACGGTTTTGGCGAGAAAGCGACATATGTATTGCTTGAAACGACAACAAAGAAAGCGAAACTGTGCAAGCTCTAATTTCTTCTATCTAATTCGTTATGCACGACAGTGATGCAGTGCGATGCAAACAATACGACGGGTCCTAATGTAATCTGTTTGCAACCTAATCTGTCGAGCAGAGATTCGCTTTTGCTTGGCATACCGATATAGTCTCCAAACAAAAAGACAACGTGATCGCTTAACGTGGTTGTTCGAATGTCCTCGCCGTCTGGATGCAAATAAAACACTGATGCACCGCTTTCACATTTTTCTCGGACCAATGCTTCAAAACTTTTTTTCTGCACGGTAACGCCTGGCATCGGATTTTCCAAACCGTTTCGTGATAGCTTAAGCGCCTTATGGATGAATTTTGCGACGCCAGCTTCACCGAATTCGAATCCTTGAACCATTGCGCCGTCGATTGAGATTAATTTTGGCGGTGTCGGTGGTCCTTCTAGCACCAAGTGGATGATTGTATCGTTTCTGAGATGATTAGAAATGCAAATTGCGTTACTTGCGCATGCGGCGACGACTTCCATTCTGCCTGCGGCAGGGAGATCATCGAGCGACCAGTTGTGATCAGTGCGAGATTTGCGGGCACGTAGGATAAATTCGCGTTTCATTAGATATGTACGATTTAGTCATATTTATATACATATATGGCACAAAACTTTATAAAGCCCCGTTTGTTCCTACCTATTGATGATAACAGACGTTGTCCGAGCAGGAACGCAAGATTTGGTAGTGAACTTCGACACTTTTGCTAAGACGCATTCGTTTGCACATATGGCAAGTGTAGCTAATGTTGGATATAGATATGGTTCGTTAAACGTATTCAATTATTATCGATCTATTGTTGGCGCAGACGCCATTCGCGAAAGCGAAAATCCTAGAACAACATATGCGAGACTTAACACCGAAATCCAGACACGATGCGGACCAGTGGATATTTTTGAACTTTCCAAGCAACGAAATCGTATGATGGAAGGGTTCAATCATGTAACTATAATCCCGAGAAATGTCCGATTCGAAACTCTGCTTCGACATTTTGAACTCAGAGACTTTGTTCTTCGCCCAGCAGCATTTGGCATGTACGACATAATCACAAGTAATTTCTCATTAACAGTCGCACCACAAAGCCCGTTCTAAGCTTTTGTTTTATTTGCGCTTCTGAGCATCAAAAATCCTAAAAGAATAATGAGTCCTAGAAGCGTCGCCATGACTTGCGCAGCATTAGCACTGAAAAATAAATCTTTTAGCTGCGTTATGAGACCTTCGAGTACCATCTTTTTTCAGCGTTTTTGAATTTCTCGAGTTTATATGCGTTTTGCATCGCACAGCGAACAAAAAAATATTACATTTCTCGCGGTGCGTCAATTCCAAGAAGCCGCAAGCTGTTTGCAATCACTCGCTTTACGCTATTGATAAGAACGATTCGCGCAGCTGTTGTGGCTTCATCCTCGACGATAACGCGTTGTTTCGCATAGTATTCGTTGAAGAGTTGTGCAACGTCAAGCACGTATCGGGCAAGTGTGTGCGGTTTGTAGGATTTGAGGCATTGGTCAACAATGACTGGCATCGCTTCCAATTTAGTCACGAGTCGGCGCTCAAGGTCGTCAGTGAGTTTTGCGTACTCAATTCGCATTGGCAATTTCTTGCCGTACTTTTGGATGATGGATTGAATTCGTGCGTGCGTGTATTGAATATACGGTCCACTTTCGCCTGCGAAATCCAACACTTTTTCCCAGTCAAAGGCGACGTCTTTTTGTCTGTCCTGCAACAAATCAAAGAACATGACTGCGCCCACACCGACTTGGCGTGCGACTTCTTCAAATTCTGGTTTTGCTGCAAGTTCTGGATTCTTCTCTCGGATAATCGCTTTGACTCGCTCAACGGATTCATTGAGGACGTCTTCCATGAGAACTATATTTCCTTTTCGAGTGGACATCTTTGCGTCGTTGAATCGATACAAGCCGTGATCGATGTGGACCATTCTGTCCGACCAATCGTGACCGAGCAACTTGAGGATGGCGATGAGCTGTTGGAAGTGAAGTTTTTGTTCGCCTCCGACTTCGTACAACAAAAAGTCGGCGCCGAATGATTCAATTCGGTCCCGTGCTGATGCAATATCACGCAACAAATAAGTGGATGCACCGTTTGATTTAATGATGATACAATTAGGCAATGCGATATTATGATTGTCGAATTTCACGATGAGTGCGCCGTCATCTTCAACGAGCAAATTCTTTTGCTTCATCTCGTCAACGACAGCTTGCATCTTCTCATTATAGTATGACTCTCCACGGACTTCCTCGAAATCCACGTTCATCATCTGATATATTTTTTCGAATTCAGCCAGACTCAATTCGCGAAATGTCTTCCACAAGGCCAGATATTCTTCATTTGCGCTTTCTAACTGGGAGAATATTTCACGTGCAGCGTCTTCGAGCTTTGGATCTTTTTCGGCTTCTTCGTGGAATCTTACGTATAGCGAGAGTAGGTATTTTACTGCGCCTTTCTTGAGTTCTTCTTCGTTACCCCACGTCTTGTATGCGTAGATCACTTTTCCGAACTGTGTGCCCCAGTCACCGATGTAGTTTAAACCGATGACTCGGTGTCCGCTAAACTGCAATATTTTCTTTATCGCGCCGCCAATGACGGTACTTCTCAAATGCCCGATGCCAAATGGTTTTGCGATATTAGGAGCGGAATAATCCAAAACGTAATGATAGTGAACCATGGGAATGCTCGAGCCATAGTCATCTGCCTGCGAGCGGATCTTTGTGAGCACGCGCTCGACGTAATCAGCTTGATTCACAAAGAAATTTATGTATGGACCGACGGCAGTTGCCTTCGTCAAGAATTTATGTCCGACAAGCTTTTGCTGGATAATCGGTTCGAGCTCTTTTGCAAACTCGACAGGATTTTTGTTTTGTGTCTTTGCGACTTGAAATACAGCGCATGCGTAATCACCAAAGGCAAGTTCCTTTGGTTTAGAGAGTGGGAGGAGCTCAGGTTTTGCACCGGTGACTTGGACTAATAGTTCTTTAATTGCGTCTTCGTAGATAATCATCAACGTGACAGTGAGATACTTGTTTTTAAAGATTCTTTATTTTTGGCGTATATCGAAGACTTGAGGCGACTTGTGCCAGATATCGTTCGTGCAAAAGCTTTTTGCGTTCGCTTTCGACATGTCCATTTGTTGGTGATCCGTTTGTCACGCCGTTTTGATATTGAATGAATTCCTTGACACATTCTTTTGCGAGGAAATAGTGCGCCTCACTGTTCATTTGCACTCGTATCATTTTCTGAGGCATCAGTCGTTTGGCAATGGGCATAATCGATTGTGGCGTGCCACCGACCATCTTTGCGAATTCGACAGAGTATAGCCAGTTGCCGGAATGTCGCACCGCAGTCAAGATTTGGTGACCTGTCGGGGGCTGATTGAATCGACATTTGAATTCGGCCGGTAACGCTCGTTCATCGTACGTTTCTTCCTTGCGAAATATGTACATTTTTGCTTTTGACGTTTGAAACGAGTTTTTTCGCTTTTCGGACTGTTCTTGATATGAACGTTGCTTGACCGCTTTTGGATTGAAGCCGTTCGCATCTTCATGCAGTCCATGCTCGCGCAACAATCGCTCTATCAACGAAAGTCCTGTCTCGTAAGAGCGATCAAATGTGTTGAGAATTTTTGCCGCGGCGCCAGGCATGTTATCTAGAACATTTCTCAAACTTGGATTGTTTCCCTGCAGATAGAAATCATACATCATGCAGATATGTGCTTCCAAGGGAAGTGTGAGTTTTTCGTAAGCGTCTGCTTCACTTATGCCGGCTTTTTGCAGCATTGCACGATATGTACCGAATGCTCGACGCATCTTTGAGAGTTTGCTGTAGTCATGTTGTTTATAGTATTCAAAGCTAATTGGAAGGCCTTGCTGATGACGACGCTGGATCTCTGCCATGAAATCTGCTCGTCGACGATCAAGTTCTTCAGGAGCAAGTGGTTTTTTTAGCCATGGTTGAAGGGTTTGATTATTTGTCGCACGCAATCGTCGCGCATCTGTATTGCGGCCATTTTGCTCAAATATATATGCCACGGCTTCGCGCGCGTCGTTGATTGATTCAAATAATTTTTTGCCAGATGTATTTCGACGTGCCAAGGCCGACGCCACATCTTTTTCTTTTGCGATAGAATTCCACGTCAGCTTTTTTTCTGCGTCGTACAGTCGTACGAGTTCTTGGAGCAGTTTGTTTCGCGAGCGTATCATTTTTACCACGTATGCTTTTTCGGTAGTCGGTAATAAGTATTGGTAGATAAATTTTGCTCAAATAAAAAAATAAAAAATTAGTTATCCCGAGAGATAACATAGATTTCCTTTAATGACACAACGACTGCAGCCGGCACGACGAACAACAGCAATGTCTGCAATGTGCCTGCCAGATATCCACCTATCACTGGTATGGTGCTCATCGACGCCGCTCCAAGCGACGCGACGATTACCAACACCGCTGATGCAATCAAATATCGATGTGTCTCGGAACCCGATACATTCAGGAATCCGACGATCAAGCCTGCTATCACTAGAATCGCTAAAAGCCACGTGATGTCAACGACCATGGCAAGCAATCCCAATCCTGCGGCTATGATCACACCTATGATGAATGCCCAGCTTCCTACTTTATTCAATGAGTTTTTCATGTTTATACCTCCGTATGTACCATAATCTTTGGAACAATCCGCATTTAGTACTTTGGAAAGCGTATATGCATGTATGTACCCTATGGCAAGGATATCCTGAAAAAGGGTTCTACAAAAAAATGATTTACACAGGGATTTTTGCCGCCAACCATCGCTTCCACTGCAACTGCCGTTCTCGACGAGGACTTGTTTGGACTTGCGGTCAGATTTTGCAATGGTCCAGACGGTGAAACCATCCACTTTTTCTGTATGACCGCATAAATTAAGATTTATATATTGGTATACGAATTAGTATACTACCAAAAACGGTGCAAAAACTTCGGTAACACAGACCAAAAAGAAAGCACAGCTCAGAGGATACAGACCATGTATCATTCACTAATACAACAAATGCAACAGAAACGAAAAACGCCACGCTACATCGGCGTAGAAGCATTGCAACGCATGTACAACGGCAGAAGACTGACGATTGTAAAAGTGCCGCGCAAGATAATTAAGCCATCGCTTCTCGCATCGATAGCAAAATACCTCGGTATAACGGCGGAACTACTGATGGAGAGAAATCCCATCAGCCTGTTGCGAGAAGTGCGAGACGTCGCAGCGGACGGACATACTGAGTTCCGTCGCGCACGCGTCTCCATTTCCCTCTCAAACGGCAAGCACCTCGGCGTGCGCGTCATCCACGAAGCGAATGTGAGAAAGCCGATTCCTAGAATGGAAGTCTATTGACGATGAAATTCCATAAATATATTGAGCCGTTTGGCCAGATCGCCCGCGTGCGGGATCTGGATTATATTGTTTCTCAAATTCTTAAGCCTGATGAAGACGAGGCATATTTACTGGCTCACGAATCTAATCCAGAAACGTCGCCAAGTGTCAGATATGCATTGCACGGTACATTAGAAATGGCATGCGAAACGCTTGCACGCCAACCAGTCGGATGGTTCACACTCATCGACAAAAAAACGCCGTCAACAGTCGTTGCATTTCCAGGATATGGTCAATTGACAGTGACTCCATCGCGTATACGATTCGGTCAAGATTTTGGAGAAGGTTTCACGCACACGCTTGAAGTTGATCCACGCATGACTTTGCCAAAACATTTTACTGGATATGATGTTCGTTTGCCGGATCGCGTAAAGACATTTCACACACCTATCACGGCTCAACAACTATTAGACCAGTTCATCCCTCATATTCCTGATGTTGATTTGCCTTATGTAACTAAAGCATCTTAAGGGTGTAATTTCTTATTCATTTCGTCTTCAAATCGACTTTTTATGGTCAATATTGCATCTTACCCATAACATTTATAAACCGTCCCCAGTTCCAGACAAATACAATGGGACGAATTAAAACGAAGCGAATCAAGCGTTACACTAGACGTGTGATGAAAGAAACTGAATTCACGGGAGAATTTGGCGCTAACAAAGGAAAATTCATGGAAGTTGCTAAAGCTCACTCTAAAAAGATCAGAAACATCATCGCAGGTTATGCAACACGACTTGTGAAGAAAGCTGCAGAAAAGCAGTAAATTCTTTTTCTTAAAGAAGATTTTATAAATAAATCACAGATGCTTGTAGTTTGATGACCCTGTAGTATAGCCTGGATAGTATAGGAGCTTGCGGAGCTTCTGACCCGGGTTCAAATCCCGGCGGGGTCGTTTTCAATGGGTACTGACGAAGTCTCGCGGATTAAGGAAATATTTTCTCAACTTGGTTTACATCCAATATATCTTGAACACGAAGAGGTAATCACAAGTCAAGATGCTGCAGCGACGCGCGGATTTGAACTACGACAAGGTATCAAAGCGCTTTTGTTCACAAACGGTTCATACGAACTTGTTGTTGTCAATGTACCTGCCGATCAAAAAGTCGATCCAAAGAAAGTTTCTCTAAAATTAGGCTGGTCGAAAATCAAAATGTGCACGCCCGAGCAGGTTTTAGAGCACACGGGCTGTGTCATCGGCGCTGTACCTCCATTCGGCCATAAAGAAAAGATTCAGATATTATTCGATTCTCGCATTTTTGAAAACTTGGAAAGTGCATTTAACATCGGTCTGCGAACACACTCTGTAAAAATACCAACGATGGAAATGAAAACGGTGTTTGACTTCGTAAAAGCACAAGAGGGGGATTTCGTCGCCGCGGTGCGATAAGTTTTCGGAATTTTCATCATAATTTATTTAAGCTATTCTGTATTCCTTCATCTATGACACTCTTATTTCGAAGTCACAAAGGTATATGGCACCTAGCCAACCAAGTTTCTGCATTGTACGAGGCGTATGCCAAAAAATATGACATCTCTGCGGCGAGTACGCGTACGCAACCATGGTTGCCGGAGGATTTTGCATTCGATCGATTTGCGAAAAACCTCTCGCTTCCCCAATATATCGGCGATGCGCTTCCTTCGGGCTCTCCACGAAATGTCGATACGCAACACGTTCTTTCGGTCTTGGAAAAGCGCTCAGATTTATTGACTCGATTACAATCAAGTGCACAGACATGTGTTACGTCAGTGATTTTGGATGCGAAACTTTGGTATAAAGGTCAAGACAATACTGGCAAAACCATGCAGGCATACCGAAGCCGTATTGTGGATCTTACACATATTCGCGATTTACTCAACGGACAACTAGAACCGCCAGTCATGCGAGAATTCGCAATCAATTTCTTGGACTCGCCCGACGATGCGAGCGACCAGTACACTATGTATCTACGAGAACCTGGTTCAGACACAAAAATTGATGTGTCGCCACGAAACCATCTGCACAAAATGCTCGAATTCGTCGTCCCGCAGCTCAATGAGTCGCAGTTACGTATGCAAGATCAGATTTCTCTGAGTGCACACAGAATAGTCAATGATTTGCGCAGAGTCTAATTAGGAAGCAAATCGTCACTGGAGTACTTCGGTAATCGTAGCGTACCTGAATCCATTGCATCCAACAACCGAGGACCTTGTACTGCGACAATAGCATAGAATGGATAATTTTGCTTTCGCCACGATGGGCCGATAAATCTTTTTTCTGCAGAACGAGATGCGTATTCCAATGAAGCGACAAGATAATTTCTCATATTTGTGAAATCCTCAGGCGTCATGATTGTAGAAATGCCACGTCCGCTATCGTCAGACCATAGTTCGTGAAGTGGAAGACCTTTTGCGCGCAATGTTGCGCTCATTCCGACAATCTGTCCTTCAAATGGTGCAGATCGCAATGCAAAAGACATCGTGTGTCCGTCAGCGAATTGCAAGTATGCAAGGCCGTCATTGTATTGCGGGGCGAAAAATCCTGGTGAGCGTACAAAATTGTGGGAAACTACTTTAGCGAGGTTTTTTGTCATATATAGTCGAAAATCCCGCAGTTTATAAAAGTATCGTCACTTCAGAGTGACACTCTCTTTCGAGTACTCTTATATATGATCCAGATATCCCACAAATATGTCATATTGTGAACGAACGGTAAAAATTACGGAATTCATGCATCTGCGTCCATATATGGAATTAATCACGACGATGCGAGGTTACGGGATCAAACATAGAGGATTGCACATTTCTGTGACGGAATTATCGAGTGGCGCGACGTGCACACACAAAGATTCGCTTTTGGAATTCATCGTGAGTCAGGACGGGCATTTTAGACAGGGAAATAACGTGAAGATTGCGCTCAGTGGTCCGTGCGACGGGCAGACGTTGCGTACTTACCTAACAAGCATCGTCAACATATTGACAAAACCGTAAAGCCGTGTAAACGTTTATAAACTGAGTATTGCTCCGTTCAAACACACGGTCCTATAGCATAGCTTGGATAGTGTTCCGGGCTTCGGACCCGGCGACCTGGGTTCAAATCCCAGTGGGACCGTTTTTTTCTGCCGACCGTATGTTTTATATTGCATTTCGAAATTGGACACCTTATGCAACTCTCTGAACTCAAGCCACAGATTCCACTCAAAGTATACGAGCAGATGGAAATCCTCGGCAGAACGACGCTGCGACCAAGTCAATGGAAAGCGATAAAGGCAGGCTTGTTTGAAGATAAGAATTTGCTTATTTGTACTCCGACGGCGAGCGGAAAGACACTGGTTGCTGAGCTTGCGTTTCTTAACTCAATCCTCAACGGTATTGGAAAGGCAATTTACATTGTTCCGCTTAAAGCATTGGCAAATGAGAAATATGACGAGTTCACAAAGAAATATGGTTCTCTGTTTAAGATTGCAAAATCCATCGGCGACACGGACTCGGAAGAATCTTATCTTGCAAAGTACGATCTTATCATCACCACGTCGGAAAAATTAGACTCGCTAATTCGACACCATGCGCCGTGGCTTCGAGAAGTCAAAACGGTTGTCGTCGATGAGATTCATCTGCTCAATGATACGACTCGCGGTCCGACGCTTGAGATTGTCCTGACAATTTTACGGCAAGTGCTAAAAAACATCCAACTGATTGGCCTTTCTGCGACGATTGGCAATCCAAAAGAATTATCCGCATGGTTGAATGCGCAGCTTGTCGAGGATTCATGGCGGCCTGTCAAATTGCATAAGGGAATCTATCTGGACGGTCACGTAGAATTCTTTGAAGAAAAGAAAAAATAAAGTTATTTCTTTTTTGGTAATGGTTTGTTCAATCGCTTGTATGCGACCAAGATAACTATTACCATTTCTGCCAATATGATAATAGGTCGGACTACGAGTGCAATACCGTTCCAGCCCATCATCGTTCCGGTGAATATGCTAAAGATACCACCAAGCAAAAAGCCTGATGCAATAGACATACCGACTGGTGTCGTTGCGGAAATGAATAATCCTGCAAGTGTCGCGATCAAACCAGCGAATGCACTGATGAGAAACACAGTTAATTCATGCTTGTCTTGCACTGCTTGCCAATCAGCTTGGCATTGTTTACTTTCCGCCTCGTAAGCTGCTTTTGCTGCTTGTTCTTCAGCAGTCAGTGTCGTACCATCATAGAATTTGGATGGCATCTGTTTTTGATTCTGTTCGCCACAATAGTCATTCCAATCCGGCGCAGGGAATATCGCGTTTATCGTTGTATGAACGAATATAGTAAAAAGCACTGCTACTACAAGTGCCACAAGGATTTTTCGAAAGTCAATCATAGTATCACCGAGAAAATAGTGTCTTTTTAGTATAAAAATGCTCGCATGACTTTAATCTGCGTATTTAATACGGACTTCAGAACCCGTCACAGTAAGTAATCGAGAAATTCGGGCCGTCCCTGTAGCGTCGACTTTTAGTTCGACTCGGTCGATTCTATCCAATATTTGTGCGTTTCGTTCAAAGAAATATTGTTCAACGCCAAACCGTAACTGTGCACTTGAGCCAGACACGCTTTGGACTTCGCCTTTGATGTACATGCCCGATGATGGCATCGTTTTTGTGGCATACGTTGAATCCCAAACGTCTTCCCCCTTCGTCAATAATACATATACTGTGTCGCCGACCTGCACGTCGTTGATTGGCTGTGTAGAAATATCATAGCGAATGACCATATATTGGCCTCGGATTGGATCAAACGGATCGACTGGTGCGGTTTTAAGGACAACTGTTGAACCTACCAAATAAGGCATAGCAAGGTACAATACCATGAAGCCTAGGAATATGACGAGAAACAGCGCACCTAGCATTACGCGCTTTCTACTTGGTCCATGAGTTTCTTGTGCCATTTTCTGATTAGGATTGCGCCACCGATGAGAAGGACGCCGCCAATGATGAAGACAAATGCGAGCGATGTGTATCCGCCAAAGTCCATAATGAATCCGATGTATCGCGTAATGATAAACAGTACGAAGAAAGAGATACACAAATTGATCGATTTTGCGTGTTTCTTTATCGTCGAGAGTGCGATCATTGCAAGGATGAGTGCGATGTATGCGATGTTAAAGACAATCCAAAGCAAGTATGTCGGCGTGTTCAATTGTTTTCTATACGACGAGGAATAGCTGTATCCTGGGCTCCATGTGCAGGCAGCGGATTCTGAGCACGAGGAACGACTTTTTTTTGCTGTGCACGAATCAACGTACTGATTGTTTCGTTGAAGACTGACACATGAGGAATATGATTTGTTATCCCATCCAGTTGAAGTCTGCCATTCACAAAGAACGCCTTTTGCCGTCGGTGCTGTGCAGCCAGTCTGGTTGTTGTAATTAAAACTGCAATATGAATACGTTTCAGAACAATAATTATTGTTCCACATACAGCGATCGACGGAATTACATACACTGTCCGATGTTATCTCCCCGCAGTACATTTGTCTGCACGTCCCTTGATCTGCTGTCGCAACATTTGACATGAATAGGAACGCTGCGAATGCAATAATGATTACGAAGATACTTGTTATTTCAGAAGCGGAAATGCGTGCGGATTGCATGCATGAGTAGATTCCGAATGCAAGTGCGAGTGCGCCAAGTATCAACATGAAGGTGATGAAGCCAGTAATAGGATTTGCGCTTCCTCTCCACAAATAGATGAGCACCCATTGATACGACAATATGTAGCCGAACAGCAATACATAGAATGTCGACCAGAACAAGTACGTTTTTTCAAAGATATGCTCAACTGCGCGGTGATACAAAGAAACACCGTATATTACCATAGCTAGTGCGAATGCGAGTATTGCATACGACGCGACGTATTGATCTCCACGATACGAATCGAGCGTGGCAAGAAACTGCAAGAAAAAGCCTTGAGTTCCCATGAACATTCCGACGACTAGACTTGAGCGCGATATGAAGATGTAACTTGCGATGATTGTACCGATTGCGGCGATGAACGAAAGCACAGCAGCACCCTGAACGGACGCGTCCGTGTTAAAGATCTGTGCAATCAAGAATACTGAAATACAAAATATGATGCTTCCCAAAAAGTAGAGCGACTGCGCAATGCGTCGAAACTCTTTTTGTTCGAGTTGAAAACCAGCATAGAACGATGTGCAAAAGCCTGCGACGAGAATGAGTACTTTGAGCAATGCAGGTATACTGTGCCAATTTGTCGCAAGTAACCACACGACGCCCAGACCGATGAGTATCGCACCTATCGTCGCGAAAATGCTTGTGAATTTATCATTTGCATCAGCCATTCTTGTTTTTTCGTCGATTTACGTTTAAAAACCTTTGTTTTGTGCTACAAATCCAACTGCATCGCGACAGATTTTGGCGACGAGTAATAGGGATGAGGGATGCGCACAAAGCCCATGTGTTCGTACATACGAAGCGCTATTGCAAATTCGATTCTCGTCGACAAGTACACGGATGTAAATCCTTGAGATTTAGCATGCGTCAGCAGATATGTCACCAATGCTTTTCCGATACCTCGACCTTGATACTTTGGATCAATGTATACTTTGGATAATTCTGCAAGATCAGGCTTCTTTGCGCAGTGTTGAATGATACACCCACTGCCGACGACATTTCGTCTCTTGTCTTCTATGATTCTGCCTACGCGGCGTTCTTGATTTGCACCGACGTATTCTTTTAGAAATGACTCTGGATTGCGCCCGTACCAGATGACGAGTGAATTCAAATCGTACGCTTTGAATGACTCAAGCATGAGCTGTCGCACCGACTCTGGGTCTGACTTTCGCATATCTGGTCTTATTGAGAGATCATGACGAGTAAGGATGCGTTCTAGTACTTTCAATTTCTTTGATGAGGACATATGAAAATCGCAATATCCCGTTTGTTTATAAGAATATGCCCTACAGTTCTAGACTTGCAAGAATTTTTTCTTTTGAGAAGGGTTCCAGATCGTCGTACGTCTGACCAGTACCGATAAAGTAGATTGGTTTTTTTGTGACATACGCGACAGAAATTGCTGCGCCGCCTTTTTCATCAACGTCGGCTTTACTGAGGATTATGCCATCTATGCCAATCTTTTCGTCAAACTGCATAGCTTGCTCGACGCAATCGTTGCCAGTGACGGATTCGCCTACGAATAATTTGAGGTCTGGTTTGATGACACGCTCAATCTTTGCGAGTTCGTCCATCAAATTGGAGTTGGAGTGCAATCTGCCCGCCGTGTCGACGAGAACTACATCAATCCCTTTTGATTTTGCGTGTGCGACTGCGTCGAATGCGACCGCTGCTGCGTCTGCGCCGTAATCCTGTTTGATAATTTTCACACCTAACTTGTTTGCGTGTTCTTCTAATTGATGGATGGCTGCTGCGCGGAATGTATCGCAGGCTGCGATGACACACGTCTTGTTGTGTTTTTGCAGATAGTTTGCGACTTTTGCAAGATTTGTTGTCTTTCCTGCGCCGTTGACGCCGATAAATGCGATAATGTACGGTTTTTTGTCGCTGACTCTATCCAATAAATCTGGTACATGGAATGAAAGGATTTCATCAAGACTGGCTTTGAGCGTTTTTAGTATAGTGGCCTCAGTCTCTCCTCTTTTGATTGCTACGCCGACGATGTTCTTGATCAAATCAGCTTTTATCTTCTCAATGACTTGTACTGCGACGTTGTTTTCCAAAAGGACTATTTCTAGTTCAAAGAACAAATCGTCGAACTGTTCTTGCGAGAGCGTTGATTTTGTGATTTTTTCTGTGATAGATTGGAAGAATGATTTTTTTTCTGGTTTTACTTCTGTTTCGACAGGTTTTTCTATGGTCGTAACTTCGGCATTTACCTCTGTTTTTACGTGCTGTTTGACTTGCGTTTCTTTAGCTGGAGCCGGTTCGACACTCTGCTCTACTTTCGTTTCTTCCGGTTTGATGTCTTGTTTTTTTGAGAATAATTTGCCGAAGAATGACTTTTTTTCAGGCTGAGGTTTTGTTTGCGCTGGCGCAATTTCCTCGACGGATTTTACATCTTGCTTCTGCGGCGAAATCTCGACTTTTTTCTCGATTTTTGGTCCGGGTTTTTTCTCGACCGCTTTTTCAAGTGGTTTTTCCTGCTTGATATCAGCAGGCTTGTGAGAATGCGTTACTTCGACTTTCTTTTCAACTTTGACTTCTGGCTTTTCTTCTTTAGGCTCTCCTGCCTTTATTTCGATTTTTTTTACTTCAACTTTCTTAACTTCTTTTTTTTCTTCGACTTTTTTTGCTTTTTTATCTTCTTCGACAGGGATTTCTTTTTTCTTTTCGATTTTTGGCTCGGGCTTGACTTCAACTTTCTTCTCGACAATCTCTTCAGTCTTCTTGCCTGTCTCCTCGGCTTTCTTGGAGAACATTGACAATGCGCCCTTCAATTTATCTTTGAGAAACCCGAACATTTTGTGCCTCGTGCGCTTTTTCAGCGAGATCTGATATTTCTGCAAGTCTTTGCGTGAGTTGCTCTTGCGTATCTTTAGTTTTTTCTAATTGTTCAGAAAGTACTTGGACTGCGTCAGCAGTGGGTTTTTGCACTGCGACTCCTGCGCCGACTTGCATGACACAATGCTGCGTGTCGATTATTTTTGCTTTTACGAAAATTCCTTGTGCAAGCGGCACCATGATCTCGTCGCTTGATTTCAATTCTGTGATAGATTCAATAGCTTGTTCTGTCAATTGGACTTGCTTGTCGACGCGTTTGAGATGCGTGAGAATGTGGCGCATCTGCGCTTCGAGCTCTGGCAAGCTATTGTTGGAAGAATCCGAGGGCTTCATCTGTATTACGCACTTCTGGTCCTGAGCTTGTTGTGCCTATGAGGAATCCGTGACTGTTGCAGACAACGCCTGATCTAACATACGGTGATCCCCAGTTGACCGTGCCAAGCATGAGATTGAATCCAAGCGCCTTTTCGAGCTGCTCGATTGACTTATTACTGATGTCAGGATGGACAAGTCCGCCTTTCGCTGAGAATACAAGTGCTGAACCGACTGCGTCAGTGTCTGCGATTTCTGTTCTCAAGACGTTTTGGACGCCAGCCGTCTTTAACTGCTTGATGACTGAGTCTTCGACGTCGTTATTTGTGATTAGAAGTGGACCGCTGATTGCCATGATATTTCCTAGTGCGGTGAATTTTGTGTCAAGCACAAGGACTTCGCGTTTGTACTGCTTTGCGATTTTTTGTAATTTTGCGAGTTCATCATCGAAGATAATCGATGGGACAATGACGTGTGATTTTGTGCCTACGACGAAGATTCCTACTAGACTCGTTCCACAGACATTGACTTGGTGGACTGGTACTTTGAGTGCGTCTTGAATTTCTTTCACGTCTTCGGAACTAGCTGCGTTTCCTACGAGTGCGAAATCGTCGCATGCGTAGACGTACAGACCGACATTAGGATTCCCCTGGATTGATACTTTTGCGATACTTGACATATGACGATGAGAACAATGCATGGTTTATAAAGGTTCAGTAACTTTCGCTTCGTTTATTTCTCATTATTCTGTGCGCAGGCGTAAATAGCCGAAAATAGGGGTCAGAGAGTTTAATATCAAATCCTCACTAACTAGTGGTACTGATAACTATGACAGAACAAAAAACAACATTGTTTGACAAATTACTTGCAAAAACGCCCGACCACGCGAAAGCTATCGCGGCGTACAAGGCAGCACACCCTGACCACGTGCCGGCAATTTCGCCGTTCCCTAGTCTGAACCGACCATGGTCAGAAGACACTACTCCTAAGACCGGCTATTTTTACGGAAGACAGGATGGCGGTTTTCTTTACTCAGAAGACGGACACGTCGGATACAAAAAGACGAATCCTATTGCAGCGGCAGTAATTGGCGCACTTCTGAGCGGTCTTTTCTATATGGGCGGATGCGCAAAAGAGAAACTAAGCGTTGGGTCAGGCGCAGAATTTTATGTTCCAAAGACGGCTATTGTCGAGGGCAAATACAAAATTCAAGCGTCGCGCGACGTGCAAGCGAAGCATGTATGGATTTCGATGAACGATGCAGATAAACACGACTTGAGCGCGCCGTACATCAGACTCAGTTCGCAGAACCCATTGTCTGGATCCAAGGAGATTAGTATTGCGACGTGGCGCGTGGCGCCTGAAAGCGAGTTGGCGACTTTTGCCGACTATAACAAGCTTGATGTACTCTATAGAAAAGTGTTCACGGATGCAAACAGAAAAGTGACGCGAGAATATTGACCAAACTTCAATTTATTTTGTTACTGGGGCCTTCAATTCTTGGCTCCACATTATTCCAATCTTCTGGATATTTTCAGAGAATTGTGTCGAGATTTTGTACGTCTTTTTGTACAAGTTGAATGTGATAAGTCCCATGCCTTTCATTGGCGTTAGAATTCTGTCATAGAACTGTCGCTTGTTGTAAGCGAGTCTGACGACTTTTCCATGATATCCTGGTTCATCGACTTCGGCTTCAAGCGTTCCATCGTGGAGTTTGGTAGCGAAGAATGACATTTGTGTCTTGTTGATTTCGCCGCCGTTTGATTTCATGAAATTGATAAGTACTTTTGCTACGATCTTCTGCTGAGGAGTCGCGAAAATAATCTCATAGATGTCTTCTGGCAGATTGAACTGGTCGTATAGGATAACCATTGTAGCTGAGTCAAGCTTAATTCTTGGGCAGTGCTGTCCCCCCGAACACCACTGATACGGAAAGGGTATCGTATATTCTATATAAATATTGTTATTTGTATACTGGAACAGCTGTTTGCTACACAGATACGGGAATTTCAGCGTCCAACATTTTTTAAAAGGTGTCTTCCATAATGGACTTTGATGAAAACGGTTGTGCTCTCGGTCGGCGGGTCGCTGATATTTCCCACAACAGTAGATTCCACATTCTTATCTGAACTGGTACGCATGGTGCAAGCACTCGTCGTGCAAAAATACAACATCATCATCGCATGCGGCGGCGGAAATTCGTGCAGACAATATCTTACCGGTATGCAGGAAACTGCGAAGAAATTGAAGATGAAATTGTCCACTGAAGCTACGGACACGCTGGGCATCTCATTGACACACGCCAATGCAATTTTAGTGCATCAACTCATTCGTTCTTTGGGAGATCTGCGCATACGACTTGATCCACAAATAAATGTCGATCCTCGACGAGCAAATGTCAAGAGGTACAATGTCATCATTCGATGCGGTTACGAGCCAGGTCATTCCACGGACTACGATGCGGTACTTGCGGCGATAGCAGCAAAATCTGGCGTTGTCTACAATTTGACGAACATCGACTATGTGTACACGAAAGATCCAAAGAAATTCTCCGACGCAAAACCGTTAAAATCTCTCTCGTGGAAAGAATATCACAAAATGTTCTCGGCGAAATGGACGTCTGGTTTGCATTCTCCGTTTGACCCGATTGCCAGTAGATTGTGCGAAGCAAAGAACATCACCGTTTTCTGTGTCAACGGTAAAAAGCTATCCCGCGTGCAGTCTTTGATAACGTCAGGGAAGACATTTGGGACAAAAATGCACCATCTTTCTCCTCAATAAACACCAAAATATTTATAAATAGTCATTCACCGTTTCCACGTCGTGAGCAACGCAATTTCTAGTAAGTCCTTTATGGAACAACTCATCAAGGAAGATGACATCGCTTGGAAGTCTTTGATCCTCGAAGCGGTGAGTTCAAACCAGATGGACCCTTGGGACATTAACTTGGGTGAAATCGCATCGTTGTTCTTAGAAATGGTCAAGGAATACAAAAAGATGAACTTCAAGCTGTCTGGCAAAGTCATCTTAGCGTCCGCACTACTTCTCAAACTCAAATCACATAAATTCGTAAATCAAGACATCCTTTTCTTAGACCAATTGATCGCAAGCACGCAGTCTGACGAAAATGATATGCCTGATGAGCCGTTTGAAGAAGGCGGCATCATGATCAATCCACTCATCGGCGAAATCGCTGAGGCAGAACCTGCATTGTATCCTCGCACGCCACAACCGCGTAAGAGAAAAGTCTCAGTCTATGATTTGATCAAAGCACTTGAGCAAGCACTCGAAGTGAATCGCCGACGTGAAATGCGAACAGTAAGTGGTGCGCCAGATGTCCATATTCCTAAGAAGAACTTTGACATTACCGTTTCTATCGACACTGTCTACAAATCGGTTGCACGACATTATCTGAACTCAGAGACTGCACCGCATCTGACATTCTCACAATTAATCCCAAGCGAAGACAGAAACGACAAATTATACACATTCATTCCATTGTTACACTTACGTAATATGAAGAAAGTGGACTTGGAACAGCAGGAACATTTTGGAGACTTTTCGATACATCTTATTTCCAAGAACGCAAAAGAGGAAATCACTAAAGAACTTACTGCCACAGTGACCCAAGAGGTTCCCCAGTGAGCATCGATGCGACACTAGGTCCGTATGATCGTGTGACGCCATCTTTCTTTACCGACAAAGAATTTACTTTGCGAAAAGCGCAGGAGCTTATCAAGCCTCTTCCAGGATTATACACTTCTCAAAAAATTGCTTACCAATTCTCATCGATTGCACTCTCAAGCCGAGTCACACTTGCAAAGCTGTGGCTTGAAAGGATCAGTCCGACGTTGATGGAAAAAATCTATACTCACAATCTTCTACGCAGACCGTATCGGGTCTGAGAGGTACTACTATGAAAAACATGTCGCACATCGCAGGTTGGATTTTATCGGGTCTTGGTTTATTCTCGCTCGTTTTATCGGCAGTATTCAAGTTCATGATGTCTCCACAAATCGTCAGCGGATTTGAAGCATGGCATTATCCTCTGTGGGCAATCCCAGTATTTGGCATCGTTTCAGTCGGATCGGTCGTATTATACATCTGGAAAAAAACTAGAGGACTTGGACTTTTGCTTGCAACTGGATACTATGGCGGCGCATGGGCTGTTGCATGGTCCTATATGGGTTTAACACAGAGTCTTGGATGCCCTATTTCGTTGGCATTGCTATGGACTGGCGCGTTCCTTCTTGACAAGAAGCATTTCTTGAATTGAGGACGCATGTTCTTTTTTATTTCTTTTAACACACCGGCGGGCGGTTTTGCAGACTTCAATCAGCAAGAGTATGAAGACGCTTTTCGACGGTCGTTCAAACACATCCAAATGGACTACCATATCGACAACGCGTGGATCATGGACGTTTTTATCAACGAATACGGTCGTATCAGCCATAATCTGCGATTCGCTCGAAAATATGGGCGTATGACTGGAGAATATCTGGGGATCGCATTTGGCGGTCTTATTGGATTCTGCCACTCGATGACAAAACCACAAGTAACTCTGACGTGCAGCGATACGATGATTGACGCGGCGATGGAAGCACTTCGAATTGAAATCCGTGCAACTAAGAGTCTTGGCTTTCCTACTGCCGATCTAAAAGAACAGGTGTTTGAGCTGCATCGAGCAATACCAGATGCGCAAGTTAAGAAAAGAAAAATTGTTTCTGAAATTTTGAAGATGCTATAATCTAAACGGCGGAAGTCGTGCCAAAATCGCTTGCTGGTCAGCGAGAGAATTCTTAATTTGCTCGACAGTCGGGGCTACTTGCGCTGCGTCAATGCCTAACTTTGTGTCCAATTTTTGTAATAAGAGCAATTGTTGATTGAGACAGTCTTCGTGGCGCTTTAACTGATCGCGGATATGGACTGCGTGCACAAACTTCTCGTAGTCTGCATAGGAATGTGCGACATGAGAGCTGATTGCTGCGTTATGAAGCGGATCAAAGAAATTACCAAATCTGTCTTTAATCGACGGAATGTTGTCTTTCACAAACGAACGGTGTTCGTCTTCGAGTGGCTTCTCTTGATGGCTTGCATAAAGATGCGCTGTCGAAAAGGATACGTTGCTCCACAGATTCGGTTCATGTTTTGCAATGACTTGAGCAGCTTTTGCGACGTTTCGCTTTAATTGGATGACGTCGTTGGGTTGCATCTGCAGAATACTTTGTGTTTTCTTTGCAAGCAACGGGTGTGTGTTGAAGATAGATTGTACTCGCAACAAGCGCTTTGAAAAGTCAAAGTGCAAAGACGGATCTGCAAGAAAATGTGACTGCTGTGCCGGACCTAGATTGTGTCCGATAATCTGATTTAGCTGCTCTCCCATACCTTATCCAAAGATGAAGGGGATTATAAATGCTGCGATGAGCACGGCTAAGCAGATATTGCAGATGAGTCTTTGGCGTTTCATCGCTTGTTCTTTTGTTTTTGTCGTCTGCAGCGCCATAACGCGGATAATCTGACCGCCATCAGTTATGTGCAACGGCATCAAATTAAAGAGTCCTACTAAGAGATTGAATAGATATAGATACTTTAGCAAATCCTTGAACCAGTTGAATATCGACTGATACGGGGCAGCTTCTTTGGTGAAGACTCGTTCGTCTACGATACCTGCGACGCCGATAAGAGCTCGGCTTGGGTCTTCGGGCGCTGCTTGCGTCATGATTGTATGGACGACGAGGTCGCCACTTGTCTGATTGATGTAGCCGATTGTGAATTGCTCTCCTGGCGCTGTGCCAAACCAGAGTTCTCTGTAGAAGAGAGTGCTGTCATTTGTGAATTTTCCGTTGACGTATGTGTATGTCTGACCTGCGACGATGCCTGCTTGCGCTGCGGAACCATTTTCAGTAATCGTTGCAAAAGAGAATCCAGCCGGTTCTGTCAATGCAGTAGTCATCGGGTTTGTGACAAATAGGATGAGTAACAAAAATGGTATTGCAAGTAGAATATTCGAGATTGGCCCTGCTGCAAGAACTGAATACTGCGTTATGGAATCGGTTTTTGGGAATTCTTTCTCATCTGGCTCGACGAATGCTGCCGGTACGAGCGGGATTTTGAAAAATGAAAGTACTGCAAATCCGCTGTGCTTTACCGGTACGTTATACGCTCGTGCGACTACGCCGTGAGCGAACTCGTGGACTGTCGCCAAGACAAAGAGCGCGATAATCCAGTGCGTGAACGAAAGATAGCCTAGTCCTGGAACGTCGGTGAACGGAAGTACTAGAGAAACTTGCTGCGTGCCAGGCGATTTGATAAGGGACCAGACCATAAATATTAACAAAAAGAAGTTTGCAAGTATACCTAAGAATCCGATGCCAATGGCAGTGATGCCAAACAACTTGATCCATTCGCGGTATTTCTTTGCCCAACTATCCATGTGGCCAAGGCCCCATCCGGTTCGGACCAAGACGATTTCAAGCAAATTGAATTTGCCAAAACGGATAATTGGTTGAGGAAAGATTTTCTCTTTGTTCTTGATAAGGTAGATTGCGAGCACGACGATGAGAATCGCAAGAAGGATCAATTCAATTACTAAGCCAGTCATTATTCTAAAAATACGATTCGTACTTATAAATATTCGTGAAATTGCCTCTAGAGGTAAAATTGAATCTAGCAAATATTGAGAAAATTAAATTGGAAAAAAGAATAAAATTATTTCTTTCTGTATGGGCGAAGCGTAGTGCTGCCGCATTTTCGACAAGTTGCGTTGCCAGCCATGACTCTCATCATGTCTGCGCGGTTTGCTGACTTGCATACTCGGCAAATCATCTTGTTCTTGAATAATCGTGCTGTTGCTTCTGCGAATTTAACCATTGTGACTCCTATGCTGATTTGACTTGTTTCATGACCTTGTCATTGAGGATTTCCCAATAGATAATAGTGCAGCCTTCTGTTACTTGGCCTTGCAATTCTTCTGGGATATCCATATCAAAAGTTTCGAATGATGCCATATCCATGACATTAGCTTTTGTAGGTGAAACGAGTGTGAGGACTTGTGCGTCGCGCTTTCCGATAAGTGGAACTTCTACGCTGTCTGAACCTGGACCGACGAAGTTTCTTTTTCTACCATCGATTAGACCAACAGCCATTAAGTTCATCTTTGTACTGCCGTGTTTTCCTGGTTTAGAAATCGCTGTATCTGTAACTCTGCACGCTACGCCGTCAATAACGATGTAACTGCCTTTTGTGAGTGCTGTGAGCGTTTCTAATTTTGTTTCGCCTGCCATGATAGTTTGTCGGAACCGGGGGCCATTTATAAAGTTATCGCCAAAGTAGGGTCTAAGAATTGCCGTATAGCGACGACTGATTCTACTTTACGCGGGATTTCGCCCGTCGTTGTATATATACATAGATAGCGACGCCAATGCCACAAAGCACCACAACGACCGCAGTTATCTGTGTCAGATATGTGTGGATGAGTGCCGCGTTCTTGGAAAGTAGATACCCAACAATCATCAGGATGAGGCACCATACACCTGCGCCGATTGCTGTGAATAAAGTAAATGTAAACATCGGCATCTTTGCAAAGCCAGCAGGTAGTGAAATGAGTTGACGCACGACGGGAATAAGTCGGCCTACAAGGGTTGTGATTGCGCCGTGTTTTTCAAAGTATTTCTCTGATTTTTGAATGGATTGAGGAGATACGAAGACGAATTTGCCATATTTCTTGAAGAAGTGTTCAACCGTCTTTCGACCGAGAATGAGCGCAAAGTAGTAGTTGAAGTATGCGCCAGCCAGACTGCCTAATAATCCTGACAAAAATGCCCCTGCGAAATTCAATTGACCTTGAGCGACGAGTGCGCCTGCAGGGATCATCACGACTTCGGACGGAAAGGGAATAAATGAACTTTCAATCGCCATCAGGATGAAAATGCCAAGATATCCCCATGCGCCTACGGTAGTGAGAAGCCAGTCAACCATTGATTCGAGCATAGTCATAGGTAGGCAAATGTCGCTTTATATGATTTGTGAGGCACGATATCTATATGTATGCTTTTTTGATGCGAATTGCAAGCAACGCCGCAAAAACCCCAACGAGACTTCCAGCAACATTACACGTCGTGTCGACTGACGAATCTTCCCAAGGTCCAAAGTTCTTGCCAGAATCACCGCTGCCAAAACCTAAATATCCGTCGCCAAAGCCGATAAAGACAAAGCCCCAGTATTCGGCAACTTCTACCAGCGCGCCAAAGGCGATTGTCATGACGAACGCAAGCGTCGCAATTTTGTAGAGTCGAGGTTTTCTTGAATTGGCCCTCACAAACAAAAATAACGAGATACTAGTAAAGAACGCGGTGAAAAGATGTACGATTTTATCATAGTTGTACTCAAAGATATTTAGTGAATATCCACCCAAGTGTCCAAGGAGATTTGGCACGAAGACAAGACCAATGCAAATCGCTGCGGCTTTTGTAATTCTATACTTTCTACCGACGAGAAGCGCGACAAGCACCAAGACTACCGCTGTGAGATTGTCAAGGGCGGTCAGTTTTGAAAAGAAAACATCAACGCATGCGAACGCTAAAAATCCCAGTAAGTAGATCCACAAAATAATGCGTCCCGAAATAGAATCATGTGATCGCATGCATATGCTTAGTCATTTCAAGTAGATAAAGCTTATTCACATATGTATAAAAAAAATTTAATCCAAAGCTTCTTTGACTCGGTCGAAGAAGGATTTGCCTTTCTCACGCTTTTGCTCGGTAACTTTGCCACTGTCCTTGGTCTTTCCAAGCGACAGGTCGAATTGCTCGAGTATCTCTTTTTGTTTTTTTGTGAGATTTGTCGGAACGTCGACTTCGACGCGAACATACTGGTCACCTGGCGCAAAGCCTTGTAAGTTTGGCAGACCTCGGCCTGACATCTTGAATAATGTGCCGCTTTGCGTTCCATGCGGAATCATAAGTTTTGCTTTTCCTTTCAACGTCGGAATGATTACTTCGTCGCCCATTACTGCTTGCACGAAGCTGATCTTCACGTCGCAATAGATGTTGCCGCCGTCGCGTTCGAATATATCGTGTTCCTTGACTGAAACTTCAACGTACAGATCACCGCTAGTCGAATTTCGCTCACCTGCTTCGCCTTCTCCACGGACTCGAAGTCGTTGTCCTGTTTCAATGCCTGCAGGAATTGTGACGTCGATTTTCTTGTCTTCTTTGGCTTTTCCAGTACCGCCGCAATCATGACAGGGCTTTTCTATTGTTACGCCTTGCCCGCCGCACTCGCGACAGATTGTTGCCGATTGGAAGACGCCAAACGGTGTACGTTGTTGGATTGTGACTTGGCCTGTGCCGTGACAGCGTGAACAAGTGCGTGCGTCGCTGTCGTGTTTGTATCCTTTTCCTTTGCATGTGTGACAGCTTGATTGACGAGAAATCTTAATAGTCTTGGTGACGCCGAACGCTGCTTCTTCTAGCGTGATCTCTAATTCATAGAGAAGATCGCTTCCGCGTTTCGAACGTGATGATCGTGGAGAACCACCGAACATGGACTCGAACAAATCCTCAAAGCCACCCATTCCTGCGCCGCCGAAATCAAAGTCAGAATATCCGCCTGCTTGGCCTGCCTGAGGTCCGGCTTTGCCGAATCTGTCATAGTGAGCTCGCTTTTGATCGTCAGTGAGGACACTTGCCGCTTCGTTGATTTCCTTGAATTTCTTCTCAGCGTCAGCTGCTTTATTGATATCAGGGTGATATTGCTTTGCAAGTTTTTTGTACGCCTTCTTGATCTCGTCTTGCGTCGCGTCCTTCTTCACTCCTAGTGTTTCGTAATAATCAGGCATGGTTCTTGTCTCGCAGTGTTTCACTTAAAAGGTTTGTTGTGATGTATGCAGTAGCTGTAAAATGCTCGTCGGTTTTTTGTGCGTGCTGCGTTTCCGTAAAGGCAATCCTCGCGACGCACGTTTTTCAAAAAGCATTTTACCCTATGCTACTGATTGAAACTGATTTTGGAATTGTGATAGTGTACTTTTGTGTAAATTAAAAATAAAAAAAGAGCTAAACGCTCAATTTATTTTTTGTCTTCTGCGTCCTTGAATTCTGCGTCAACAACTTTGTCGTCGTTCTTGCCCTTAGCACCGTGCGCATGTCCTGCTGCTTGTTGTGCTTGAGCTGTTTTTTCGTACAACTTCGTCGTGACTTCTTGCATCTTCGCGTTCGCTTTTTCGTACTGAGCTTGGATTGCAGCGATATCTCGGTCTTTAGCGTCGATAAGCGGCTTGAGCGCTTCGATTTCTTTCTTAGCGACTTCGAGTTCTTTGTCGTCGACTTTGCCTTTGATATCCTTGACAAGGGATTCGAATTGGAATACGAGTGCGTCAGCTTTGTTGACTACTTCGATTTCTTCTCGCTTCTTCTTGTCTGCTGCTTCGTTTGCTTTCGCGTCAGCCTTCATGCGTTCGATTTCTTCTTTTGAAAGATTCGTAGTCGCTGTAATCTTGACGGATTGATGTTTACCAGTGCCAAGGTCTTTCGCTGAAACGTGTACGATACCGTTTGCGTCGATGTCGAATGTGACTTCGATCTGTGGGACACCGCGTGGAGCTGGTGGGATTCCCATCAAGTCAAACTTACCAAGTTCCTTGTTGTCAGCAGCCATTGGTCGCTCACCTTGGAGGACGTGAATAGTGACAGCAGTTTGGTTGTCTGCCGCAGTCGAGAAGATTTGACTCTTCTTCGTCGGGATCGTTGTATTTCTGTCGATGATTGGAGTCAATACACCACCGAGTGTTTCAAGACCAAGTGTCAATGGAGTGACGTCAAGCAAGAGGATATCCTTGACTTCGCCGCCCAAGATTCCGCCCTGGATTGCTGCACCGATTGCGACACATTCGTCTGGGTTAACTGACTTATCTCCTTCTTTTCCGAAGAGATCTTTTACGATCTTTTGGACGATCGGGATTCTTGTGGAACCGCCTACGAGGATAACTTTGTTGATATCTTTGTAGTCGAGTTTAGCGTCTTTGAGAGCTTGTTTTGTCGGAGCGACAAGTCTGTCAAGGACTGGCTTGATAAGAACTTCAAACTTGTCTCGCGAGAGTTCCATGTTCAAGTGCTTTGGACCGCTTGCGTCTGCAGTGACGAACGGGATTGAGATCTTCGTTACAGTCTTTGCGGACAATTCGATCTTTGCGTTTTCAGCTGCTTCTTTGAGTCGCTGGTGACCAGTTGCGTCTTGTCTTAGGTCGATGCCAGTCTTCGTCTTGAAGTCGTGAGCCATCCAGTCGATGAGAATATCGTCGATATCGTCGCCACCAAGGTGGTTGTCACCATTCGTCGCTTTAACTTCGAAGACACCGTCGCCTAGTTCTAATACTGAAACGTCAAATGTTCCACCACCAAAGTCGAAGACTAAAATAGTGTGTTCGTTTGACTTGTCAAGGCCGTATGCCAAAGCTGATGCAGTTGGCTCGTTGATGATTCGTAGAACTTGAAGTCCTGCGATTTCACCAGCGTCTTTCGTAGCTTGACGTTGTGCGTCTGAGAAGTATGCTGGAACGGTAATGACTGCTTTTGTGACTTTCTCACCAAGATATGCTTCTGCGTCCTTCTTGATTTTTTGCAAGACTTTTGCAGAGATTTCTTGAGGAGTGTAATCTTGACCTTCAATCGTTACTTTGTAATCCTGACCCATGTGACGCTTGATCGAACGCACTGTGTGCTTTGGATCTGTGATCGACATGTTCTTTGCAGTAATACCGACGATAGTTTCGCCGTCTTTGATTGTAACTACTGATGGTGTTGTTCTGCCGCCTTCCGCGTTTGGGATGACGACTGGCTTACCGCCTTCTAATATGGAGACACAGGAGTTCGTTGTTCCTAGGTCGATTCCGATTATTTTACTCATGGTTTTTTACCTCGTAAGTTTGTTTATTTTTTTGATTGCCCTGCAGAAGAATCTGCAGCTGCGCTAACGATGACATTTGCGTGTTTGATGACTCGGTCTTCGATCATGTAACATTTGCTCACGACTTCGATAACCGTGTTCTCATCTACGCCCTTGACATATTTTGTTCCGATGGCTTTTGCCAATTTTGGATCGAACTTCTTTCCGATCAATTCTGGAACAATGACTTGCTCGTCACTGAGCAACTGTACGAATGATTGGTGTATCATTTCGACGCCAGTGATGAATTCCTCGACTTTGTCTTTGTGTTTGAGCGATAGTTCAAACATATCGATAATCGGGATGAGCTTTGTGACTACACGCTGCGTGGAGAACATGACCATCTGTCTGGACTGTTGTTCTTGTCGCTTTTGGTAGTTTTGGAATTCCGCTTGGTTTCGCTTGAGCATGTCTGTCAGTTCTGCGACTTGCTTTTGAGCGGCTTCAAGGGGCGTCAGCTCTTTTTGTGGCGCTTCTGTTTTCTGATCTTGTTTTGGAGGTTCAACCTTTTGCGGTTCGGCTTTGTGTTCCGGTTTTTGGTCCGCTTTTGGCTGATTGTTCTTTGATTTATCCGTCATCGTGATACCCTTTCTTGTTGAGCTTAAGTCAACGTAAACATAGATATTGTCCACTTCTTTATAAAGATTTTGGTACTTGGCCCAGTTTTGCTCAAAAGGTTTTTAAGCGACATACGCATGTGATTATGTAGAAAACACCATGGTCACACGAATACAGCGCATCACAATCATACGGGCGAAGCGACCTCCGCTGACGAATGTCAACGATGAATTGCAATGGTTTGGCGGATCACTTGGCTTGTTTAATCTGCGAGACAAAGATAGATCGTGTTTTCGCATTTTCATCGAATTAGTGAAGGCGTCTCAGCACCAAGATCTTATTTCATCAGACGAACTTGCAGTCAGATTGAGCTTGACGCGAGGCACTGTCGTCCATCATCTAAACAAATTGCTCGAAGCAGGCATTATCATCAATAATAGAAATAGATATGAGCTTCGAGTTACGAGTCTGCGTGCACTTGTGCGCGAACTTGAGAATGATATGAAGAAAATGTGCGACGAATTAATGCCTATTGCTGAGCAGCTGGATGAGAAACTTGGTCTGAAATAGCATAGAAATCTTCTTCTTTTTTGAAGGAACACGTGGCAGCGATGATGTTTCTTGGGAATTTTTCACGTGCAGCGTTGTAGGTCGAAATTGTTTCTGAACGTAATTGTCGTGCGTTTTGCAATTCCATCTCCAGTGTCTGGATTCGTGCAAATTTTTCGTGCGAGTGCAACTTAGGATAGTGTTTTTGGATATCCAACACAGACTTCATATGCTTGCTTGTGGCAATATCATGCTCAGCTTTCTCTTTGTTGTCTTTTGCTTTGATAAGCTGAGCGCGAGCCTTAGCTAGATCAATGATGACTTTTTGTTCGTATGCGTTGTGGCCTTTGATTGTTTGAATGAGCGTGCCGACTTCTTCGTTTCGCTGATCCAGTAGCAGTTGTAGATTTGCTGCGGATTGTACTATGTTTTTTTGCAGAAAGAGAAAGTCGTAATAGGTAATGATAAACCATACCACGGCCGCGCCGAGAATGAAAATGCTTATGACGACTGAGAGCATGTTGTATTTTAGAAATTGAAATTAATAAAGTTATCTTCGGCGCTGTTTTGGTTCAGGCACTTCTACGCCGCTGGTTACGAACAGTTCTCGCTTCTTCTTATCTAGAATCTGAACTAGGACTTGCTTATCCGTAATTGCCTGAGGGAATTGCGCTTTTATCCGGTCGATAGATTCTTGCTGCGCGATATCCGTCTTTGAGATATAAACTAGCAAAGGCTTTCTGTATTTGACGACGCGGCTGTGAAGCTCTAATTGTTCTTCAAAAGTATACGTATTAGTAGGATCAAAAACGAAAGCTATCAAATGCGCGACGTAACGCATTGCCAAATATGCCTGTCTTTCGACATTATTCATAGCCTCTATGCGATTGAGCGTTCCTGGCGTGTCGATGACTTGCACTTTCTCGTGGCCGATTTCAGCGTAGCCTATGTTGACGCTTTTAGTCGTGAATGCATAATCGGCAATCTTTGGTTTTGCAGGTGTAATCTTTCCAAGCAACGTGGACTTGCCTACATTCGGGAAGCCTGCGATACAGACTGTAAAAATGTTTGACTTGATTGAAGGGTATTCATACATGATGACGCGCGCTTCTTCAAGGAATTTGAGGTCGTTTTTGACTTGTTTGATGACGGATGCGATTCTGCCGATGTATGATTTCCAATGTTTTGTGACGTCGGCAGGCGTAAATGAGCCATAGACATTTCGCGCATATTGTCTGGAGAATTCTTTCACTTTTGCATTCGCCCAAGATAATGCGCCGAATGATTTCTTTAGTTGATCATAGTCGGTTGTGACACGAATCAATTCTTGATAATATTCTGTAAGATTTTCAAGCGAAGGGAAAGATTTGAGGATCAAGACAAAGTGCTTGTCTAGCGCAGCGGACATTGCGTCGATTTTTGCCATGTGCAGACGCTTTTGCTTTTCT
>DATGWN010000103.1:0-22617 GCA_035299465.1 Acidobacteriota bacterium | reverse complement strand
TTAAAACCGTCTATCAACTGCGCGTCCACAATAGGGGCAGCTTGACGGAGTTTTTGTTTCTTCGTTGTATGTGAATCGGTATTTGCATTTTGCGCAAGTGTATTTCATCTTACCGTCAGCGAGTTTTTCGATGACTGGCTTTTCGGATGCGCCTTTTTGCTTTGAGAGATATTCTAGTTCGTCGTCTTCTTCATCCCAGCCTGCCGGTTTTGGCTTTTCGACTGGCTTTGGTTCTTCGACTTTTGGAGCAGCAGTTCTCTTGAATGCTGAGGTCTTTCGCTCTTGTACACACTTAGGACAGACCATCATTTTGTAGACTGGGTCCAAGATAAATTTGTCAGATTCTACTTGTTGTCCGCATCGGCGGCAATTGATTTTTACGCTTTGAGTACTTCCAACCATGGTTCACATCTCTCTTTTGGGTTTTTTATACCAGAATCGTTTGGTTTTCTCTTTAAATCTCTTTCTTTTTACCCTTTATAAATAGCAAATAAAAGAATCGACGAGAACATCCAAGAAAATTATAAAGTGCTAGTGTAAGCGCTCCAGCCGTCGTGCGTCTAAACAATAACTCTACTGTCGCGCCGACGGCAGTATATTCGTATCCGTAATCTTGACGACTTCGCGGTTTGGATCGATCATACAGTGCCCAAGAAGCGGTACCACATATTGTGGGTCAGTATGGCCAAAATTGAGATGACAGACGACTGGGATGTCAACGCGATAATCCATCAGCACTTTCACAATCTGCTGTTCAAGATCGCGTTTTTGCTCATGCGTGTAATCCCGTGCAATCCCAAACAAAATCCCCGACACTTTTGACAAGATGCCCATCGTTCCATAATTGCGAAGCATGTACATGACATTTTTTGGACTTGGTTTCTCTTCGCTTGTTTCAAAAAAAAGAATCTTACCCTCAAAAAAGTCTGCAGATGGCCAATACGCAGTTCCCTTCAAAAACTCAAGAACCTCGATGCATCCGCCGAATAATTGACCTTCGACAACATGCGATCCGCCCATCACGACATATCCAGGATTAGCAACTTCCGGTTTGCAAAGTCCAACTTTAGAAACATCTGCCCAGTCCTCGTACCCTTCAGAATAGACCGTGAATTGCCGCAGTTCGTATGTCGTAAGTTCGCCAAACAACACTTTTCGTACGTGCTCAATTGCCGACGGATAAAACGTATGCTGTGATAGACCTGCCATTACAGTTGGGCCGTTAAATGTCGGTAAACCCAGACCTGCAAAATAGGACAGAAACGTGGTTGAGTCAGAATAGCCCATGATGATTTTCGGATGTGCCAGCGCAAGCTTTGCATCGATATGCGGCAGTACCAAAATCGAGTCATCGCCACCGATACTTGCGATGATCGCCTTCACTGATGTATCAGCCAGCGCAGCATTGAAATCGTGCGCTCGCTCATATGGTGTGCCTTGCTTTCTTGTCGTCGGGTATTCCTTGACAATCAGGCCCCATGAGCGAAGTAATTGTAGACCATGATCGTACACGTGCGGGAATGATGCTGGACCGCACCATGAGGGAGAAAGTACAGCCACAGTATCTCCGACCCGAAGAGGCGCTATCTTCATGAGCTTAAAATCCACTTCACGAACGCATACAAAACGACAGCCCATTCTGCCATGCGCAGATTACACGCATACGCAGTATCGATTCCTTTTTTGATGTCTTCGATCTGCCGATGGATACCATCGACTCGAACAAGCGCTTGTTGTGGAAGTCTTTCGACGATATCAGAGAATCGTTCTTGCTTGATTTGATTTTCAAGCGTCATGCGAAAGAAAAATCCTTGTTCCATACATTCATTCAGATGATTCACTCGTGCCTTAGGTCCTTCGTGGACAATATCTGCTGAGTGGAACGTGAATTGATTATGGCGCAATAACTTTTCAAACACTGCATTCAATCGCGTGTTCAATGATTTTTTTTGTTCAGGAGTTGCATATTTAATCTGTCGAAGAATATCCAGCGTTTCCACCAAAGAACTTTCCTGCCATTCTGCGATGTCGTGGAAATATCTGATATTGTTTTCCAAATGACCTGGCAATTCAGCAAGCATCGCAATTGCTCGTTGCAGACTGATTCTCTCGTACAACGGATCGGCTTCAGCTTCCATTTGCGCGACAAGTGAGCTCGCTTTAGGTATCAGATCAAGCGCCTTTTGCATCTGATGAATTTCGGCTTGCGTGATGAAGAAAGGTACGAATTGCTTTCTCATATCAGCAGCGTCTAGAGGAAGATTAAACGACTTCTTAAGCTCGCGTATGATAGGTACACTTTCAATTTCGGCATTGGCAGCAGAAAATTGTCGCAGTTCATGTATGTAGAGCATAAAAAAGGGTTTAGTATTTTGGTTTATTAAACTTTTGAGTAAAAGGACCAAGAAAAATAGCCCTGCTCGGATTTGAACCGAGGTCGCAAGAGCCAGAGTCTCGCATGATTGGCCGCTACACTACAGGGCTTTATAAGCCAGAAATCGCCGGCTGTTTATAGCCTTTTTGCCTGGAGCCATTATAATTACAATATGATTCAACCAACACTTACGCTGTGACGACAATTACTGCATGATACAATATGGTTAAAAAGCGTAGCCAATTTCTTGAAAATATGAGTTCAATTTACAACTTCAAACTGCTTCCATATGTTGCCCATCGCGGGAAAATACCCTCGTTGGAAACTGTCAGTGGCGATGTTATTTGCGTATCAGAAGCTCATGTCGTCTATCAAGATTACCACCGACTCTATTTTGAGAGTCTTAGACGAAAAAAGAAAGGTCGCGCGGCGTGGGTAGAAAAGATTACTATCGATGACATTATTACATGGTCAGGCTACGAATACTGGCACATACTCGACAAAGTAACTGTGGGTGAAACGATTGAACCGATTCATCAAAGCGTCGTGCAGCAATTTGAACAGCGGTATGCTCACGTACATCCTAAAGAAGTGCATCGCTGGATGCTACACCATTGTCATAGATCAATCGTCCCCAAGTCCATGCCGGGTTTCCTTGCTGAATACATTCGCCGATTCGAGAATGAAGACCACGTCAAGAATGGATACGATAAGCTCTTGCACTTTTTGTGGGGCGCAGTCCTTCCAGATTCAATCGGCGCAAGAAATGCCCTCGCAGTATCGTATGCCACAGAGCTCATTGACGTCATGGGCTTTCATCCACAAGATGCCATGGCCGATCACGACGCATTCGTTGCAGGCATGAAGTATGCTAAGCGCGCCGTTGCCGCTGTATCTCGTAAAGTGTGATTGACGCGGCACAAGAAACATTTAGCGACGACGCTGCGCCGTTTATAGGTATCCTGACAAGCGCGTGCGACATTTCTTTGTACTGCGCGCTCAGCCCAAGCGTTTCGTTTCCAAGCAGAAGAACCGTCGGTTTTTTGAAATTCTGTTCGCTTATATCCGACGTACCCTTCGCCGACGTGCCAACAATCTGCAAGTCTCCCAGTGTAGCCTTTACAAATTCAAACCACGGCAAGAGATCTTTTGGCGACGAGATACGGATAACTGGCAAAGAGAAAAGCGTTCCAACACTTGCGCGGATCGTTTTAGAATCATAGATGTCGGCGGCATGACCGGTGATGATAAGACCAGCAGCGCCTAGCGCATCACAACTTCGGATGATAGTGCCAAGATTACCTGGACTTGATGGTCTATCAAAAACGACAACGAGAAAATCTTTCTTGACTGAAATGCGTGCGAGCGAATCTTCCTTCATGCGCGCAATGGCGATCAGTTCAGATGCTTCTTCTTTGTCACTGAGTTTTTGCATGAGTTGTTCAGGAAGTTCAAAATGTGAATCTGCTTTGGATGAGTGGATGATTTGTTTTGCCCATGTAGAGAGAGCTCGATCCTTGGAGTACAGAAATGAAGAAATATCCCATTCGTGTTGTAGCAATTGTTCTATAGGTTTGACTCCTTCGACGAAAAATTCCTTGTTTTTCTGTCGTTTTTCACGATTGCGTTTGAGAACTTCGGCGTGTTGGAAGTCGTTGTTTTCGGAGTAGAGCGGGATTGTGCGAGGCATCTGTGGAGGAAGTTCTATATTATTTTAAATCGTTCGGTGCAAAGACCACGTTTTGAAATCTGTAGGCTTTTGGTTAGAACTGACCTCGGATACCGCAGGCTAAGAAAAAGTAGCCCCGCCCGGATTTGAACCGAGGTCACAAGGACCAAAACCTTGTATGATTGGCCACTACACTACGGGGCTGTTTATCATAACGGAACAAGAAACGCTTTATAAATCTTTTTCCTAGAATTTGTCGGTTCTCGTCGAGGGTCAATATTGTGACCGTTCGTCGTCCTTAGGCAACGGCTTCTCCCATCCTGCGATGTTCTTGGTCGTATATTTGAGAAGTTCTTTCTTTATCGCAAGCCACGAGTCAAGTGATGTCTTGATGTACTTCACTTCATCATCTGGGCTTGAGGACAAATCGAGCTTTGCCGCGATTCGAGTGAGGAGCATGATTTTTCGCGCAAGTTCTTGCAAGTGTTGTCTATCTTCTTCTGAGAACATTGAGTATTCGTGCATGTGCAAGATTGAGTGTTGGCTTGGTTGAATGAAAGAGTGAATATAGTTTAACCATGAGTACAGTCTGTCTACGACGCATCGTCTGACAAATCTTGGAATCTGCGCAGGCAAAAATCGCATACGCAGCATTTGATCGACTATATCAAATTCGGTATCTAAAACATCAATAGATGTAATTGCACATCCTGTCAATGCCTTGATTGCGTCCTCGCGAGTTAATTGATTCATACAATGGGTGAAAGGGCGCCTATTTATAATCATTATTGCCAAAGACCTATTTAGTGCAACAGTGCAAGCAGAATGCAGCCACAGAAAGTATAAAAACGGTCGGGGCTTGAAAAACACTATAGCATCCATAAGAGTATGATTACTATGATAAAAACCTCAGAAAAGCAGGCAGTGACAATCGTCATTTTTGGCGGAACAGGAGATTTGATGAAAAAGAAATTAGTCCCTGCCATAAGCGAACTCATTGTCGACGGATATATGAATCCTAAATCATGCATCGTCGGCATTGCCCGCGGCGATTTCAACGATCAAACTTACAAAGATCTTCTTTTGGCGAGCGCGAGAAATGAAAATGAGCGAAAAGCCATCGATGGAATGAATGTGCTCTTTTATAGAGCAGACTCCGCGGTGCCTGGCGCACTGGATGGTTTGAACGAAAAACTCTCGCGTGTCGAAGTAGGTCCGTGCGATCGCATGTTTTATCTTGCAACCAGTTACACATTGTTTTCAGCAATCGCGCAAAATATCGTGTCAGCTAAACTCGCAAACGCATCATCTCGCATCGTGTTCGAAAAACCGTTCGGCAGTGATTTGAAGTCTGCAAAAAAATTGGAAAAAGGCGTTCTCTCCCTTTTCAAGGAAGAGCAGATATATCGCATCGACCATTATCTTGGAAAAGAGACTGTGCAAAATATCCTTACGCTTCGCTTTGCAAACCCGCTCATTGATCACGTGCTCAGCAGCCAGTTCGTCGACAAAATCGAAATAGTCGCTGAAGAATCCGCTGACGTCGGCAATCGGCTTGGCTACTATAACGGAATCGGCGCGCTAAAAGATATGGTGCAAAATCATCTTCTCCAAGTAGCGTCACTTGTTCTAATGGAACGGCCAAAGGAGCTCACTGCAGATGCAATTCGCGACAAAAAGATCGAAGCGCTAAAAAAACTCAAACCTGCGCCAGCAAAAAAGCAGACATTTGGTCAGTATGAATCGTACCAAAAGGAACTGCTCGCAGCAAAACTTCCGACGTCAAAAACGGAAACATTCTGCAACATCACGCTGCACAGCACGCAAAAACGCTGGAAAGACACGACACTCGTCCTTCGGACGGGAAAGCGTCTGCATCATCGATACGGCAGAATTATTATACACTTTCGCGACGTAGATTCGCATCATAAGCATCATAGTTCCGAATTCACTCATGGTTTTGTCGGCGCTAAATCGAATCAACTCATCATCGACATGCATCCTACTGAAGATGTGAAAATGCTCGTGAATACGCGAAAGCGATTCACAAAAAATCCAATCCAACTAGAATCAATACCTTTGCATTTTAGCGCGGAAGAACATTTTGGCCCTAATACGACTGATGGCTACAAGCGAATGCTGCTCGACGTCATGCATGCAGACCATACGCTCTTCACACGCCATGACGAGTTGCTGCAGTCCTGGAAACTCATCGAGGAAATCCAAAAAATCATGCCTGAGGCAAACTTTATAGTCTATCCAGACGGTGCCGATCCACAATCGTTCCTATGAAACTAAAACGTGTAACGCAAGCAAGTATGCCCAAAGTCGGGGCGGATTTTATTTGCTCTCAAATAAAGACTCTTCTTAAGTCGCAGACATCTGTTGTTCTTGCGCTTGCCGGCGGGAGAAGTGCACAAGCATTGTGTGAACAATTGCGAAAAAAAGACATCTCCTGGAACAAAGTGCATGTGTTCATTCTCGACGAAAGATTAGTCCCGATAACGGATTCAGAAAGTAACTTTAGACTCATAAAAGAATCGCTGCTTGATCACGTCGCAATTCCAAAGACTAACATATATCCTTTCGTTTACGATACACTTTCTCCGCACGACGGCGCAGATCATTATGCACAAGAATTAGACGCATTAGGCGGCACGTTTGACATCTTATTTGCAAGCAGCGGCGAAGACGGACATATTGCCGGACTGTATCCAAACCATCCTGTACTACGCATAAAGCATAAATCTTTTGTTACGTTTCATGATTCTCCAAAACCACCTGCGCATCGCATGACAAGTACCGTTGATCTTATAGTGCAGACAAAAGCAGCATTATTGTTATTTAGCGGCGCTGCCAAAAAACAAGCGTTGGCTCATTTTAGGAATGCGAAAATCGCCGCAAAAGATTGTCCTGCAAAATATCTTCAGAAAACGCAAAATCTTCTAGTGCTTACCGATATAAAATAAAGAAAAAAGAAAAGAAACTAATTGTTCTTTTTAGCTTGTCCTGGAGGAACTTTGCCGTTACCGGTGGCAACGTCAACTTTCTTTACCTGTCCTGCTGAGACCTTTGCAGTGTCGTTGGAAGTGTTAGTTCCATTTTCACTTGCTCGGATCTTTTTGGCTTGGCCTGGAGAAGTTTTGTTAGCTGATTTGTTTTCAACTTCTTCCTTCACTTTCTCCTTGACCTTAGGTAAACTTTCCTTCGCTATTGCCTTTTCTTCAGTCTTTGCGTCAAGGACATAGTTCTCAGCGATGAGGCTTGGAACTGTACTGACTTTGAAACCGATGAAGGACATAAGCTTTTTGAAAATTCCTGGCGGTGCTACTTGTGTGTCCAAGATTGCGTTGAGAGACTCGTTGCCAAGCATTCCTGTCTTGATGAGTCTGTTCAACACACCTGGGTTGAGTTTATTGGATCGGATGATCTGTGCAAGCTCAGCGTCGCTGATGTTGCCTGCTTCAACCATCTGAGGCAATTTCTCAAGGCCTGTCGTGTATCTGGATTCGTTGGATTTGTTTGTCTTCGTACCATTCGTGCCGTTTACGACCGTCTGGTTTTCGTCGACGCTAAACATTACTGACAAGTTCTTGGAAATGTTCATTAACATTCCAGTAACGTACAGTGTGTAGTTGCCGTTGTCAAGATTGAATGAGCCACTCAAGTTTGAGCAGTTCGCACAAGTCTTCTTTTGGCCGTCTACTGTTGCCGTGATGTTGTCAAGTGTTTCGTTTGACGTAACATTCAATGGCACTGTACCGTTCAAATACTTCTTCGCGATAGGGCTCAAAACCACAAGCGAGAAGTTATCCGATTCATTGTCGGAGTCGTTTACTGCGTCTACCATGAATGAAACATTGTCCATCTTAGTGACGAAGTCGACCATAGCGTACGCAACGATCATATGATCGCCGTCAGCCAAATTGAGCGTTGTGTTAAACGCTGAACAGTTCGAGCAACCAGTATAGTTAGTACCGTCTACGCTGTACTTGATAGTGTCTACTGAATCATTTGCTGTGATATTCAATGGAACACTGGAAGTATTGTACGTAGTGTTTACTGGCTTGTTGATATTCACCAAGAAATTCTTCGTTGCCGTATCAACAGTGAAGTTGACCGAATCATTCACGGAGACGTTTTCAGATTCTCCCATCACAATCAATGTGTGGTTGCCATCCGATACGTTGAGCATCGTGCTGTAATTGGAACAGTTGTCACATCCTAAGTGGGATATGTTGTCCAATTCATATGTAATATTATCAAGAGTTTCGTTATGTGTTACGTTCAGTAACACTGCGTTTTCATCATACGTTGTCGCTGTTGGCGATACGATGGTTAGTGCGCTGACCATACCGGCCATCAAAACCATCATCAAAACGTAGATTACGTTCATTTTTTTCATGGGATACACCTCAAAAGGTAGGTTCTGACGTGATTATTTAAACTTAATGTGTACATATGCATAAAACGAGCAAAAAAGCAAATATATGTGATTATATGCGTCAAAAACGTCATTTTTGCCAGACAAGTTTGAAGCACAGTGTGAAGTAAAGTTTGAAAGTATTGAGACTCCATCTAATTTAAAAAGAAAGAATTCCGCACAAAATTACTCACAGTAGTAGGTGAATTTATGGTAGTAGAACTCGACGACAAATCATTCTCCAGCAAAGTAGAAAACGCGAAAGGCGGCATTCTTGTGGACTTTTGGGCACCGTGGTGCGGTCCGTGCAAGATGATGGCTCCGGTCTTTGACGAACTCAGCAAACAGTATGACGACATCACGTTTGCAAAAGTGAACGTCGACGAGTATGGTGACATCGCAGGTAAGTATGATGTCCGCGGTATTCCGACTCTCATCTTCTTCAAGGACGGAAAAGAAGTCAATCGAATAACTGGCTTCGCTCCAAAGGACAGACTCTCCGAGGAGATCCTAAATACTTTCTAATTTTTTAAGATGCCAAAAATAACTATTCTTACCGTCGGAAAAGCCAAAGAACCGTATTGCAAGCAAGCAATCGAAGTGTACGCAGATCGACTGCAGAAAAAGCACGTTGTTTTTGACAGCATCCCTCAAAGTACGAAAGAGAAAGAGACGCAGGCATTGCTCAAACGCATCGAAGGCTTCAGCGGACTTATCGTGTGTCTGCACGAGCACGGCAAACAATTCTCTTCCGTTGAATTCGCCGCGTTTCTTAAGAAGAATCTCGAACTTCCCATCCTCTATATAATGGGCGGTCCAGACGGCATCGGCGAGGCCGTGTTACTAAAAAGCCACATCCGACTATCATTATCGGCTATGACCATGCCGCACGAATTAGCGCAAGTGGTTTTGCTTGAGCAATTATATCGCGCATTCACTATCCTCGACGGTAAAACATACCACCGCGCATAAATAGCATATTTTCTGAGCGCGACATTTTCCGCCTGAATCAACTCATTAAAATCTGCTCGAATCCATTATATTGTGTTTCACTCCAAAGTAGAAATAAATCTTTATATATACTCGAGAGGGAATTGTCGATAGGGGGTTACACAGAGGCCATAATTTCTGTGAATAAAAGAGGTATTACATATGGCATGGGAAACTGTTACAGACGCAGGTCAAGCTATCGCTGATCCAGTCGTCACATTCGTTAATAGCGTAGTTGAAATCCTTCCAGGATTTGTCGGCGCGCTTCTACTAGGGGTTTTAGGTTACATCGTCGCAACGTTCATCGGGCTTCTGATAAAAAAAGGTCTTGTAAAAGCAGGCCTCGATTCATGGCTTGAAAGCACAGGCAAACACTCAGTTTTGGGTGACATGTCATTATCATACATGCTTGGCGGAATGGTCAAGTGGTATCTCTTCGCACTCTTCTTGATTCCAGCAGTTGGACTTGTCAAGTTAGAAATGTTCTCAATGTTACTCGCACAGATCGCATTATGGATTCCAAAGTTGCTCACAGCAATCTTGGTCATCATCATCGGTCTTATTGCAGCTGATATCACAGTCGCAAAATTGAACCATGCGAATAAAATCACATGGGTCCGAGTCTTGACACCTTTCATCAAGTTCTTCGTCATCGTATTCTTCTTGGACGTTGCTCTCAAGCAAGTCGGGATACGATTCGATCTTGCTGAATCGACATACTTGATAATACTCGGCGGAACAGTCTTGATGCTTGCGTTCGCAATTGGTATCCCACTCGGATTCGCTTTGCGCAAAGAAGCAGAAGACTTCGTCAAACATCTCAAGAAAAAGATGTAAATTTTTTTCTCTTTCCCCCTTTTTTCTCACTCATGAACATTTATTAAAACAAGAATGTTTCTAGCTGTATGCAGTTTCCAGTTACATTTCACATCGGCGCGTTTGCCTTACCAGCACACTTTATTTTCGATGTTGTTTCCTATTATTTTGCATTTTGGCTTTACGTGCGTCTAAGAAAAAACTCGGATCATATAACTTTAGAGAATCGACAATGGATTTTAGTTGGCGCTGCTGGCGGAGCACTCTTTGGCGCAGTCCTTTTTGGGGCATTAGAGCACATTTCGCTGTTTTTGAATCCGCCAAGTGTACTCTATTATTTCTCAAATAAAACAATAGTTGGCGGCCTAATTGGCGGACTTATTGGTGTAGAACTAGTAAAGAAATGTATCGATGAAAAGAAATCGTCAGGCGATCTGTTTGTTTTTCCACTCATTTTCGCAATTGCAATCGGCAGAATAGGTTGTTTTTTGACTGGCGTTTCAGATAAGACCGCTGGACTTCCATCGAGCCTTCCGTGGGCAATTGATCAAGGCGACGGAATTTTACGTCATCCAACGGCCCTGTACGAAATCATGTTCCTAGTGGTTTTAGGCATAATTCTATTTGCGTTCCATAATTCATTCAATAAAAATTCTGTCAAAAAAAGGCACAAATCTGGCGTGCTCTTCAAAATATTCTTGGCGTCATACTGCGCGTTCAGATTACTGATAGATTTCATTAAACCTGTTGAAATTATCGCTCTAGGACTTTCAGCGATACAGTTGGCATGTGCCTTACTTCTCATCTATTACATAGTAGAATATATGACTACGCGCACGTCCTGACAAAGCTTATATTTGAGTAATCAACCACACCCATATGGAACGACCTTACATCTATTACGATCTTACAACAACGTTATGTACTAAATGTTTACGTCAAATATTCGGCAAAATTGTGTTTGAAGAAAATAAAGTGTTCATGTTTAAGACATGCCCTGAGCACGGTATGCAAAAAGTGCTTATAGAGTCTGATGCTGAATATTATAGGCAAATTCGAAATTACGTCAAACGAAGTGAAATGCCACTCAAATTTGGCACACCTGTCAAATATGGCTGTCCATATGATTGCGGATTGTGCACCGATCACGAGCAACACTCTTGTCTGTCCATCGTCGAAATAACTGACCGTTGCAACTTGGAATGTCCTACTTGCTACGCAATGTCGTCTCCTACATACGGTTCGCATCGCACGCTCGAAGAAGTCAAAAAAATGTTTGACATTATTGTCGCGTCAGAAGGTGAACCTGATGTTGTGCAAATTAGCGGTGGCGAACCGACAATCCATCCGCAGTTCTTCGAGATTCTTGACTATGCGAAGTCCAAGCCTATCAAACATTTGATGCTGAATACTAACGGCATAAAAATTGCGACAGAAGATGGATTCGCAAAGCGACTAGCCACGTATATGCCAGCGTTTGAAGTATACTTGCAGTTCGATTCGTTCAAGGCCGACGCATTGAAGAAAATTCGTGGAACGGATTTGAGCTCAATTCGAAAGAAGGCAATCGACCAACTCAACAAGTTTAACATTTCCACAACGCTAGTAGTTACTCTTCAAAAAGGCGTAAACGACGACGAAATTGGAGAAATAATTGACTATGCGCTTAAGCAGCAGTGTGTGCGCGGAGTCACATTCCAGCCCACTCAAGTAGCGGGGAGAAATAAGCAATTTGATCCGACTACTGATCGCATGACTCTAACAGAAGTTCGACAACGAATCATAGAGCAATCCAAACTGTTCACGGCAAAAGACATTGTACCAGTTCCGTGTAATCCTGATGCGCTTGCGATGGGCTACGCAGTGAAATTGATGGGACAAGTATTTCCGCTCACAAGGTATGTCGATCCCGAATTACTGCTCAACGCATCAAAGAATACAATCGTCTACGAACATGACCAAGTCGTAAAAAAACATGCTTTGGAAGTCTTTAGCACCGCAAAGTCTGTGGAAGGCGTGACGGGTACATTGCATTCATTGCTTTGCTGTCTACCGTCAATCAAAGCGCCGGATCTTACGTACAAAAACCTGTTTAGAATCATCATTATGAAGTTCATGGATGCATATGACTTTGATGTACGCGCTATAAAGAAATCATGTGTGCATATCGTTCATAAAGACGGTAGAATAATTCCGTTTGAGACGATGAATCTGTTCTATCGCGACGAAAAAGAAACATACCTAAAGCAATTGCAGGCAGAGAAGCTTCCTACGAGCGGTAGAATTATCGGAAAAGCGATATGATAAACTATATGAATGCGAGCACATAGGTGAGCATATGCCAATCATACCTGACGCAACGACATCAGATTCGCCATCAAACTTTTCTAAAGCATTCAAGATAAATTTCATCATACTTTTGCTGGTAATGGTAGTCATGTTCGTTTTGGAATTAGTTTACGGCTCTTCCGGCGACTGGCAAGGCATAGCATACGCCATAATTATGATGTATTATTGTGGCATTTGCTTTGCAGGTAACTTAATACTGGCTCTTATTTTCTTCTTAGTGAAAAAGAGAAATGCGGCAAAAGGTTGCCTCCTTAGTGCATTTGGTGTAACTATCGTTGCAATCGGTGCATGTTTTGGCGGCTTGTATGTGATACCGCTAGTGACATAATTAGAGTAATAACAATGGAACAAAATACCACTGATTCACCTGCAACGTTCTACACAGTCATAAAGATAAATTTCATAATCTTATTGGTTGTCGTCGCTGCACTGCTAATAATGGAAGTCGCAAACGGCGTTTCATCGCAAGAGCCAGGGCTGGGTTTTGCCATTGCGATGATGGCGTACAGTATTTGTTGTTTTGCCCTGAATTTGATTCAAGCTCTCATATTTTTCTTACTCCAAAAAAAGAACGCTGCAAAGGGATGCTTATTTAGCGCATTCGTCGTAACGTTGGTTTCAATAGGCGCATGTTTTGGTGGTGCGTCAATTTTAGGTATGCTTTAGAAAATGAAAAATGCAGCCAGTGGCTGCGTTATTTATTTCTTGTCGACAAATTATCTAGTCTTGCCAGATCCTCGCGCATATCAACATGCATCAATTCCGGTGCACATTCTTCGATAGCCACGCCCATAAAAGCGCAATCTAGCGATAACGACATTTGTTCTGTGTAGAAAACCGTTTTTTGGCTAACATCATTTGCGATGTCAGCTATCTCCAATAGTGTGCCCGAGAAGAGCAAAAACACTAACGGGACTGCATATGTACTCATACCCCATACCTCATCCCCTTTTTTAGTTGAAACGGAAAGATTTGGAATATAAGCCTTTCCTAAAAAGGATTAAATAGTTTGAACTATTACCAAGCCGATGCTTTCCCAAGTGTACGAACGCGTTGCAAGCACAGAATTAAAGTATATTAACGATGGGAGACCATATAATTCTGCTCGATCAATTCAGACACCACCACACCTGCGACGAATCCAATATCCTATTGTGAACGAAGAGCTAGTGTTAATCCGCAGCGACGTGGACCAGCTACGTCTTATGCGCATCTACGAATTTAATGGACTTGCATATGAATTCTTTTCCCGAGCGCCAAAGCGTTCATTAACGTTCCTTAACCAACGACCGCTACAGAGATCTGCGTTCAAACTCAGCAAAGTATTCACGCATCTCGAACTACTTCTCAATATTCATACGGCAACGCACGAAGCATCACAACAAGAGTACGGCTCGTTTACGTCACAGAATTATCGTACGCATGATGTCTGGGGAGATCCGATAGTACACTGTTCTGACTATTTTTATCACGAAGGTATTCTGTTCCCAAGAAGCGTCGATGATGTAAAGCTTCCTCTGCAGGGCCTCATTTACGTTGTTGAAAAAAGAAGATGGGCAGAATTACGCTCGTTGGCAATATCTTATAGCGAACAACTCTAAACGCCAAAGTTGGCAGCAACGTACAGCGCAGCAACAATTCCTACTAGTGAGAAGAAATCTTTGGTAAGAATGAAAGTCTCGTGATAAATATGCTTCATAGGCCGAGTGACTTTTTTCTTTTCGGTAAATGGAATCACAAGCAGCGTACCGCAGATAAGTAAGTATATGAAAAGGCTTGAACAAAGAATAAGCATTGATGACGACGATTTACTGACCATCAAAACCAAGATTGGATACGTGACGACGAATTCATGAATTGTGAACATCCATCGTTTGTGTGTAATGCCAAACAGAAAGTAAGTTCCAAACAATAAAAGTAATGAAATCCAAAGATGTCGCATCGTGTAGATAAGAGCGAGCAGGAACACGATGTAAAATCCCTTCTTTGCCCAGACCAGATACTTCTTTCCCGGCTTCATTTCTTCAGGATTGATAAGACCTAGAAAAAGACCGACATAAATCGCTGAATATGCAACAAGAAGCGTTAAAACAATCCAAAGTAGAGTGACCATGGAGGGCATTTCCACCCTTTCCATTAATAATGCTTCGCTTTTTTAGCAATGACGCACAGATGCGCAGCGCCTAAAATACCCGGGTACGCGTGAATCGCGGCAGAAACGGTTGGTATTTTTGAATTTACATGCATTTTGCGAAGCGTAGAAAGTGCCGTCGGTAAAAAGAATTTTGACGAAGTCGCAACCGAACCGCCGATGACAATTCTAGACGGTTCATACATGAGTGTAAGGATTGATAGCAACGTCGCAAATGACGCCCCATATTCTTTGAAAGCCAAAAGTGCCTTTTTGTCGCCAAGTGACGCGCGTTCAAACAATGCTTTGCCAGACATGCGAAATCGTCGATTGAACGCAGGACCTGCGAGATGATATTCGAGCGATTTTCCATCCGCAGTAAGAATACTTCCGATTTCGCCTGCACCGCCGCGCGCACCGACAAGTACGTTACCATCCACTACGACGCCTGCACCGATGCCAGTCCCGACAATAAGTCCTACGACATCTTTTTCACCACGGCGAACCTGACTAAGCGCAAACGCCTTTGCATCATTATGGACAAATACTGGTCGCTTGAATCGTTTCTTCAAAACAGATGCAATCGCGATATTGTTCAATGCCGGGATATTCTTGGTAGAGATAATCTTGCCTGTTCGTGAATCGACAACAGAGGGTACACAAACGCCAATCGCAGTTACGCCCCGTACGCCAAGTGCCGAAATTGCAGAACAAATCTGTTCAATCACATGCTTGCGCGACGCTCTAGATTTAACCGGAAACTCTATGACGTGGGATATTTGAGAATCGGATATGAGCCCTGCCGCAATTTTCGTTCCGCCGACATCCACTCCGATTAGCATGCTGCGATTATCGGGAGATTTAATTATAAATGTAATGAAAAAGAAAAAATGCAATACTTACAACGATTGCAAATAATTTTTGACTACAACCATGACGTCGTTTGCTTTGGATTCAGCAAATCGGAACGTTCCTGCGCATGGATGTCCGCCACCTTCGACGAAAGCCAATGGCACTTCTGCCATGACTTTTTTGAGGATGACGTGGAAGTCGAATTTCGACTCTTCTTGTGCACGGAATGTGATTGAGTTTGGCGTCGTACCAAGCATGACGAATGGTTTTATGAACTTTCGTGTCTTGATAAGATGATCATTCATCATTCCAACGATATTGCCCAATCGCGGATACATATCTTTCAAAGTCAGCTCTGAGACTGGGAAAAGACCGTATGTGATTCGTGCAGTGTCGTGTGTTGTGATAATGTTTTCAGATTGTAATCTGATCTTTTCCTCACGCACGGCAAGTTCTGCTGCAAGCAACTCGACTGTTGCGATTTGTTTCGCCTTATCGTCGCCAAGAAGGATGCCGATCAATTCACGACCTTCGATACCGCGCAGGTTGTGGGCAGTAAAGTCGATACTTTTAGCAATCTTAAGCAGCATTGCTTCGTCGTAGCCATGTGGTGCAACTAAATTGAAATAATCCGTTGCGTACGGTGCTTCGACTCGGTCACCGATGCATGAGATTGCTGCAAGCAAGTCTTCATCGGCGATTTCGCCATAGATCAATCGTGACAACTCTGCACAAAGAATGCCTGCGCTAAATGCGCATTCCGTTTCAAAGTGCAATGGGTTGATGTGGTATTTCAAAAGCTTTTCAACTTCAGCGTCGATTGGGTGGTGGTCGATGACGACAACTTCGCAACCAAAAGTCTGCAACTGTTTGATAGGCAAGATGTTTTCCGGCCCACTGCCTAAGTCGACGAGTAAGACAAGCGGCATATCTTCGCCGAACTTTTCAGCCAGGTTGAGGAATTGTGCAATGTCTTTAGTGACGTCTTCTAGGTTGTAGAATGGCGTGACTGATGGCATGCGTTTGTACTTTTCCCATGCTGCTTGTTTTTTGTCGTTTACAGACTCAATAAGCGGGATGATTGCTCGTTCAAGTGCGATACCTGCGCAAAATCCGTCGCAGTCAGCGTGATGCTTGAGGAAGATTCTTCGTCTTGTATTGATTGCAGTGCGGATGAGCGATGCGACTTCCAACATCTTTGGTTTGAGTTTGTTGAAGAATGGTGTATTATACCCAGACAAGAAAGGCTTGTCTATTGGTGTAGCGTCTACTACTCGCGCTGAGCGATAATCGTTGAATGTTTTGTGTTCGAACGAGCGATTATTGTCACGTCGTTCAAAAGGTCGATCAAATGATCGTTTTTCAAATTGTTTTTCCATTTGTTATAACACGCTATGGCGTGTCCTCTGTGCCGTATGAGCCTCGTTGGCTATTGAGAAGAAGTGCGTATAGCACTAACGGCTGTGTTTCTTCTTTTTTGTTCAGTATTGAGAGTCATCGAGAGTTTTTAAAGTTTCTCGTAAAACAGGCCCAAACTCGAGAAAAACCCTCGTCGAAAACTTCCAGACAGTTTAAAAGGTATTTAAAGCAAATATTTAAAAAGGATAACTCGGAAAATGCCTCTGTATGAGCGAGACGATTCTCAAAGTCGAAAACGTCGTGAAAGTATTCGGCAAAACGCAGATTCTCAAGGGCATCAATCTTGAAATCAAGGCCGGAGAGATATTTGGCATCATTGGTTCCTCAGGAGCCGGTAAGTCGACGCTTCTTAACACTATCATCGGATTCTTGCCGCCGACGTCAGGCGCAATCTTGTTCCAAAATCCGCATTTGCTCACATACGAAGGCGCAGAAAAAGATACAATTTACCGTAATGTCCTCGAATATCCAAAAGAAGTCAAGAAGCTCTTTGGCTTTGCTGCGCAACGACCGTCCGTCTATGGCAAACTCACATTGAATGAGAACTTGGATTTGTTTGGCAGCCTGTATGACCTTTCATACGACGCACGTTCGACAAATACGAAAATCCTTCTCAAACTCATGGGTCTGTACGATTCAAAGTCAAACCTTGCAGAAAAACTCTCAGGCGGTATGATGAAGCGACTGGACATCGCCTGTTCATTGATCCACGACCCAAAAATCCTTATCTTAGACGAGCCAACCGCAGACCTGGACCCGTATTTGCGAAAACAGATGTGGTATCTCATCCGAAAAATCAATAGCAAAGGAACAACGATTGTCCTTTCGTCGCACTTCTTGGATGAACTCGAAGAGCTTTGCGACCGAATCGGTATCATTCACGACGGTAAAATGGAGAATTACGGAACGCCAAACGAATTGAAGAAGCTCTTCAAAGGCGGCGAAGAAGTTCATGTTTCCACTATCCACGGCAGATATGCAGAACTTGAAGAACGTCTTTCAAAACAAAAAATCCGACTCAAAATCTCAGATATGAACAATCTCGGCCACGAATTAGTCATCCGCACGACAAAACCGATTGAAGTCGTCCGCGATCTTATGAGCGCAACCAGACATGTCCACGATGAAATCCTTGACTTGAGAATCAATAGACCAAGCTTGAACGAAGTGTTCGAGAATATCATCCAGCACTCAAACGACGAGTCGATCGAAAAGCAATACGACGACGCAGAAAAACAAAAAGAACAAGCTGGCAAAAAGAAATCCTTCTGGCAAAAACTGTTTGGCAAAAAGGAAAAGGCTAAACCTGCGGCTTCTCACGACGACGGCAAAGACACTAAAGATAACAAAGATAATAAGGATACTAAAGACAATAAAGACGGCAAAGACAAATCATCTGCGTCTGAAAAGAAGGAGTCCAAATGAAGCTGACAAAACTCATCTTCAAGAACTTCAAGATAATTCTCCGTTCTCAAGTATCATCGCTCATCATCATCTTCGGCCCATTGTTGATCATGCTTTTGGCAGGCTTTGCGTTCAATAACAACGCAAGCTTCGAACTCAATGTCGGTCTATTCTTCGGGGAGAAAAACGATCTCACGCAACGTTTTGCAGACTCGTTAGGTAATGAATTCCAAATATACGAATACACAAGCGAACAACAGTGCATCGACGACGTTTCAAATCTTAAAATTCACAGTTGTCTTGTCTTCCCTGCCAATTTCGAACTGGCGGAAGGTAACCAAAACGTTATCAACATCCACGTTGACAACTCAAAAGTCAATATTGTCGATCTTATTCAGAATACTCTTAACAAAGTAATCTCAGTCGAATCCAGCGAAATCAGTTCGGATTTGACACAAGTGCTCATCGTGTCAATCAACGACGTATCCACAAAACTAGATACTTGGAAGACATCCAACATTGCAACGATCAAAAAAGATCAACAGACACTCATCACATCTTTGCAATCCGGTAAAGAGGATTTGGCAAACCTTGACGTGTCCACAGATTCGGACAAAGGACAATTACAAAAACTACGCGACCAGCACAACGCACTCGTCACGGAGCTTAATTATGCGCACGACGATTACGATCTTGCAGTCACGTTGACACAGCAAGTCATCGACGACTTGGATAACTCAAACTCATCATCTCTTGCAGACGACGCGCAAACTGAACTCGATACAATCATTGAAACAGCATACGAACACTCAAATTCATCAGAAGAAACGGTTGACGCAATGGTTGTGGCAGTCGACTCTATGGCAACATTAGTCAACGATCTCAAATCAAAAGTGCAGGCGACGCAGACGTTGAAGAAAGACTTCACAAAGCAGTTTGACCAAAACGTAGCGGCAATCAACCAGATCAATGATAAGTTGACGGCTCTCACTAATGACTTTGACGCTGTGAACAACAAACTGCGAAACATCCAAATCAAAGACGCAACAAGTATCGTCAGTCCAGTCACATCTGCAGTCGTACCAGTAGTCACAAACGCAACGAAGCTCAACTACATCTTCCCAAGTTTGATGATGCTCGTACTTATGTTCGTGTGTGTCATGTTGTCAGCGACTATTGTAGTCGTAGAGAAACTCTCGCCTGCTAAATTCCGATTGTTCACAACTCCAACATCGGACATCGTATTCATCACCAGTAACTTCTTCACAGTTCTTATTGTTGGCGCATTCCAAGTCGTTTTGATGCTCCTGTTAGCGTTCTACGTCTTCCACATCGACATCTTGGCTAACATTGCAAATACGGCAGTCATCTTGCTTATTTCATCGATAATTTTCACGCTCTTAGGTATGTGCCTAGGTTATATGTTCTCAAACGAGCAGACAACCATCCTTGGTGCAATCTCGCTGGGAAGCGCCTTCTTGCTCGTATCGGACCTCATCTTACCGCTTGAAAGCATCCCGCAAGATTTACGTGTTGTAATCGCACAGACGCCATTCGTACTGGCGACAGAATTGCTGAGAAGAACACTTCTCTTTGGCGCAAACCTCAAAGAATTGGGCGTAGATCTCTTTATGGCAATCATCTATTGTGTATCCTTGTTCGCATTCATCGTCATCGCACACAAATTACTTAAAGTCATCTTCCTTTTCAATAACACGAAGAAAGCGAAGAAGAAGGCTTGACTATGTTTGTTGAAGAATTTTTGTTGAATAAATTGTTCTTAGTGCCGCTTGCATCTATTCTCTTGGCAGGGTTTATCAAGAGCATTATCATGCTTATCTCTGATCGCCGACTCACACTCCAAGGCTTTTTGTCGTATGGCGGTATGCCAAGCGCCCACAGCGCAGCGATTGCAAGTATTACGACGGCCATTTATTTTGAACAAGGATTTACCGCATTATTTTTTCTCGCACTCGTCATGTCATCAATCGTCGTACGGGATTCGTTTGGACTACGTATGCAGACTGGGCAGCAAGCTCAACTTATCAATAAGATGAACGAGATCTTTCAAATCGACGATCACAAACATCTTAAGGAAATCATGGGCCATACTAAGACGCAGGCATTCTTCGGCATCATACTAGGCTTTGTCGTCGCGTGGATGAGCTACGTCGTCTTTTAAGCACGTTCTATAAATTATTAACCGCGGATTAGCAAAAACTATTTATTTGATTATTTTATTCCCTCAAAGATGGTTAGTTATAATTACCCTAAAAATATAGAAAAAGTTCTTTTAGATGGTTCAGATATAGTTGTAGCTCTACATAAGCCAACTTCATTGCCTGATTTTGCCCTAGAGGTTGCAAGAATGTATTGCGAACTTTCTGGAAATCAAGATATTGTGGCAGGCGACATCTCATTGTTAATGATTCCTGAACTGATGAACCAAGGGAAGCGCGTCTGGAGTATCCAAAAAAATAACCAGACAAATCCTCAATTCCAGATATGGGGCAATCTCGCCGAGAAGAAAGCGTATAGAATTATGCCATATACTGCAAACTCACAGCAACGGCAAGACTTGTATAGTCGATTAGAACGCGAAGTGTGCAAATAAGCGTACGATCACCCTAATCCATTACATCGGCACACAACATACATAACATTTTAAATCAAGTCCTACCGCCTACGCTACATGAAAACAGTCCCAATCACACTACTCACAGGCTTTCTTGGCAGCGGCAAATCTACTCTTATCAATCGCATTCTTGCAGAAAATAAGAACCTGAAAATTGGCCTCATAGTAAATGAATTTGGCGATGTCGCACTAGAGAGCGAGATGATTAATTCTACAAAAGAAGAAGTCGTCGAACTTTCCAACGGCTGTATGTGTTGTGTAGTCCGATCAGACATAATTGAAGCAGTCAAAAAATTGCTTGATTCGCCTAAGAAAGTTGATTACATCATTGTAGAAGCATCTGGTCTTTCAGATCCGATTCCGATTGCACAGACGTTCTTGATGAATAATGTCGACGGAAGAATTCGACTGGACGCAATTCTTGGCGTAGTCGACACACTTAATTTTCAGAAGAATATGGACAATTTTCAAATCGCACTCACACAGTTGCAAGCAGCTGACATAATCTTACTTTCCAAAACTGACCTCATCAAAGCGCCACAACTCGAAAAGATCAAAGAACTCATCGCAAAGATGATTCCTAACGTGGCCATGCACGATTTGACCAAGAAATTACCGCTTAAATCAATTATCGACACATCTGCATTCGATCACTCCGAGCTTGAAGAATTAGAAGTAGTAGAGCAGGACCACGAGGAGCAACATGACGAAAAACATGAATCTGATCATGACGATGAACACGAATGTGAACATTGCCACCACGAGTGCGACGAAGAATGTGATCATGAACATCATGACCATCACCATCATCACCATGAACATGTCGATACAGTCTTTTTCAAAACAGACAAGCCGTTTGATTATAAGAAGTTCGCAGAGCTCATGACTGTGCTACCGGGCGAAATCGTACGTGCAAAAGGATTTGTCTATTTCGGCGACAGTGTCGACAAAGATCTCAAGTACATTCTACAGTATGTTGGATCTCGACGTCAATTGCAGATGAAAGAATGGCGCAGTGGCGAGAAAAAGCAATCGGCGCTTGTCTTTATTGGAACGCATTTTGACAAGAAGAAACTCGAACGAAAGCTTACTGAGTGTCTTGCGTAAGTCGATTCGACAGGCATTTAAATCGTCGCTTATTCCCGCAACATATGACAAAATCATTGTATAACGTGGTTAAAGAATGCAAAAACGAGTATAATTCTATATGCGAAGAATTCCCAGATTACCCTCCAAAAATAGTTACTGCGTACTTGGCCAGCAAATACAAATCGCGCACCAACAAGATTATGCTTCCTATTTCTGCTGTAAGTGCGCTTGCAGGCGTCGCAAGTTCTAGAGTCGCCGGCGTGGTAGGCAATTATTTGCGAGGCTCTTCACTCTCATCCTCGGACGAGAAAGTCCTTATCGCAGGTTCAGCAGTCATCGGCCTTGCCTCGCTTGGCATATACTTGTATTTACGAATGGATGATTATTTCTTGGTGAGATTCAGATATTTTTCTAAGAAAAGACAAGAAGGCTTGAAATATACAACGCCAGAGCAGCGCGAGGCAAA
>DATGWN010000102.1:0-3314 GCA_035299465.1 Acidobacteriota bacterium | reverse complement strand
GGTGACTCAGACGGCAAAGGACAAAAATTCGTCAAATTGACTGACCAATCTATCAGATATGACACATTGCGACTCACTATCAGAGATCGTTCTAACAAGAACGGCGGTGAGCAGATTTTCGAGAAGAAGATCAAGAATGTCGGCGCATCAATGCCAGCGACATGTTCCTTCAATCTATTGCTTGCAGAATTCAGATGTGATTACGCCGTGCTCAATAAATATGGTGACGTCTATTTCTACGGCCAGAAACTTGACTTCCCTAAAACGACTTATTCCGTTGGCGACAAGTTGAATTTAGCCGTTCTTGCAAAAGCCGACTTTGGTTCAGATATGGGTGATGAAAACGGTCAGATATCACAAGAAAAGCAATTGCCTAAGTATGCGCAGCTTACCGTTCTGTATGGCGACAGAGTCATGTACAAAGAAACAACTCAAAAAGACGCGATTACGACAGCAAATGGCAATCCGATTATCATGGGTGCAAGTTATGTCATTGCGAATGGAAATGAAGTAAAGGGCCTTGGCGGTACGTATGAAATCGAAGGTAGTATTGCGACTTTGAATGGCGATTACACCACTCCTTTGCCTGCGAATCTTGATGACTTGGCACTAACTCGTTCAACTACTAACCAAAGAGTCTACATCATTTATGATGGTTCGAACTTTAAGGTATATACTCAACAATTATCCAGTAGCACAAATGTTGCAGATGACAAGAGTCGCTTAGAAACTTCTATTATCGACATTGAAACAAAATCAAAAAATCCTGCTTGGAGCATAAAAGAGATTTCAGTTAAGCCAACTGAGACACAGACTAATTATGAGATTTCGCTAGGTACGATTAAAGTTAGTGTACCGAAAAATAAGATTCAATCTTCTCAAAAGTACTCTTTGATTGCGACTTATAGTAAATTATCAACTACTTCACCGGTAATTTGTCCTCCAAATGTTGATCAAGTTGAACTAATCGCGCGAGTAACTTTGCACGACAGTAAAGCTCAGAATACGAACGAAGAGCCGACGAGATATAACTCAGTAATGAATCCAGCTACATTCACATACAATGGTGAAGAACAAAGAATTGAACAGAAGTTCAATCTCCTCTGTAAACAAACAACAGTTGCAACACCTGCGACAGTGCCTGCATGCGCTGAAAACACTGTGTTAAGCAGAAGCGCATATCCAAATGATTGCTCTTGTGGATCAACACCAAAATTGTTTGCAGCGCATCCAACTGGAGAAGTCATTTGTCATAATTATGCAGGCGTCAAAACTGGATTAACGCTTTGTAAACTGGACGAAGTTGCAACATCAGCAGCATCTTGCTTCTGTCCACCATTATTTAGCGGCTTCGACAAATACGGTGCGGCAATGTACACTTGTTATGGTACATGCAAGCTTGAAGGTACCGTCAATAAATGCACTCCGTAAATTATTAATACCTAATTAGGTATCCAATACCGATGGAACGACGATCTTTTCTAAAAGGAATTGCAGCCGCTGTGGGCGCAAGTGTTGTGAATCCTTCTTACGCAGGAAATTTAATCGCAGGCCATGCTGAGGGTGATATATACGAAATAAAGCAAAGTGAAGTGTTGTCAACTTTTGACATACTAAATCGATTAAAACTACTTCCAGAAGTGGAAACAAAGTTTGAAGTTGAATCCTCATATGGCATTTCTACGGCTAAAAATGTCATTACCTTCGGCAAAAATACTTTGTTGGAAAACATATCATTTGAAAGCTTAGCAAATATAGGTTATGTGCCACTTAAATCAGAATTATTCCTTAACGGAACTAAGCTTGGTGCAAAGCGATATTTTCTTCGTGACGACGACTACTTAATTGATTCATACAACTTCGAAACAAATGACAAAAAAGTCCAAATCGCTCAGACAGAAATTAGGCTAACATATAATGAATTCATGAAGGCAAAAACAGTTTTTACACAAAATAGATTACAAATTGTGGAGCATTCTAACGCATCCTTTAACGCAGGGCCTATACCGCAGAAAATGTCCGGAATTGTTTGTAAGTTAGCCTAAAACCATGGAACGACGATCTTTTCTAAAAGGAATTGCAGCCGCTGTAGGAGCGAGTGTTGTAAATCCTTCTTATGCTGGAAATTTAATTGGCGGGCACAGCGAGGGCGACGTTTGGCAAATGAAGGAAGCAGAAGTTTTGTCTTCATTTGATATACTATTCTACTTAGGAAAAGTTACAGATAGTGAAGTCAAAGTCGACGTGGAATCGTCGTATAATGAATTAGATGGCACCGCGACAAATGTTGTGAAATTTGGAAAGAATACGCTAGTTGAAAAAATTTCATTCGAAACTAGAAACAATCTGGCCTATTTACCTAGATGCTCTGAACTATTTATGAATGGAGAGAAATTGGGAGCAAAAGAATATATTCTTGATGAGAGTTTTGTAATAGGATATTACTCATTTGAATCAGAATCTGCGCCAAAAGCCCTAAAAACTGTACCGGTGCAATTATCAAGAAATTGTTATATGCTTTCTAAGTATGCCCTTCTCAAGAGTCAATTTAATCTAAATGCGTTCGCAAAAAACTTTTTCACGACAGGTCCCATTCCCGCAAAAATGTCAGGCATAGTGACCAAGCTTAATTGACCATGGAACGACGATCTTTTCTAATAGGAATTGCAGCCGTTGTTAAGAATCCCCGTTAAAATATAGCGCAAATCACACATAAATATCCTTTGTCACTAATTAGTGGTAATTAAGCGAAAACTTTATAAGTATGAGTAACCATAGTATGTGCTATGAGCTTAACAAAAATCCTTCGCAACGCAGTCCCAAGTGCTGCACTTCTACTAGGCGCTTACACAGCAAATGCACAGACTTCTCCAAAGACAGTCATTGCAGATGATTTAATTGCCTGGACAGCTCTTCCACTACAGGGCGTCTCAGTTGATGCTAACAAGGTTCGAGCAGTTGGCAATGGAACAACTTACAATTATGATCTTGCACTAACTACGGGAACAACTAACATTAATTCAGGCAACGTAACAGATCTCGCGACAGGATTGTCTACTAACGAACAAACTACACAACAATTCGGTACTGGCGGCATTTATGGTTACAATAATACGCAACCTACGCTTCCTGTTCTCACATACAATGGACCTGCAAATTCACTTGGTGTTGGCGGAGCAACGAAAGAAGTTGTTGGCAAAGGAAAAACTACTTCAACAGCAGTATACCAAACATTCCTCGACAACAACGGTACATTCAAGCTTTTACAATTTTCAACCGGTACAGCAACTCCAAAATGGACACTCACTGACAAA
>DATGWN010000101.1:0-8801 GCA_035299465.1 Acidobacteriota bacterium | reverse complement strand
ATAGCAAGAAATTTGACAGACGTACTTCGCCACCTGTTCGTATCACCAAGTCTGGTTCGCTAGTCAGCCAAAGAGACTGTGCAAATGCGTCTTCAGTAACAGATGTCGCTCCGCTGCGAAGCAATCTATTGACTGCAGTGACTATTTCTCGTCGTGAACCGTATCCGAATAGTAAATTAAGTGTATATTTTGTATAATTCTTGGTCGCCTGCTCGACTTCGTTGATTTTTTTTACGACATCTGCGGGAAATAACGATCGATCGCCAACTACATTGATGCGTACTTCATCTTTTGAGTCTTTGACTATCTTATCGACATAAGTTTTAAACAATGAGTAAAGTTCAGCCAATTCTGATTTTGAGCGCTGCATATTCTCAGTTGAAAGTAAGAATGCGCTGATTTGCGTGAAACCTTTTTCGCGCAGCACTTTGCACATATCTTCGAAGTTCTTTGCGCCAGCCTTATGACCCTCTGATTCTGGCTTTGCTGACGCCCGGGCATATCTGCGATTTCCATCGAGAATGAGAGCGATATGTGTTGGAGACATGCGTAGATTATATGTGGCAGGTAGTGTATATAAAGATTTAGAAAGAAAAATTTTATCGCTTTTTTGCCTTAGCAGGTTGCGATTTTACTTTAGAGCGCAAGTCACGTACGACAAGCAATAATTTTGCTTCGCGGACTTTAGCTTTATCGAATTCTGAGCTGAGTTTTTCGTTCTTTCGCTTCAAGTCTGCTACTGACTCTTGCAATTGAGCAATATCGTGCTTGACCATGCGAAATGCTGTGATGATTCGTTCTTCGAGTGCGTTCATAATGTCACCTTGATGCCATAGGGTTGGATTGTATATTTATAAATCTTTCCTAATTTATTTACTTCGCAGTAACAACATTATGAAGACATATAAAGAGAGCGCTATTCTAATTCTATATGCCAAATCCACGCAAGCCTAATACCCCGCATAACTCTAACAACCCGCATAATACTCATATTCACTATGATAGGGCTGCAGGTACTATTCTATTAGATGTCCATCCGTCTCTTATTCAGGCTCCAGCCTCTGTCGCTGCATATGCAAAGGCAAACGGCATGATTGCAAAGCCTGAGTATCATATTACGTTGATCGGCTCGCAGATCGGCTCTAAATTGGTAGAGCGCTGCAAGACTCGGCCATCGCACTGGAAAAATCTCGCGCAATTTTGTGATAATATGCCTTGGAACTTCACACTACTCGACTCGTATTACGCATTGAAAAAAACATACGAAACTGAGACGAGAAAATCCATAATCCAAGAAGCTCGGTTGCCATCCATAGCGACGCTCACCGAATTCTTACAAGAAAACATGGGCATACCGATGCCATCGCCTTTTTCGCACGTCACTTTGTACAGTGCAAGCACCAATCCTGCAAAAATGTCGCGAGGTATAGCTGTTTACTCACGTGCAGATTTGGATGCTATAGCAACAAAAATAAGATAAATTTAAAACGCAAATCGCAACAATAAAACGCAGAGATAACACAGACATAACTCAAGATCAAACGGACACACAATGGCAAGCCAACGACAAGATTTCCTCAGAAAAAAGAAGAAGTACGCGCCAATTCATATGAATCTCATTCACGCAAATAAATTGTACCGACAAAAGAAGGTCGACGACAAACCATCTGAAGTCGAGCAAAAAGATTCGCAGTAGAATTGCAGTTATTCAATTATTTCGCCTAAACACACCTAAACAAAACATTTATAAATCGACCCCCTTTTCTCAGAGGTATTCCCGTGAACTAATCCAGGTCTCGACGAGACAATGAGAGTAGGAGGGTCAAACACAATGGTGAAAGAATCATTCAGTAAAGCGCTCGCACAACTTAAGAAAGATGCGCCAGAACGAAAGTTCAATCAATCAGTTGATCTTGTATTCAATCTCAAAGACTTAGATTTGAAGAAGCCGGAAGAACAAGTCGACTTCTACCTTCGATTGCCAAAAGCACTCAAGAAGCGAAAGAAAGTCTGCGGTCTAGTTGGTCCGGAATTGTTCGAAGACGCTAACAAAATTCTCGATAAATCATACGCACAGTCTGAATTCGAAAGACTCACAAAGAAGGAAATCAAAGTTCTAGCTGAACAGTTTGACTACTTCGTAGCCCAGGCAAACGTAATGCCAAAGGTTGCAGCGACATTCGGTCGTATCCTCGGTCCTCGGGGAAAGATGCCAAACCCAAAGGCCGGTTGTGTCGTAGCTCCAAAATCAAACCTTGTACCAGTACAAGAAGCTTTGACTAATACTATCAGAATCAGAACTCGAACTGCTCCAATCTTGCAGATTTCAGTCGGTACGACAGATATGTCTGACGCGGACTTGACAGAAAACGCAAGCGCAGCCTACACGGCAGTAGTCCAACACTTGCCAAAGGAATTGAACAACCTCAAGAATGTCTACATGAAGCTTACAATGAGTAAGCCTGTAAAGGTGTTGTAAAATGTCCGCTCACGTATCAGCAGAAAAGAAAGCAGCAGTCAAGGAATTCCTCCAGATCCTCACTCAATATCCAATCGTCGGTGTTGTCAATATGCAAAGTTTGCCAACGCCACAATTGCAGAATATGCGTGGTTCATTGCGACATGACAACGTCATGATCAAGATGACTAAGAAGCGCGTTCTCAAGATTATCCTTGAAGAAGCTGACAAGACTAAGCCAGGCGTTGCAAAATTGATTCCATATCTAGAAGGCATGCCAGCAATGCTCTTCGCAAAGGAAAACCCATTCAAGCTTTACAAGAAGATCCAATCCAAGAAATCACAGGCCCCAGCAAAGCCAGGTCAGATCTGTCCTAAGGAAATAGTAGTTCCAGCAGGTCCAACTCCTTTCGCTCCAGGTCCAATCATTGGTGAACTTGGTAAGTTCAAGATCAAAGCCGGTATCGAAAACGGTAAGGTAGTTGTCAAGGAAGACGCGATAGTCGCACACAAAGGCGACCTTATCACTGCAGAACTTGCAGGTATCCTCCAGCGATTCAACGTCCAGCCAATGGAAATTGGACTTGACCTAGTCGCAGTTTTCGAAGCGGGATCCATTTTCATGAAAGATGTACTTGCTGTAGACGAAAAAGCATACATCGAAAACATAACTCAAGCTCATCGACAAGCATTCAATCTTGCGATTGAATGTGCTATACTAAATACTCAGACAACTGAGTTCTTGTTAGGTAAAGCATTTACCGAAGCTAAGGCAGTAGCACTTGATCGAGCCATTATCAGCAAAGAAATAGCACCTGATCTGCTTGCAAGAGCATCCGCTCAAGCAACTTCAGTTGAGAGTGCACTAAACAAATAAATCACGGAGGCAATCCCATGGAATACGTATATGCAGCAATGTTGATCCACAAAGCAAATGGAAAGATCGACGACGCAACAGTAACTAAAGTTTTACACGCAGCAGGCGCAAAAGTCGACGAAAGTCGAGTTAAAGCTCTCGTTGCAGCACTTGATGGCGTAGATATCGAAGAAGCAATCAAGAAGGCAGCAGTAGCAGCACCAGTCGCAGCAGCTCCAGCAGCAAGCGGCGCAGCACCAGCAGCTAAGAAAGAAGAAAAGAAAGATGACAAGAAAGAAGAAGCGAACGCAGCAGCAGGCTTAGGCGCACTCTTTGGTTAATTTCTTTTTTTCATTTTTTATTATCACACAATGGAACAACAAACACCAGCAGCGGACCAGAACTTGCAGCATCTCAAAGACGAGGTTGCAACATTGCAGAACCAGAAAGAACAGTGGTTTGCACGTAAGCAAGAGCTTTACACTGCTATCTCCAGTTCCATTTCAAAGATCAAAGAGCACAAGACTCGCCGAGATGAATTGACTGCATCAGTCAAATCAAAGAAGGAAGCTCGAGACGCTCTCAATAAACAGATCAAAGATCTTATCACTCAGCTTAAGCCAATGACGAAGGATGCTCCAAAAGCGCCAGTCAACAAGAAAGGCAAGCCTATCACAGTCCAAAGTCTCAAGCGCGATATCGAAACGATGCGCTACAAGATTGAAACTGACGGTATGAATTTCGATGCCGAACAGAAGATGATGAAAGTCATCAAGGAAAAGCAAAAAGAGCTTGACAAGATGTCTGGTGTCATGAATTTGTCATCTGAAGCTAGAGAATTGTCCAAGAACATCGACAAGCTCAAGAAGGAATCAGATGCAATCCACGACGAAATTCAGCACATGGCAAAGAGTTCACAAGATGAACACGAGTCAATCATCAAATTATCAGCTGAAATCGACAAACTCCGCGCAGAAGAGAAAGTAGTCTCCGAAAAGTGCAACGAGTTTAAATCACAATTCAAGGAAAAGAATTCGCAAGTAGCTCTTATCACGCAAACGACACAAGTTGAGCGCAAAGAGAAAGCTACTAAGAAGAAAGCAGAGAATGCAAAGCGTGAAGCGCAAGCTCAGGCTCAAATTCAACAGCAGATTGAAGAACAAGTTGTTGAAGTTGAAAAGAAGATCAAGGAAAAGCGAAAGCTCACTACTGAAGACCTTCTTGTGTTCCAAGCAAAGAACGACAACAAATAATTTTTCTCATCTTTTATTTAGAATAATATGTCTAAAGAAGTATCTCGCTCTTGGCAAGAAAAGCGGTCTGACGGTCATTTAATCTTTCCGTTCAAAACGCCAAGCAAATACTCTGCATCATGTCCAGGAGCCTCTTTACCCCACAGCACAAAAAGTCTATTGATTTTGCTCCAGTATTTCTTTGGAACTAATTCGCGCAATGCCATTTCCGTGTCATGCGGTGTTTTAGTCTTAACTATGCCCATTAGATTTGCGATTCTATGCACGTGAGTATCGACACAGATGCTGTCGTCTCCATAGCATTCCGCAACAATGAGATTAGCTGTCTTTCGACCAACGCCAGGCAGCGTAATGAGTTCATCAATTGTTTTTGGTACTTCGCCGTTGAATTTTTGCAGCAACTCGTTGGCTGTTGCCACAATATGTCTTGCTTTCGTAGGCGAATAGTTGACACGTTTGATTATAGCAAGAACTTCGTGTACATCGGCTTTAGAAAGTGAACTGAGCGTAGGATATTTTTTGAAAAGATTTTCTGCAACAGGAATAGTAGTTTCGTCACGAGTTTGCGCAGACATAATGGTAGCAACAAGTGTTTGCCAGTGATGTTCCCATCCTTCCCCTGCAAGGCGATATGTATTTCTGCCATATCGCGCATGTGCAAGCTCAAAGATTTCAATGAATCTTGCTACTTGCTTTTTTTTATCCATACTGTTAAGTTCGATTCGACAATTAAAAGTGTTTTGGTACCAAAATCATGTGTGCTAAAAGTTATTTGGTGAAAGTTATTTAAAGAAAGACTCTGTGCCTTGCCGTATGAACGACGTCTTCGCACTTAATAACTATACAACACGGGCTCCGCAACGAAACATCTGGCTTGCACCAAAATGGTTCGGCGGTACTGCAGATCAGGCTAAGCACGCATGTGGTACAAACTATCGTGTCGCACGAGCAGACGAACTTGCCTTGATACTGAATACTGCATTAGTGCATCCAGACAAACAACCGCTCTTTGCAGAGATTTCTGATCGCTTGCATAACGGCGGCGCAACATTCTTGAGTGCGAGTCGTATCTATCAATACGCTTGCACTGACGGCAGCGGCTGGGCGCGTGGACACTTGCCCGTCGACGAAATGCGACCACTGGCTGCCTGGCTCATTCACCATCCATACAACACTTTTACATTTGCAAATGCCGCTCGCCACGACTATTTCGCAGTCAGCAACGTTCCAGAATTATTGGCTGAAATTGCAGCAAAGACTGGAAAATCTCTTGAGATACTGACGCCTGCGAGTGGGCCAACAATACAAAAAGAAGGCATCGTCACAATTCAGCCTAGTTTGCGAACAATACACGCAAGTACATTAACGGATAAGCACGCAAGCGGTATTAACATTCTGATAAAAAAGAATTTAGATGAATGGTTTGATATCTAAAGAAAAAAATTTACTTCTTTGCAGAAGTTTTTTCCATGTAGCCAGTTGAACCGCAAGTGACTCGGTCTTTGTGGACTGCCATGAAGTAACCTGCACCCATTTTTGGTGATGAAGGATTTCGTCCGACGATTTTACCGCCTTCGATTTTGTAGACTGATGCAATTTTGTAAGCTGCCTTTTTCTTAGGAGCTGCGCCTTTTGCTGCTGGTTTTTTTTCTGCCATCGTGATACCTACTGAGCCGCCGCCTTAGGCGTTGGATTGTTTCGTTCGATCATTGGTTTGCCTTCAGTTACTGCGACTGCAGCTGCATTGTCGTAGACCATTGCAGTTACTTCTGCACTTGAGCCGCCGAAAGGTGAATTAACACTTCGAACGATGACACATGCTGCATCAGCTTTGAGCTTCTTTGCGATTGCATCTTTCAATGCTGCCCGTGAAGGCGTTGTCTCTGTCGTGAAAGTTACTTTGACTGCAACTTCCTTTCGCTTGAGTAATTTTGATACTTTTTCTGAAATTATCGATATTTCCATTTGTTCACCGTACTTTAATCGCGAATTCGCCGTTCATAGCGATTCCCATTTTCTTTGCGATTGTTGATTTCTCGGAATCTGCAATCACGACGCGGCCGTACCAGTTTGACGTGAGTGGTTCCTTGGGATTGAGTGGGCTAGTGTCCTCAGTTGTAAGGACTTTTGTGAATTTACCTGCTTGTTTTTTTGCCATAGTTTCACTTCTTCTTCTTTTCTGCTGATTCGCTGATCCAGTCCATCTTTCCGAGGCCTGGCTGTCTCATAGTGAGACCGAATTTTGGATTGAAAACATCTTTGTATGAAACTGCGATGACACGAGTTCGGCAGATGTCGCCGACTTTGAGTGCTCGACCTGAGTCTTTGCCGTGGAGAACTTTCTCCTTGTCAAAGCTGACATAGTCGTCCATCGTCTGTGAAATGTGAATCATACCTTCGATTGGACCAAGCGTGATGAATGCGCCAAAGTCTGCGATGTCCAAGATCTTACCTTGGAATACTTCTTGCAATTCAACTTTGAATGTGAGTACGTCAAACGAAACTTCGTAAAACGCTGCTCCGTCGCCTGGGATGATGATGCCTTCCGACCAATTGTGCACTTCAAGCACGTCAATCACGATACCAAGTTCCTTGGATATGAATGACTCGTATTTTTCCTTGAGTTGCTTTGTAATAGCCGTTGAGAGATCCATACCAAAAAGGTGTGGAGGGACTCGAGCTGTGTCTTTTAGTTGAGTTTTGTAAAACATCTATTTTTCCTCATGCAGCTACTAACTGCACAAATTTCTTTTGTCTTAATATGAGTACGCTTCGCCCCAGTGCCTTGAGTTGACGCTTCAAATCTTGGTCCTGTGTCGCAACAATCACATCCTTATTCTGTGACGCGTAGGCGAGTATTGCCTCGTCAGCAGTGTCGGCATGAGCCGTAGGAATGATTTGGACTTTTTTGGCTGTGAGCAATTGCAATGCAATCGACGCGGCCTGGCGATCTACAAGTTTTTTTCGTTTGCTCGTTTTCAAATCTTCAAGTTCTTCAATCGTTTCCGCACAAACATAAAGTGTGTACGCACCCGAAAGCGCTTGATGAATTGCGGCAAATATATCTACTCCCAATTCCTGCGGGATGAGCAAAAAATTGGTGTCGAGTATGACTTGCATCTGCGTTATGTGTGTGGACGAGTGATTCATTTAAAAAGGTTATGGATAAATACATGGCGGTCTTACAACTTTCATCTATGGGCGCCACCCTTATAAATGAGCGTTATTTACACCCCAAAATGGCACTTGAGCGCTGGCAATGGAGCAAACCTTCGATTGCGTATAATCCATCTTACGACCCGGCAGGACATAAAGAAGCCGATCTACAGATTGTACAAGCGCTCTTAAGCGGTACGCCACAGCAGCCCATTTGGTTAACACTTAAAACGCAGACAATGGACAGCCTCAGACGATTAAGCATTCTTTACCTAGAGCACTTCCATCAAAACTTTTGGGATAATGAATACACTTTCACAGAAATCCCTCGTGTTTCATATCCAATTAGTGAGTTGTGTCAGTCATTTGCAATCTCCGATCCAAACTTGCTTGCAGGTATGCCGTGCAAAGGTCTGATAACTAATGATGAGGGCATCGAGAAATTGGTTGCAATAAAACCCATGCCGAGTAGACCAAAACCGCTTGGCTATTCTTCATCCAAGACAATATTTTTCTAACCAGAATCCAAACGCAAGACCTAAATTGGGTTGAGACTTCTATAATTTTCAGAAATCTATACTCAAATATCAATAAACTCGCCGCTCACGCAAGGCTTTTGCGTTCTTACGCCAGGAAGTAATCGTTGGACATCTTTTTGATGTACACCTGATGAAGGATCGCAGAGCATGCTCGTCTTTGAAAAGAGATCGACAACCAATTTGTAGACAAGAGGGTGTCGCACGTATGGCTGAGTGGCTATGACAGACACAAAATGGTCAGTATGATCTGATGTCATTTCTGATTCGCAACCTGCACGAAGATCCCGCGGATAAAAGAATTTGTAAGATTCATGCGGTGAGTGGATGGATCCATATTTGTCTGCAGGACCACCGATAGCGACGACTGCACAACCTCCAAATAATTGAATGGAATGTAATTGTTCGCCGTGATATGGGCGTATTGTTTGTTCATTCAGATCAGAAAGTTTGACAAAACGTTGGCGGGTGACTTGATAACTCTGGTGGCCTTCGTTTGAAAAGTAGATGCTTGCTTCTAAATTCATTTTCCCTTTGATTAC
>DATGWN010000100.1:0-7711 GCA_035299465.1 Acidobacteriota bacterium | reverse complement strand
GTGATGGTGGATTGTGACGTTACATTGGAAATTGACTGTTGCACCTGAACCACCCGACGTAGCACACGATGTGTTTGTGTAGTGCGTTCCGGCACTGTTTGCTGCTGTAAGAGTAGAGTTTTGGCCAAAGAACGTTGCGTTAAATGATGTAATATCAAGGTATGAATCGTTGTCTCGCAAAGTTCCAAAGCATGTCATGATTCTCGTGTCCAATCCGTTAAGTTGTACGTTGCCTCCGTCTGCATCCGTCAATGTAATGGATGTGATCTCTGGCTCGGAGTTGATGTCTACAGTAATTGGAATTTCGGCAGCATATAGTGTGGATATGCATATCACTAATAACAAAGAAAATACTACTACTATCCAAACCCGCTTCATACCCTAATCCCAAGTTTTGCCTCCCTTCAATACCCTATTTAATTCTTTCGGTCAAAAATTGGAAAGAAGTTTGCGAAATATCTTGAGAAATTTCATTGACATTTTGTTGAGAAATCAAAATAAATAGAAATAAAAAATTTGAAAATGTTTATGGGTTCGTAGCCGAGACGTCAATGAAACCAGTACATGTTCCGGACTGTCCTGACATCGGGATGCTTATACCGAAATAGATGTTATCTGTAGTATAAGCTGTTGCACCGAATGCAGTTTGGTCAAGGTTGATGTCTGCTGTCTGTGGTGAGTCAGTGAACGGCGTCTTCAATGAGGCGTCAGTACCTGGCGTCAAGTTCCACAAGATTGAGGCAACTGGTAAGTCTCCTACGTCACATGCCATTGCGTTTACGTCTGCATCAACACCAGTCAAGGAGTAAGCGTCGAGCAATACATCGAATCGGACGTTTCCAGAGTTATTGATCAAAATGGAGTAATCGTTCGTACCTGAGTCGTTACCGTGAGCGTGAGTTCCAAAGTCGATGAGTTCAGTCGGGACGTCGATGCTCATGAATGTGTCTACAGTTTGCAATGTGCTGTTTGAACCGTTAACACCGTACGCGTCTTGTACCATAACAGTACAGTTCCAGGAACCTGGTTCCGTGTGGTGGTGCACAGTTGCGTTACATTCGAAATCTGCTGTTGGGCCTGCGCCGTTAGTGATTGTACATGATGTATTGACATACTTCGTTCCTGAGGACGGAGCTGAGGAAATTGTGGAGTTCAGTCCGAAGAATGAAGCGTTAAGAGAGATAATGTCTGTGTAGCCGTCATCATCATAGATAGTACCGTAGCACGTCACTGATGCGTTATCAAATCGAGATAATTGGATGTTGCCGCCGTCTGCGTCGGTGAATGTGATCGTCGCGACACGAGGGTCAGCGTTGATGTCGACAGTCGTTGGTATTTCGGTGGCAAAAGCAACAGAAGCACATAGAATGAATGCTCCCAGCAGCACAACAAAAATTCTTTTCATTTCATTTCCTCTCAGGATATTTGCTTATCCCTTCCCACAAGTATGTGTTATATGTATAATACCCTACAAATGGTAATATTAGTATACATTTATGGCTACTAGTATTTAATTCTTTTGTTTCACTGGCAACTAGTATTCGGACAGTTTTTTCGCGATATTTTCGACGACAAAAGTATTTTTCGTTCTAAGAATTTTGCCATGATTGGAAAAAAGAAAATTCAGTCGAATATGCAGTTTTTCGTGCAACATATGACCAGAACATATGACCATATGACTGGGATCGCAGACATAGTGGACCGCTGGCAAACTGAAGCCCAAGATTTAGAAAATCATCTGATGACATTGACTTACCATATCACAGAATCAATATGCAATTCGTACGAATTACGCCGATCGAACAATCTTAGAAATGATACGTGTTTTGAATTAAAAAATTGAAGAAAAATGAAAAAGAAAAAAGCAACCCTATGGGTTAGTTGCTGTGACGTCAATGAATCCTGTGCATAATCCAGACTGACCTGACGCTGGTATTGCGATACCAAAGTAGATGTTGTCTGTCGTATACGCTGTTGCACCGAATGCAGTTTGGTCTAGGTTGATGTCTGCTTGTTGAGCGACGTCTGTGAACGGCGTCTTCAAGGATGCGTCAGTGTTTGGCGTCAAGTTCCACAAAATCGCTGAAACCGGCAAATCACCAACTGTGCATGCCATTGCGTTAACGTCTGCATCTACACCAGTCAAAGAGTACGCGTCAAGTAATACGTCGAATCGGACGTTACCTGAATTATTAATCAAGATTGGATAGTCATCAGTTCCGGAGTCGTTTCCGTGTGCTTGCGAACCGAAGTCAATCAATTCCGTAGGAACGTCAACACTCATGAATGTATCAACGTCTTGGAGTGAACTGTTTGAGCCATTAACGCCGAATGTGTCGTTAACCATAACTGTACAGTTCCAGCTGCCTGGTTCTGTGTGGTGGTGTACTGTTACATTACATTCGAAGTCAGCTGATGGACCAACACCGTTTGAGATTGTACAGGAGTCGTTCACATATTTCGTTCCGTAAGATGGAGCCGAGCTGATAGTTGAGTTCAGTCCGAAGAATGATGCGTTTACATTCTGAATGTCGGCAAAACCGTCATCATCATATATAGTACCAAAGCATGTCATGACTGCAGTATCGTTTCTAAGAAGTTGGATAGTACCTGCGTCAAAGTCAGTCAAAGTGACTGAAGTAACTGTTGGGTCTGCGTTGATGTCAACTTGAGTTGGAATCTCAGTTGCAAATGCACTCACAACACATAGCACACATGCCGCGAGCAAAATAATTATTTTCTTCATGATTTCGCACCTCTTTAAAGGTAAATTAGTATACACTTCTCTATACTAGTATTTAATTGTTTTGGTTTTGCATATTGCGTTTCTCGAGGAGAAGTCGTTTTTCACTTATAAACCCGCCAAAAGTGGCACAAAATCCAAAAAAAAGCATGAAAAAGGATCATAATTCTCTTGAAGATAGAGAATTCAAAGGTCAAATCATACCGCGCTGATAGTTGAGTTCCACAAAAAATATGCAGTTTGAAGGTGGTTTCAAAAAATAGGTCCAAAAAAACACACGACTTCTCATCGAAAGCAAACAGAAGATTTTTAAATACAAATTTTAAAAGAAAAGCTCATGGCGGTAGGAAAATTTTGGGTTGTCATACTATTACTATTCTCCTTCGTTAGCGCCGCTTATGCCCAAGTGGACGCGCCGCAACTTGATGCTAATTATGCACTCCCTGGCCCGGTGACGCTTCCAGTCACTTTGACGTTAAACTCCGCTGCCAACGGAACGATAAGTGCAACGAGCAATTCAAACGCCGCATCCGTACCATCAGTCAGTTTTTCCGACTCGGATTTCTCTCTTGTCGGTGGCGAGTATGTCCTGACAAAGAATCTTCAGATTAATGGGCTCGATGTAGGTCAGTTCACACTCACAGTCGTCGCACAAAGCGACAGCACGACACTTGGCACGATTTCTAGATCATCTTCATTCTATTACGCGACATACCCAAAAATACTACAGTCAACAGTGAATTCGACGACAACGCTACTAACACTTTCATTCACGACAGATATGGCCAGCAGTTGTAAATTCGATTATTCTCCAACAACATACTCGTCGGCAGCATTCACGATCTACAATACTAGCGCTTCTGGGACTAAGCACACCTACCAACTTGCCAATCCCCCAGAAAAACAGTATGATTTCTATGTTGTCTGTAAGGGAGATGTCTCTGGTCTGGAAATGCCCGATGCAGAACATATTTCATACTTACCGGACCGAACTATCCCAGTAGTACTTTCACACGATCCAACACGGGTAGACGATAAACTTGAGCTTGCAATCCAGACAAATGAGCCTACGATGTGTCGATTTGGCACGTCTGATGCGGCATACAGTTCTCTCCCATCATACTTTGACTATTCATATCAAACATCGCACACAGTTTCAATCCCAATCCAATCCACCACGATTTCAATCTATATCCGTTGCTCAGATGCGTCACAGAACGTGATGACACAAAGTTATCTTGCAAAGTACGATGTGGAACAGCCACCTACTGCCACAATTGATGTTCTATCGTACAAAAAAGGAGACTATCTGCAGGACGGAGTTCACAATTTGGAAGTGAGAGTGTCAAAGAAACTTGCAAAGACGCCGACATTGTCTCTTGTAACTATCGACGATTCGACAAAGGAAGAAATCTCAATTCCGTTGGTGCAACAATCGGACCTAGAATACGAGGGTTCATTCATCCTAAACCCGGAAAGTTTCAACGGTGTCGCATATTTCACATTCACGGGGCTTGACCTGTTCGGACAAACAGGTACTGAAATTGAAGGCGAGTCAACCGTTCAAATAATCACATACAAACCGTCACCAGTAACTAGTCTTCGTGTTGAACCGCACAATAGCACTATTCGAATTACGTTCGATTATACGCCCGACGTGTATTTCAACAACTTCATTATCAGAAAATATCTTGCCACTGATCTGACATCACACATAGTGAGCATCTCCACAGATGAGCTTGAGTATGTCGATACTCATGTCATTGACGGGAAATCGTACGTCTATGAAGTCGTTACTGTTAACAAAGCGGATAAGAACAGTGTTCCCGTAAGAAGCGACGTGGTGTACGCAGCAGTTACTGACAGCAAACCGCCAAAAGATATCCCAGTATCTGAATCATCTTCGTCTAGCTATACAATGCCCGTATATTTGCAACAAAATCTTGCTGTAGCGCAGAATCGAATATCCGATTTGAAGACGAAATTACTCTCAACAGGCACATCGCCTCTCTTTTCAGAACTTGGTCTTGATGAAAGCAACCGAAAGATCATTGATGAATTAACATCCGCACTTACAAAAGCGCAGACGACCATTTACTTGAAGGATTCACAAGTCGCTGATCAAATCGCATATCTGCTCGAGCTTGAACGATCCGCGAACCAGCGTTATGTCGTGGTTGCAAAAATCCTCGAAACACGAACGCTTGACCAGACACTTACTGATGAATTCATTTCAAAACAACTTGACGAGTACCTTATCCTTAAACGATGGGAAGGGGATGAGGCGTTGTTCAATAATCTGTTAAAAACAGTTACCGAAGATAACGCAAAAGCAAAGCGAAACGGAACAACAACGCAAGTACAGATTGTACGCGCAAACGACGCAAATGAAGTTTATACGCTTGTCACAAAGAGCGTCGAACTGCCTGAAGCACATCAAACATTCGAATACATTCCGTCAGACATCGGCGAAGTATTCTACAAAGATCCGTCTTATAAGAAATCAGGCAACTTTTTGATATCGAACGGCGACGTGACGTATTACTTCAAAGAGGCATTGCCAGCCCAACTTGTCCAATCAACAAAGACAATCATTTTCCCATCAGATCCTTTCGAAAAGGCAACTATCTCTGCAGGAAATTTCTTCAAACAGATTTCTGGCTCAGCATTATACTATACGCTCGGCATTCTTTCGATTCTTGCCCTTGCATTCTATTATTTTGACGGCGTGCAGCTAGTGAAAACATTTGCATCAAAAAATGGCGCAAAGCAAAAGACACAGCCAGTTACGCAAAAAACTGAGTCTAGCCTGGCGTATCTTCTCGAAGATAAACCGTTGACACCAAAACACTTAAAAGCCGAACCGAAAGCCGTGCAACATCACGTCGTGAAAGAAGAAAAAGTTGAGGAAGCGACGCATACTAGTACTACGTCACACGCAACGCATACGCCAATACGAGTCCGAAAAATCGGTCCTCACGAATATTTCATCACATGCGACGGCAAAAAGTTGGCAACGTTTGAAGACGCGGCATTCGCAATCGCAAACATGAGCGATCACGCATTTGCGCATCACGTAAATGATCACAAAAATGACTTTGCGATGTGGGTGCGAGATGTGTTTGGCCTTTCTGAACGAGCATGGGAGCTCAAAGACGTGAAAGACAAACAACATTTATCAGAATTATTTTTTGAACTTTCCAAGGAGGTAGAACATGAATAAATTATTTAGTTGCATTACAATGATATTCCTACTCGGTATCCCTATGGCGTTTTCGCTATCACTGGGATTGACGCCTGCGGATGTCAATTTCAACGACGTCTTGTCCGGCGGATACGCAGAAGTCGAATATCAAGTCATGACAGATTCAGCATCACCAATTACAGTCCTTTTAGTTCCACTTGACAATTCATCGTCAAGAGACTGGCTTGTCTATGAACCAGAACCGCGATACGTCAATATTTCGGCGGCACAACCATTCGTGGGTAAAGTCAAATTGACAGTTCCGGACGGAGTGGCTCCAGGCGAATACGAAGTACTGAATAAATTCTCAGTGCTCCAACCTCTTGCAGAAGGCGGAGACACGACGGCTCAGCTCACGATCGGACTTGCGCAAAAGATCGTAATCAACGTCACGGAGCAGAGAATCAGCGGATGTCAAATCTATTCTTATTCAATCGGCGACGAAGTGTTGCAATCAAAAACAATGCCAACTTCGATTTTGATCAAGAATTTTGGTAATGTTCAACTTACGACATCTATTAACTACAAGATCGCAACGGTTGAAGGCGCTACAGTATTTAGCGAACAAATTCCAGTCACTTTGAATCCGACCGTGGCAGAAACTGTACCAGTGGTCATGCAGACGCAGAACTTGCAGCCTGGACAATACGTAGTCAGTGTCGACGTGCCAGTATGTAACTATAACTCGGCAGCTAAGCAGATTTATGTTTCATCTCCTGGTGAAGAACGATCCAGAGGTGTCATCACGCAAGTCGACTCTTTGAACAGAGTGCAAGGCGTCGTACCTGAAGAAATAAAGGTCCACTTCGTCAACGAAGGACGAACGACTATCACTGCACGACTCGTGGGTAAGTTGCTCAAAGACAACGTAGTAGTACAGACATTCACTAGTGAAGATGTCATTGTCAACCCAGCATCGTCAACAATATTCACTGAAGAAGTCGTTCCAAAAACAAGCGGGCGACACACTTTGGAAGTATACGTCGACTATAATGGTTTGAGAACGCCACCAGAGAGCACCATCATCAACTTCATCGCACCTGAAGGCGAAGGCAATTCGTTCCCAATTGGTAAAGTGCTGATTGGCGTTGTAATCGTCGTGCTTGCAGCATTAGTAATAATGAAGCGGAAAAATGGCTCTAGAGCTTCTGTATAAACCAAGATACGTCAAGGAACATCCTTGGTCTTTTGTTGTTTTAATAGTCGTATCGATAAGCATGTCAATGATGCTCAGCCTTTTGTTAGCGGAGCACATTGCTTCGATACTTTTTATTTGCTTTTCAACTTTTTTCTTACTTCCGATTATGATCCAATTAGTGACTACGGATGAGAATCTGTACGCGCTAGATATTGCTCAATTGCAAAAACACTATTTATTCCGGGCCCAGGTCGTCATCTTTGGCGTAGGTTGCCTAACGATGATTGCATGGTATTTCTTTTCACCGGACAATATCCGACAATTGCTGTTTGCAGAACAGTTGCGTGTGTTCGAGTCTGTGTCGAACATCGTGAGCGGTAAATTCTTGTCTACAGAGTCGTTTAGCCTCATACTTTGGAACAATATCAAAGTTTTCCACTCAATACTCATAGTGTCCGTGCTGTTTGGTGCAGGCGCATTGTTCTTGCTTCTTTGGAACACAAGCGTGCTTGCGACATTCGTGTCAGAGCGCATTCTCACAATCTTCTCATCAGCATCATCTGCATCCACTGTTGTTTCACAGATG
>DATGWN010000099.1:0-20060 GCA_035299465.1 Acidobacteriota bacterium | reverse complement strand
GGAAACCTGTGGAGAATCGATGTAAATTCGCTTTGTTGGCGTTGTAATTATGACTTGAGTAGCGTCAATCTCAGATTGGTTGATGCCCATTCGGCGCATCATCTGTTGCATTTGTCGTGGGTTGACGCCGGGGAGCATGGTGTGTTCATAACCTCATTGATTGATTTACTGAACTAATGGTAAAGCAAGTGAAGCAATACCGAATATTTCATTTCCCTGCAGATGTAAGAAAAGTACAAGGGCTATGACGATAATAAGTAGGAAAATGACGAAAGTCGGTTTAATCTTGAATTTACTGGAGTCAGAGCCTGAGAATCTCTGTAAACCTGCCATCGATTGAGGCATTTGGATGTTGTCTTTGGCCATAGAAAGAAGGATTGCATGTCTCTTTATATACTTTTTGAACAAAAATACGAAATATCTGAGTTGTTTTCTCTACCACTACTTTTGTCTAATGCCGACTGCGAAATTGTTGTTTATTATTTGCAAATAATAGTGAAAGTAATACTGAACTACAGACTACGAAGTAAAATGCAATTTATCGGAATCAGCAACAAATCAGAGCACAAAGATGAACAAGTACACATGAAGAAAACACTCTCAAACTGAAACATTCAACGAAGCATTTTTAAATAAACAGACGTAAAAACGACCTGTTTGGGAAAAAGGGGGAATGATGGAGCACATCCGTCTCATTGGTGACTTAGATAGATTTGAAACAGTGGCGCATGCGCTTATAGATCATGGCTTCTCAGATTTTCTTTTAGAAAGCAAACTCCTTCCTAAGATTTCTTGGTTTGATTCACTGCTACTTTCAAAGACAAAGCAAGGTAGCGTCGGCGAGCGACTGAGAAAAGTAGCGGAAACATTGGGATCTTCAACCGTTCTATTAGCTCATTATCTTTCCTGGCGCATGGATCTTGTTCCATATCACGTGGCTAAGGAATTGGAAAAAGCGACAATAAAAACGACCGCAACCTTCCAAGATATCCCACATCTGCTTCGAAAAAAGTACAATCTCAAAGCGGACAGTTTCAAGGAATCTGCATTATTCATTCAAGCAAATGGATCGCATAATGGTACAAACGTCTGCGTCACTTTACGAAAAACTGGTGTGGACAAGCAACTAAAACGCGACATCGCAGTTCTACAATCAATTGCTCTCGCGGCAAAAGAGAATCAAGCCACGCATCACATAGACTTTGAACAAGTTCTCAAGGATTTCAGTCAGTATGCCGACGAGATGATGAACTTATCGACGCACGCTAAACGACTTGGCTCGCTTAAATCATTGCATTTGACTCGTGCTCAACGATTGCACCCTGAGTCTAAATATCATATAATCACCACGCCAAAAATATTCGAATCAAATCCTGCACTTTTGGTTGTAGAATGTGACGGTTTGTCAATTACGGATGTAAAGCCTGTATTGAAATCCAAAGTAAAAAGTCACATCATGCTCGAATCAGTTTCGCACTCACTTTTCGTTCAAGCATTTGTCGAAGGAACGTTCCTTTCACATCTTGAAAACATAAAGATACGTGATGATGGCACACTCTATGTCGACGAACCGACTTGGGCGGTAACGCTGGCGCCTGCAAAGCGTATTTTGTTGGCCGACATTGTTTTACATACAATCACGAAAAATGCACAATCTATCGTCGATTCGATTGTCGCAAGCGTCGATAAAGATAAACCCATACATGCAAATCAGCATGGCGCACTGCTTGCCATAAGAAAAGTCTTGCAAAAGCATAGCCACGTCGCGACAAAAGTGCACAGCATTTTGATTGCGGCAAAAGAGCACGGCGTAATCGCTCCAAAAGAATTCTTCCAATTCGCAAGCACATTCACAGCAATCGAACATCTCGCATTCGCATATGATCCCACATATGATGAATTCAAACACGCTCGCCCTGCGCTGGCATTTTTGGCTAAGCACAGATTACACATTCACGAGGAGGAAAAACCAATGGTCTCAGAAGAATTCACAGAACTCTCACATCAACAACACGCATCGCTTGACAGACTTTCAAAAGAAATTAGCGTCGCAAGCTCACGAATATCGCACAGTCTTTTGATGACTGCATTCCTAGTCGCAGGCTCACTTTTGCTAAGAAACGAAAATGAAAATGTGGTACTGTTCATTGCAGTACCGTTTTTCTTGCTTGCTTTCGTCGTAGCGCTGCTCTATGTGAGATCAACGTCACGGCAGTAAGCTTATTCTTCTGCTTCTGAAGTCAATACTTTTTCGTAATATTGCACAGGCTTGATGTCCGTCACGATAGTTCGATGGATGATGAATCTACCATCTGCACTCTTTCGTGCTGAGAACTCGATCTTGGGCATTTTGCGAAGCATTTCTTCTTTCTTTTCTGATAATCCCATAAGTAAACCTCCGACGTGAAAGTGGACATTCTTGTGCTTTATGTTCTTTGTAAATTTTTCCGAAAAGAAACCATTCTGTGTCGTAAGTATAACGTTAAAAGATGAAAAGTTGTGCGTCTATTTCTTGCGAGTAGATAAAGGGATTCGCTGAATTTTACCACAATGCATGCACGTGATGATCAATGTATTCTCCCGAGTGCGCACTCTTGCGCTGACGCCAGAGAGCAGATATGAGTCGCAAGAACGACAAAATTGTCGACGAAGAGCCGATGTGAGTCGGATGGTTTTTAGCATAGCCAGTGCGCGAGCTTTGTATACGTATCTTCGCGCTTGGGCTTGATCGACGGTGACTGCTGCTTTAGCAAGAACAAAAAGATCGCGGATTTTGGTAAGCGCTTGATTCTTCGTTAATTGTTTAGCAGACGTCATGTTTAAAGTAGCTGCTCTTCAGAAATGTCTGAGATGGGATTGATGACTTCTTTCTCGACGCCAGTCGATACGATGCGAAATGCGATTTCCTTTCCTTCTGCAATGCTTCTGTGTCTGATAAGTGTCGCGACTCGCAGACCATTATGCGCTTTTTTAAGTTCGAGTAGACATTTGGATGTATACTTGAGAAGATCGCCACCGACCATTTTAATCATATCTTTACGATCGAAATCAGCGTACACTTGATTTGTGACAAGGACCGGAACGCTGTGCTTTCGCGCGATTTCCATAAGATTGCCAAGCTGCAATGCCAATTCTTTATTTACAAAGTTTGGATCAAGTGTTTTGCTAGATTCTAGTCGATACAACATTGCTATTGAATCGATGATAATCAATTGATATTCCTTAGGATTTTCGTCGACTGTCTCTTTCAATTTGAGCACAGCTTGTTTTTGTTCGTCAAACGTGTATGGGCGCATAAACACAACTTGCTTGGCACGTGCTTGAAAATCAGGGTAGATTTGTAAGACTCGTTCTACTGAAAAGCTGCCCTCTGTGTCGATGTAGATAGCTTTTCCACCGTTTTTGATGCAATTACACAGCGCGATGAGCATAAGATTGGTTTTGCCGGCTCCTGCTGGGCCATAGATTGTTGTGATAATGCTTTTCTCGTATCCGCCTTCCAACAACTCGTCTATGACCGTAGCTCCGCTACTAATCTGCTGCTTCTCGTGCTTATGCATACGTCGAGTGTCAACTGAACGAATATAAAGGTTATGGTATGCAATCAAAAACTCAAAAACTAATATAAACAATCTCGATTTCCTCTTTCATATGACTGAGCCATTATATTTTATCACCGGAAATAGTATGAAGTTTGCCGAGGCAAAGGCAATTATTCCGCAATTGATTCAGAAAAAAATTGATTTGACGGAAGTGCAGGAATTAGATCCGAGAAAGATTCTACAAGCAAAGATGCTAGAAGCGAAAAAGCACGGTCTGGACAGATGTATCGTCGAGGACACGGGACTATATTTCGAATGCCTGAAAGGATATCCTGGACCGCTTGTGAAATGGATGTTAGAAGCTGTCGGCTCGCAGGGGATCGTTGACCTTGTCCATCGATATGACAATCATCGCGCAGTTGCCACTTCATCTATCGCGCTGTATATTAGTGCGGATCAGACAATCAGATATTTTGATGGCGAATTGCTTGGTTCTATTGTTGCAAAGCGTGGATTGGACCATGGTTGGTCAGCAATATTTCAGCCAGATGGTTTGAATCAAACGTACGGCGAGTTAACTGTTGCTCAGAAGAATGCGATAAGCCATCGTTCTAAATCGTTTGGCGCATTGAAACTCTATCTTGACTCACTCCAAAAGTAGTCTGATTCGTGTCAGTACTTCATCGACTTGCTTTTGGTTTTCAGCTTCACAAACAATTCGAACATACGGTTCTGTATTGGATGGGCGCACATTGCACCACCATGTCGATGTAGATAGCGTTATACCGTCGAGAAGTTCAATTTGCGTTGTCGTCACAAATGCCTTTCTTATTTTTTCCAAAGCTTCGTCGGGTTTCTCGCATTTGATGTTGACTTCGTCGGATTTCGCGTAGCGGTTGAATTCCTTAAGACATTCTGACAACGGTTTTGAGCTATTCGCTAATGCATTACAGATAGCGAACATCATTCGAAATCCGCCGTCCAAATTCCAGAAGTCACAGAAGTAGTAATGCCCAGATAGTTCTCCGCCGAACCCTGCGCCGCTGGTTTGCATTGCCTCGATGATTGAAGGCCGTCCGACTTTTGTACGAATGACTGTACCATCATTCATTTCTACCGCTTCGGCAATGGATTTGCTTCCTCGAAGGTCAGCAACTACCGTTTTGTTTGATTTGGCGTTCAAATATGTGCGCGGTTGGGAAACACAAAGTGATCCGATCCACGCGATCAATAAATCGCCTCGGACAGTCGACCCGTTTTCATCTATGACAACAAGTCGATCCCCGTCGCCATCAAAGATAAAACCGACATCCGCGTTAAAATTGCGTACTTCCTTTTGTGCCTGTTTTTGAGATGCTTCAAGTAATGGATTAGGCTCGTGATTTGGAAAGTTCCCATCAGGTGTCGTATTGATGCATCGTGCAGCAAGTTCAGTCTTTGAGAGAACGTTTCGAATGATATGTCCGACTGCGCCATTGCTTGCATCTATTACTACGCGTAACTTATCGTAATCTTGCATGAATTGGGCCAGAAAATCTGCGTACGCTTGCGCCGTGTCCTCTCGTCTGTACTGAGCCTGTTTTGTGCTCGGACGTAGTGGGATTTGAGAATGATTTCGTGCAAATCGTTCAATGGCGTCCAACCCTGTTTTTGGACTGATCGGATATGCTTTTTTGGCAGATAATTTGACGCCATTGTATTCTTTTGGATTATGAGAAGCAGTTATGATGACACCGCCGTCGCTCTTGAAGTGATTTACGGCGAAATAGAGTTGGGGAGTAGTGCATAGACCAATGTCAATGACAGATACGCCATTATCTCTGAGTCCGTCGATATAAGATTGTTGCAATTCCTCGCTACCGATTCGGCAATCTCGACCGACGACAACTTTCTTGTGCGGCTGGGTTTTTGCATGCGCTTGTGCAATTAAGTATGCTTGGCCCGCAGAAATCATTTCGAATGACATATCAATTTCTTGATGAGAATAGATACCGCGTATGTCGTATGCTTTAAAGATGCCAGCCATGATTCCTCTTTCATTCCATTCTTCACGGCTCGCTTTTAATACATTGTGTTTTTACTGTGTTTGACCTGCTCGTTTTGCGTCAAGACTTATTTTTTGACGAGGAGCACCTTATTTTTTTGATAAAAGTCTTCAATACTCCCGTCATCCCACCACTGAGGTTTTCCTGAGTAGCTTTTTATGGGTTCCTTGCTAATATAGTCGGGCAAGTGAAACGGTACTTTGCCGGGACTCAATCGAAATCCTTCTGAGTCTGTCCAACGTACTCGCATGACATGATCGCCCATGAATGATTTACCTAAACGAAGCACACTTCGACGAATTGAGACATCGTGCAAATGATTTGCAGGCGTTTCCTGGATGAGATAACTAAATTTGGCTTCAACGTTTGAAGGCGCTGTGTCATACACATCCGATGCCGTCGACAAAAGCCAGTCGAGTGTCTGTGGATTTGATCGCAAATATTCGTAATAACCATCTTCATACAAGGAAATTCCTGTGTTTCTAGGTACAATGGTATCTTTCCACTGGTATGCGATGCACCAGCCGGTTGTCCCGTACGCAGTATCCCATGCTGCACTTACGGCATCTCGTAGCTTTCCAAAGTATCCGGGGCGCTCTGCAATTGTCCATTCTTGTAAATTGATGTGTTCTGAAGCTGGTTTGTCTCTCATACCTTTGAGCAGACGAAGGCAACCTTAAGGTTTTAGCTAATAGTATATACTTTTACTATATACTATATATTTTTAAATAACGCCGTGCATGGTCAACTGTACTTATGGAACGAAGCCTCATCCAACTCTCACCGACGACATTGGTAATTTCACTACCTGCGGCATGGATCGGCGCTCACCATTTGCAAAAGGGCTCAAAAGTACAAGTCGAGGAAAATGACGGTTCCATCGTAGTCTCGACGCAAAAGCCGAAGGTCCGTTCATACTCAGTCCATATTCCAAAGTCCGGCGGAAGACTGGTCTGGCACGTCTTAGATTCATTATACGTCGCAGGATATGATGAAATTCACATCACTTTTGACGAATCACAGCTGGCAGTCCAGCTCGAGCGCGGCATTCCTTACTTTCCTGGTTTTATGATTGTTTCACAATCGTCTAAGGCGATGACACTAAAGGACATCACGCAGCAAGCCAAAGAAGATGTCATGATTGTCACGCACCGATTATTTTCCCAAATTTTAACCTTGTTTGAAGACGCGACAATTGCTTTGGCAAACAAAGATGCCAACTTTTTCTCGTCTATAAAAAAGCGGGATTATCTGATCAATAGCACTGTCAGCTACTGTTTGCGACAAGCGATGAAATTTGGTAATATGAACCATACTTTCTTTGCGTTTCTAAACTCACTTGAGCAATACTGCGATGTCATCGTGGATATGTGTGAAAAAGAAGCGTTAAAGACAAAACCCTCAAAACTCAAAGAGGCCCGAGATTTTGTCACAAATGTACGTACGGTATTTGAAAAGAAAACGATGGAATCATACCTGGTACTTGCAGAAATAGCTCGTCAATCCGACACCGCATCAGCTTCAAGTCAATTAGCAGAAGCGGTTTTGAGGTATACACTCAAATGAAACTCGCGAAAACATATAAACGTATGACCAGAAAACAACCGAAAAGAGGAAGTGAATGTACGATATAGTCATCGGGCGCGACGAAGCAGATCGAAAGAGATATGGGAAGAAAGGCACTATTCTCATCGGTAAACACTACGTCAAGATGGGTCAGACACAATCCCTATCTACAGATATCCTTATGGACATCACTCGTTCACACGTTATGTTCGTTTGTGGTAAGCGTGGTGGCGGTAAATCGTATACACTCGGTGTCATCGCAGAAGGACTTTCTGACATAGAGCCAGATATTGCACAAAATCTGTCAATCATTATCTTAGATACGATGGGAATTTACTGGACCATGAAGTATCCGAATAAGAAAGACGAAGATCTTATTCATCAGTGGAAAATGGAACCAAAAGGGCTTGACGTTAAGATATATACGCCCGTGGGCTACTTCAACTCATACAAGGAAAAGGGCATTCCTACAGACTTCCCATTCTCGATTAAACCGTCCGAATTAAACGCGAACGATTGGTGCATGGCGTTCGAAACGGATCCAAATTCTGCAGTCGGCGTTCTCATTCAGAAAATAATCTATGACTTGCAAGGCGATCCTGAAGAACGAGCGAAAGAAGAGAAAAATTACACTTTGCACGACATAATTGCAGCCGTGACTGCCAGCGACGCAGAAAAGACGACGAAAGACGCAGCAGTCAATCAGTTCAATAACGCGCAACATTGGGGATTATTTTCAGATAATGGTACGCCACTTTCAGATCTCGCCCGTGGAGGACAGGTAACGATACTTGACATCTCCTGTTATGCGACTCAGCAAGGAAGTTGGGCAATTAAACAGATGGCAGTTGGGCTAGTGGCACAAAAACTCTTCATAAACCGAATGCTTGCAAGAAAAGACGAGGAATTTGCGCAAGTCCATAAAGCAGTGAATTATTTTGGAGAATCAGACGATAGCGGCAAGCAAGAAGATCCATTGGTTTGGCTTGTCATCGACGAAGCACACGAATTCTTGCCAAAAGATATCAAAGTTGCGTCAAGCGATCCACTTATCACGATTCTACGTGAAGGTCGACAACCAGGTATCTCTTTGATATTGGCGACGCAGCAACCAGGTAAGATTCACACTGACGTCCTTACACAATCCGACATCGTTCTCTCTCACCGCATCACCGCAAAGATCGACACGGATGCGCTTGGAACATTAATGCAAAGCTACATGCGCGAGGGGCTAACTCAACAGCTGGATGATTTGCCGCGTGTGAAGGGTGCAGGGATTATATTCGACGATACGAATGAGAAAATGTATCCTATGCGAATACGTCCTAGATTTACTTGGCATGGTGGAGAATCGCCTAACGCAATTCCTAAGACGAAGACTTACTTCGAATGATAAAGCGTCTTTACTTTTGAATCCAAATATCTTGCCATCTTGTGAGCACGTTCTCGTGCCTGCTCGATTTTATATGAATCTGCCAAGTACATGGCGACTCCGCCCAACATTCCCATTGCACTACCGACTATGTGTACAATTTGTTCATTCTCGATTTTTCCTTCAACACCAAAAAGAGATGGAAGTGCGTAGGAAATACCGATGCCAAGCGCAGTTGAGCCCACGATATATGCGCTCGCTTGTGTGAACATTTGAGGAACTGTCTTGTTATGATTGACTTGAACGTGGGGGATACTTAGTACCTCTGCCATTCTTGCCTGATAACTTTGAAATCGTTTTTTGTGTTCCGACCCTGCTAAAACCGACGGGATGAAATCTTCCAATACTGTGAGTTCGGATTCGAAGTCGATGTAGCCAAGCAAGGCTTCTTGAACAAGTTGATTCGATTGTGCGTATTGCTCTATAATCATACGCTGACCAAGCGAGTTGAGTTCTTGCGGTGGGTCAAGAAGAGCTAATAGTTGTGACTGCTTGTCGGCAGGGAGAGATAATGAATTAAGTCTAGAGCGAGATTCTGCGTCAAGTCTTTCAAGATTTTGAGTAACTTTATCTAAAGAGACAAGTCTATCGTATAACGTTTGTTTCATCGAGAAAGGAGCGAGAGTTGTTTTAAAAATGTTTAGGGCATCCTTAGTAATTCATATAGGAACATACTTTTTGGGAGAGGCTCAAATTCAACATTAGCGGTTTTCTTGACTTCTTCGACGGGTTTGACAGGTTCAGCGACAGGCGGTGCTTGTATAATGACTGTTTGTTTTGCGGCTGCCTCTTCTTTTGGAATTATCACTTTGGATGCAATATCTTTAGCAACTGCTTCGATTGCAATCATATCTCCTTGCTTAGGCTGCCATGTGAGTCCAAGTCCATCTTTTTCAAATCGGGGAACAACTTCGATGCAGAATCGCTCAGATGTCTGGTTAGCCGCTTTTCCGTTTAGGACAAGAATATTTGTTCCTTGACATTGAAGCCCATCAAAAAGGAGGGTGGCACATTTGGACGCCGTATCGAACATGACGGCAAGGATGTCACGTGGAACTTCTTCCATAGTTCCATAAGGTTGTTTTGGAAAAATCCGCATGTGGCCAAGCACTGCTGGACGATCATGTAAAACGACAAAGAAATCACTGTTTTCGTACACGGTTACTGGCGTTGTCATGCATTACCCCCCGTGCTGAGTCGTTTAGACAAGGAATCGATATTAACGCCTGTGAATAATTTCTGAAGCTGTTCATCCTCACTAATCTTCTTCTTGAGTTCTTCAGGATTTGTCAAAAGCAATTCTTGGATCTCAGGATGACCGTCGATATACGTCGCAAGCGCTTTTTTTTGCTCAGTAGTTACTGTAGAAAAAATTTGCGTCACATGCGTCTGCATAGCAGAAGCGAGCTGCTGTGCCTTTGCGTCGTCTATAGAACCTGTCTTCAAAGAGAATGGAAGCCCGTCACCTAAGTCGCGTGGAATGATGTGGATAAGCACGTGTGGCGATTGTTGACCTGCTGCTGCGCCATTCGCGATAAATACTGTTGTTGCGGCACATGGTGCGGCCTCCTTTACTGCCTTGCTCAAATACTTGATTCTTTCAAACAGATGCTTGGACGTTTTTGCCGGTACCATCGGTAAAATCGGATAATGCTCTTTTGGAAGTATGATGATATGCCCTTTTGAGAGTGGATTTATGTCTGCGACAGCAAGAATTTGATCATCTTCGTAGACTTTATTTGCTGGGATTTTACCTGCGACAATCGCACAGAACGGACAATTTGCTTTTTGCTGCTCTAGAATTTGCGCTGGCGTCAAGTCACTCATACCCTATCAGGATGGAGTGTTTTTTAAAAACTCTATGGTTGTGCCTTGCGGGTCTTTGATCTCGTAGTTTCCCAACTTATTGGGATGAATGTCTGGTCGTGAGGATAGTAAGGTCTCAAGAGCGGGGTGCACAACTCCGATTCTAGTAACAGTCGGCGACTTCCTTGTGGGATACAATTCGACGACGAGTGAATCCAAAGTGCACGAGTAATGCAACGGACCAGTTCCATGTGATTCTGGCGTCAGTCTAAATCCAAGACCTTCATAGAATGACTTCGTCTTATCCAAATCATTCGTGTATAATACTAGATATGAGATCTTCATTTTATTGCAACTTAGTCTGTTCGGTCAACTTGACATAGGATTGTGGGTCGATAGAAAGCCCATCTTTGGCCGCAACCGTTTGAACCTTAGTCTGTTGTTGGATGTTGCGGACAATGTTGAGTATATCTGCTTCGACAACTTTGATTCCAAAACCGGTGATGATTGCGATGCCTGGTTGTATTTCTGAGATAAGCTGTGTTGCTTCGGCGACGCCCATAGAATCTGTTTTTGCGGTCAGATTAGGTAAGTTGACTATCAATACGTCTGTCTGTGCGTGTGCACGTACTAGCTTTTTTGCATATGCGCTATCGCCCACATAACTTATCTTAACTTCAGGACAAATAAGCATGAATCCGATTCTTGAGGGATCACTGTGTTGTGTGGGAGTAGGCATGATTTCAATATCGTTGAGGGCGACTTTGTCTCCGATGTTGAGTCGCACAATTTTTTCCAGATTCGCAACTGATGACGAACTCAATAATGGCGAAATTGTCGCAGAACCATCTAACGCAGCCGGCGTTGACACGACAACACCCTTTTTATCCAGTCCGCCGTTGGTTATCGCATCGACTGTTGCATTCACGTCGTTAGAAGAAAGGATGCTCGAATGTGTTACAAGAACGCCGTCAATTTCACGAAGCGCTATGTCGAATTGTTTAGCCCGAACGAGTGTGCCCGGACCAGGATTGATGAGTAATTTGAGTGATTCGTGTTCAAAATAGATGCCGCCACTTGCTCGAAGTTGCTTGCCCATCACTATACTGTCGCCTGCTGTACCTAAAAAAACGATTCGAGTAACCATAACTCTATGTAGTTTCCCGATTATTTAATGCTTCTGAAATGGACTTTTTCTGCGCCACATCGCGAGAAATATCATCACTACAACATATTTAAATACAAAGCCGTGGAAAAACACAGTATGGCGCCGAGTCAGCAACTCATAAACTATGTTCTCCAAAATAAGAATCTAGGATATAGCGACGCTACTATCCGCGCAGCTCTTGCTGCTTCTGGCTATACTCAAGGCGACATTAATGCCGCTTTCTCATATACTTCGCCTGGCGGTTCATCTTCCGGTACGCCTCCAATACTTGTATTTGCAATCATCCTCATTGGTGTTTTGTTCTTATTCGGCGCAGTTGCCATGTTCATAATGGGTGACGGCTCAGATGAACCTGACGTATATGTGCCAGATGTAGATCTAGAACCTGTAACAAAACCGCCAGTAGTAATAAAAGATCCAGAAAAGAAACCTGTTGTAACACAGCCTAAAGAAGATCAAGAAGAAAACATTCCTCCGCCAGTTTCCACTGGGACAGGTTCGACGACATTGACACGATTTGAAATTGACAGACAAGTTGCATCTTTAGCCGTGACAAACCCTGACAAAGCCGCGCAACTTTGCGTACAAATCACCACTCGCGCAGGCCAGTTATCTTGTTATCATAAGATTGCAGATATTTCACAAGAAGAAAAATACTGTGAGATGATTGACGATGACGTAGCAAAAGACAGTTGCTATGTGAATTTGGCAGTCGCACAAGTTGGTACAGTTGCAATATGTGATAAAATCAAAGACGAATTCAAGTCAAAAAGCTGTGTGACGTTATACGGGGCGCATTCATATGAATTAACTGCCGAGCAAAAGGACGCTTTGGCGAACGCATCAGTAAATATTCCAACGCCGCCGCTTTCTGAAAGCGACCTTCAAAATATTGTAAACAATCAAATTACTATAGAGACACAGAATGAAATTGTAAACACGCAAGTCTCTTCCTTAGATGACGAAGTTTTATCGGATACGCAAACCACAGATCAAACTACCGATACGCCTGCAACTGAGCCGCAAGTCCAACCAAGCAACGAAGACGCGTTGTTTGAATGAATCTAGCTAACCTTGCCTGATCCAAGATCGCATGTCACGTTTTCGATTGTAGTCTTCAGTTGTTTTCCTTCGTAGATGACTTTCTTATCTTTTACAGTGATAGTAAGCTTAGCAAACTCTTCGTAAGCTATTTCCTGAGTGTTTGAGCTGTACCCTTCAAAGACTACGGCATCGCCAGGTTTAGAGTGCTTGACTTCAAGTAACGCAAGTTTCTTGTCTGCATTCATGCCTGCAAGCAACATGCCTTGACTTTCAACCCCTCGAAGCTGAGCCGGTTTGAGATTGGATACCAGGATAATCTTCTTTCCGATAATTTCTTCAGGCTTCAAATGGTCACGAAGTCCAGAAACAATCTGACGTTCATGATCGCCTACATTGAGTTTAAGCACATACAGTTTAGTTGCATTTGGATGTTCTTTGACTTCCAATACTTGGGCGACCTTTAAGTTAAGAGGGAATTTATTGTCAGTCTGTTTATTCTTGAATCGTTCCCGCAAGGATGCGATTTGCGTATCTTCAAGCTTAGGCAATAAAGGCTTCTCGGGTGCCAACGCATGCCCTGCCGGCAATGTGATCTTTCCAATATCATTCCACGATTGGTGCTTGCTATTTAGTTGGTTGAAGACTTCGGCAGCCAATGCGGGGATTACGGGTGCAAGTGCAATGGTGATATCGTTGATACGGTTGAGCAAAATAGCGATAGTATTTTGTGCGGCAGCCGGGTTGTCTTTGATAGTTTTCCAAGGTTGCTTTTCTTGGAAGTACTGATTGAGCGACTTGGAGATTCCCATTGCTTGCTTCAATGCGGCCTTTAGTGAGATATCATCGTACAATTGTTCCAACGTTCTAAAGTCGTTAGATATATTCAAATCGTCTTTAGTGATCTTTGGCACCTTGCCTTCCATGAAGCGATTGGTGAAGCTGATGACCCGGTTGACCAAGTTTGCATAGTTGTCAATAAGTTCTCGGTTAATCTTCTGTCCAAAGTCTAGCCAATCAAACGTAGTGTCTTCCTTCTCAGGCCGGATAGCTATCAAGTAATATCTATATGCGTCAGGATGGATTCCTGTCTCGATTGCAGAGTCCCCAAATACGCCGGTACCTCGGCTTTTGGAAAATTTACCATCTGCGTAATTAAGGAACTCATTTACTGAAATAGTGTCAAGTAATGTATAGTCGTCCTTTGCACCAAGCAAGAACGCGGGGAATAGGATGGTGTGAAACTGCGTATTATCCTTTCCCATGAACTGCACTAGACGAACATCCTTATTGTTGTGCCACCAGTCATGCCAATCTTTTCGGCATTCCTTGGTGATTGAAATATAGCCAATCGGTGCATCAAACCAGCTGTAGAAGACTTTGTCTTCAAAACCCTTGAGCGGTACTGGGATACCCCATTTAAGATCGCGAGTAATAGCTCGAGGCTCTAGCATCTTGTCTAACCAAGCATGCGTAATGGTACGTGCGTTTTCAGACCAATTTGATTCTTTGGAAGTAATCCATTGGCGCAGCGTAGGCTCAAGTTTTGGAAGATCAATGTATAGATGATTGCTCTTCTTTTTGATTGGAGTCTTGCCTGAAAGCTTGGATCTCGGATTGATGAGTTGATTAGGTTCCAGTAGATTTCCGCACTTGTCGCACTGATCTCCGCGTGCCTCCGCATACTGGCAATGTGGACATGTGCCTTCTACGAATCTATCTGCCAAAAACATCTGTCTTTCTTCATCATAGAACTGCTCACTTTCCTTTTGGAGAATGAACCCATTTTTGTGCAATTTGAGGAAAATGTCGGATGAAATTTCATGGTTCTCTGGCGCACTGGTTCTACCTAGGCAATCATAGGAAGTATTGAACCATTCGTAGATGCGTTTATGGATCGCAAAATACTTGTCACAAATCTCCCGTGGACTCACTCCTTCTTCGAGAGCTTTTGTTTGCGTAGTAGTGCCATGTTCGTCAGTGCCTAAAACTGAGATTACTGTGTGCCCTTTTGAGCGTAAAAATCGCGTATAAACATCGCCGCTTATGATACACATCATATTGCCTAGGTGTGGAATGTTATTCACATAAGGCAATGCGCTCGTAACTAAGATTTTTTTTGATGCGTTTTTTGGTGCGTTCATATCGTTTTGGAGTGGTATCTTTTATTTAAACTTTGCTTTACTGTTTTTTAGCCGTCTAAGCGTTTCTCGACGGGCGTCTATGCCCGTTTAAACGCGTCTAAACGCCCAAACGGGATTGTGACGGCACTATTTTTCGTACAGTTCTGCGACATATTCTGTGCCTAAAAACGGTGGCTTTTTTTGATGGTTTTTGGTTTAAATTCCAGCAAAAACATGGTATTTTTTGATCCATAAGTGTGTTGAATTTAGTAGGCTTTTTTGCCCGTTTTTTGTGGTAAAAAACTCACTCAGTATAAGATTCCTGTGTGATTCGGATTTGAATTGAAAACAATGCTCACTTTTTACACATAATTTGGACTTTTTTGGCATATTTTCTGTGTCACTGGCGCTATTCTTTCGGCTCACCTTTTTGATGCAAAATTGGCTTCCTTTTTGTGTCGTTTTGTATGGCATCTTTCGGATGATTTTTCCAACACTTTTTGATCCGTTTTAGCCTACCTTTTTAGCAACGCCCGTTTAGACGCCCGTTTAAGACGTCTATGGGCGTTTAGACGTTAGTAGACGCTCGTTTAGACGCGTTTAGACGCCCGTTTAGACGTCTACAACGTTCTCGAGAAAGGTTTATATACTAGGGCCGTCTAAACGGGGGTATAATGATAAAAACATTGTTCGATAGCCACATTCAAAAGCGCATCCAAGGCCACCTAGAACCGGTCCGAGTAAGCTTTGGTAATGTAGCAAAAGACATCGGCAGAATCGATCAATTTTCTAAAGAATCTCGAACTTTAATGGAGCGCTGGAACCAGTACTTTTTGCACATGCTCTCCCAGCTTGAAAAGAAGCATACTGATGCAAAAGTGATAGAGCATGCAAAGACCGTTCCAAAACTGACTGAAGAGATAGCGCAGCTGCATACTGCGCATACGTCGCTATACCAATCCTTGTCAAAGCAGCAACAGGCTTTTGACGCATTAAGAGGCGATACGGCGCGTCTTCAGGCGTCCCTTTCCCAAATGGTTGGACAGTACAATAAGGCCATTTTGAGCGTTGTAGATGAGCTCCAAACGCTAAAAAAAGAGGTAGCTCGGCTCTCAGAACAGCCTAAACCGGTGCCAGAACCAGCTCCAGCCCCAGTTTCCCATAGGAAAAGTGAGGATTTGGAACCAGAAGCGCCAGTGGTAAGATATGCGCCATCCAATACATTGCGAGAGATTGCAGGTTCCTTAACTACATCAGAGCGTGCAATATTATTGATCCTTGTTGGAACGAACCAAAAGTTAAGCTACAAGGACATATCCGTTAACTACGGGCGAAGTCCGTCAACAATCAAAAATATCATTTGTAGACTCAAAAGCAAGAACATCCCTCTGCATGAGATGACAGGTGCAGATGGTGTGAAGCGGTACTTCCTAGATGAACATTTCAAGAAAATACTTGCATCAACCCGAATATAGAAAGTGAGAGTTTTAGGCACTTTAGAGAATTCTGCTATTTTAACCCTCTTTTATGTGTAATTTGGCCTATTTAGATGCAGTTTGTTTAGCTTGAAAAACTGCCACAAAACACTCAGGTGCGATGCGAAAACCTGCATTCACTAGACTCTGCGCGAGCGCTTCTCCAGTAGTTGATTTCGATTGTTCAAGGGCAGCTTTTACTTCAGTCAGTGTGTCCGTGCAAAGGTATCCGTCGTTTACAGCAAGTACTCGCTCGGCTTTATCCTCATCTCGCACCGTACCTTTTTCTAAGTCCACTACAATTGTCTTTTCTCTCGCGCCATCACTCACTTTTCTTGTGAAGATACTGCCAGTCGCTGTGAATCCCAACTGGACTAAAAGAGCATCTAAAAAACCTGCATATGGTTTGGTCAGATCAAACGTTGTGAGAGCCGGCGTTTCGGATAGAAAATAGACTTTTCCTAAATACCCTTTGACCTTTTGTCGGGTGCCAACTTTCTTCCAGACGCTTTCGACAGAATAAGCATACTTCTTTCCGGAGATTGTCTTGACACGAATGAAAACCATGATGAGTTATTGAATTGACCTCTTTATAATCTTTAAGACCTAAATTTTAAATACCACCCTCGATCCCCTTGACATATGAGTTTCCTATCTTGGTTTACCGGCGAAAAGAAAACATCAAAACCATCGGCTGCCCTCTTTGACACTTTGGTAGATACGAGTCTGATGCTTCTCATTACACTCAGTGCAGGATATGGCGCCGGCAAGCTCGGACATAATCACGTCTTTAATCCCAAATTGCAGCAAGAAGTCAAAGTCATTAAAGCAACAGTGCATTCTTTTACAGACGTACACGATATGTTGGCGGACACGTACAAGCATGCCCTCATTTCGTTAACTGAGGCGAATGCATTGGCAGGCGCAAATCGGATTGAGGAAGCAATTCTAAAATACAGCGATGCAGAACAAAAACTCAATGAAGTGCAAAAAGCCGTGGACAATGCAAAATTGAAACTGAATGTCAGCGCGCTAATCCAAACCGCTCAAAAAAGCCCGGATGATATCGTTCCTGACAAACAAGGGGAAATTATGACTCGCGCAGCGCATGTAATTACTGCAGAAGACAATTTTAGAACTCAAACTGCCGAGCAATTGAAACTTATTGCAACAAAAAAAGCTCAATTGAGCTCAAAAACGAAAATTTAGTTCTTACAATCCATAGAATCTACTAGTTTCGTAATCTGCGTGATGAAACGCAAGCACCTGTGGATATTTATCTAATACGGAGTCCTTGTAGTCGTTCCATGCCGGATCAAAGCCACCCATGTGCCAGCGGATAAGCATCATCTCAATTTCGCTAAGCTGGATATGTTTTTGAATAAGTGCGACCGACTTTTCCCCGTGTCCGAGCGGAAATGAATCTTTCGTAACATAGGGCTTTGCTTCGGAAATCTTTCCATCCTTCAAAACATTGGGAAAATAATAGTCGATTTTGCACGCGTCATGCAGATATCCTGCAATGTTTGCAGATTCCACTGGTATAGCGAAGTCATAATCATGGCATCGACGAACGAATATATCTCGCACCGACGCAGAGTGCGCAGCAAGTCCGCCAGCAAAAACACCGTGATATTGTGTACTTGCAGGGGCACTAAAATAATCGCTCTTGGACAGCCATGAAAGCAACCCATCCATGCCTGGGCGTTTACATTTGTATAAGTCTGCGCAGATACGCATCTTAATCTTTGAAGGATCCATATATTCTGGCGGAATCATGCTTCACCTCGTTCTCGTTTATACGCCATAACGACATCGTGCGTTGTGTTGATCTGTGTCGCATTTTTATCTGGACGCAAACGGTGAACATGCCCTATGCGTAGTGAATAGGATTCGCCGTTATACATGCTACAGCTGTGTAGATTTTTCCCGTACGAAATATTCAAAGCTCGTAATTCTAGTACTGTAGTGGGCTTGACAAAGTAAGTTGGAGCATGAGTAGCGACAAGTGAATCGTTTAGTTCGAGCGCGTCAACATCCCCTACTTTTGTGTCCTTTAGATATGCAAGTTTCTGGGCGAAGTCTTCACGTTTTAAGTTTACAATGCCAATAGTCTGTAGTTCTTTTCCATTTCGGACAGCACAAAGCGCCTGACCTGGCAAGCCATCCTGCTCGTACACACCCACGATGACTGCATCAATCGTTTCAAATCGTTTGAGTTTATACCATGCGCCGCGCTGACCGTACGTTGCTTGCGGGTCTTTGCACATAAGCCCCTCGCCGCCATTTGCAACTGTGGATTCAAACAGAGATTCAAGCGATCTTGCATCCCGGATTGTCGTAGTATGTGCCGCAAATATATTTTTCTCTGCTATTTTTGCAGTATATTGCTCGCGCGTTTCGAAGGGTTCTTGTAACAGATTCTTTTTTTCCCATTTCATCGCATCAAAGACGACCAACTTAAGCGGGTGCGCCGCAACGAGTCCGCTGTCCATGTATGTTTGCACATCAGAAATACGAGCGCGATATCTTTTTTGTATTGACTCGAAGGCAAGCGCGTTTTTGCGAGAAAGACCGACAAGTTCGCAATCCAGAATACATGGTGGTAGTTTGTGGACGCTATTGTAGACTTCTGGATAAATGACAAAAGGTGCCACTTTCCCCGATTTAGTATACGCTGTAATTCCGTCTTTGGTGCGGTGAATCTGGAATCTGTAGCCGTCTTCCTTTGGTTGGACGAGAGTTCTGTCGTTGTGATCCTTGAGTATTTGTTCGAAGCTTGTGTTGAAAATTGCTTCCTGAGGTTGTATGTATGCCATAGAAACGAGGGAGAAAGCGTTTATTAAATGCCTCTGTGGGAGTAAATATCACCACAACCTATATAAGTCTTAAGACGTCCACAAAACAGATGAAACTAAAAGAGTTCGGCCTTACCAATAACGAGGAGAAAGTATATGTGGCGCTCCTCAACATAGGATCCTGTGGCGCAAGCGTCATAACGCGCAAATGTGGTCTTCATAGACGAACAGTATACGATACACTTGAAACGCTCATCGAGAAAGGTCTCGTGAAGTACATCGTCGAAAACAATAACAAAATTTTCTCTCCCGCAAATCCTCAAGTATTATTGGAAAAATTAGATCGCATAAAAGAATCGTCACAACCCGTTATATCTGATTTGAGTCAACTGTTTATGACAATCAGAGAGCGAGAAACAACTTTGTTTTACAGAGGAATCTCAGGAATCAAGAATTTGCTCCAAGAACAACTCAAATGCAAAGAAGTTTATCTGTTGGGTGCGACAACCTTTGCAATCGACAAACTCAAACATTTCTTTCATTGGTATGAAGTTGATCGCATCCGAAAAGGCGTCACGATAAAGATACTAACCAACGAAAAGAATTTTCCAAAAAGCAAATTGTCGCAGGTAAAGCATTTAGACCTTCCGCCCGCTCCGTTGACGATTAACATTTATGGAAAAACCACCGCTCTGATTTACTGGTCCGACAATCCATTCGCAATCGTTATTCAAAGCAAGGAGATAGCGCAAGCTTACGTCGCATATTTCGAACTTTTATGGAAGACTGCCAAACGATAGCAGACAACCAACAATGGATGACTGCATTATACAAAAACACAATACAAACGATACAAAACCGGCATCTAAAAAATAAATATATAAAGAAGTTACCATACACTTCTTTCATGCAACAATATACCTGGCAGTAAGCTGGATTTTTTCTATACATATTTTGTTGCTGGAGAAAAATGAAACAAATAATTGACAGCTTTCATACCGAAAGCCATACCATACAAAAACCTACGTTGTGCGACGCAATGAAGAACATCGCCGCATTTACAC
>DATGWN010000098.1:0-14064 GCA_035299465.1 Acidobacteriota bacterium | reverse complement strand
CGTGAGCGTAACATGCACAGACGAAATATGTCATCTCGATGTCGGTAATTTCATTATTGACGATGCTTTGTATGATTGTCTTAAAGTCGTCGCTGGATAATCTACCGCCTCGAAGTTTTTTTTGAATGAGAAAGATTGCTTGAGGCTTCTTTTCGTGCTCGAGAACGACTTGTGCGCCGCTTTTGACTTTGAGTTCTTGCCACGTTTCGTCAAAACAGCCTACAAATCCAACTGGTGCTAGTTTTGCGGATCGAGTCGTATCTAATGTAGCGATTACTTTTCTATTCTTGTAGGATACTTGGATTCTGTCGCCTTGTCGAAATGACTTGCTGTGTGCAAGTCGTTCGTTCATGACGATGATAGGGATTCCGCCGGTTGTAAATGGAATATGCAATGCTCTTAATAACATACAATTACCTCTCTTTTCTTAAAATAGGAAATACTGATTTTTTGGTTTTCAAGACGGACATGATCGTCAAGTCCAAGAATAACAAGAACAATGCGAGTATAAGGGGTCCAACGAACACACCCACGATGCCGAACATTGCAAGTCCGCCTAAGACGCCTATGAACGCAATGACTGGATGAATGCTGCCTCGCTCACCGATAAAGAATGGTCGAACGATGTTATCGATTGTACTAATAACGACGACGCCGTAAATGATAAGTCCCAAACCTTTCCACCACAATCCTGAGTCTATGCCTGTCCACAGCAAGTAAAGGCCACTAGGAAGCCAGATTATCGCTGTGCCGACAAATGGGACGAGCGCAAAGAATGTTGTAATGACGCCCCATACAATTGGAGCTTTGATGCCGAAAATAAAGTAACCGATTGTTGCGATGATGCCTTGCGCAAGTGCTGCAGCTACCTGGCCATATACTACTGCATATGTTACATTTTTGAGTCGAGCAGAAAGTGCGTCGCGCTGTACTGTTGTCAACGGCACGATGCCGTAAAATGTCGTGACGAGTTTCTTTCCGTCTCTAAATAGGAAAAAGAGTATGAATAGCATGAGTGCAGTACTGATGAGTAGATTTGGAAGATGTGCGAGGTTGTTTTTTAGGAACATGATGCCGCTTGATAGAAGATTTGTTGCTTGGGCTCTGACGTTTATTGGTAGCAAAGTGGAGAAGGGCAACTCGTCGACGAAGAGTTGGATTTTATCAAACATGTTTTCTGTGACTGCTTGCTGATTTTGCAGTTGCACAAGTACGTTGCTTGACTCAATGAACAAAGCGTTCATCACAAAAATCGTGGGAATCAGAACGCCAAGTATAATGCATGCGCAAATGATGAGCGACGCCAATGTCTGAGATTTGAAGAATACGTTCAACTTTTTGTATACTGGATAGAACAGGATTGCAAGCATGCTTGCAGTTATGAGTGCAAACACATATGGTTCTAGTACGAACCACGATAAGATTGCGAACAAGATTGTGAACGATATAAGGAACCATTGCCTGATAAGGTGTTGCATCCCCTATTTCTCCTCTATTCATTTATAAGGCTTTTGCTCGCAAGCATACAATGTTTGGTTTTTCTTTGATAGGCAGTCAAACTGGTGTTTTGGTTATCGTTATTTTACTTGTTTGTTCTGCAATCTTTCTAGAATGGCATTAGATAATTCTGTCACTTGGCGATTTCCTTCAAATATGTCGCTTGTCGTCGTATTTTGTGGATCGACGATGACGAATGTAGGTGTACCTTGCACGCCAAATACGTTTCCTAAGCTGATGTCTGAAGCAATTATGTTCTTAATTTGCTGGTCTTCAAAACAATTCTGCGGATTTTGTACGCCGAGTGTTTGCAGTTGCGTCTTGAGAGAAGACTGATCTAGCGCGTTTTGGTGCGTGAACATCCATTCTGCAATTTGTTCTGATTTGTTTATCGTTTTCGCGCATTCAAACGTGATTGCAGCGTCGACTGCTTGTGGGTGGACAGTAGCTAGAGGATAGTGGTGTGTTTGAAAGTCCAGGTTTTGTCCGACGAATCGTTCTTTCACTTGAGATAGTGTATTTCTTGATTGAGCACAGTATGGGCATTGATAGTCTACGAATTCGATGACGAGCAGATCACTGGTGGATTCGACGACGTTGAGCGGAATTTGGGCATTTACCTTGGTTGTTTTTTGCTGGACATCGATATTTGGCGATTGCATCATTGCGACAAAGAGAAGTATGAGCAATACAACGCCGCTGACGTACCAAATCCAATCAGGCAAACTTTTTTTCATTGATAAGTTGTCTTATGGAGAAGACGTTGGCGATGAAGAACAAGTAGAAGAAAAATAGAATGAGTATTGGTATCGCAATACCGATGAATGGTATTTCTTCAATGAGGATAAAGACCGCGTCGATGGCACTTTTTGTCGTCGGGAATAGATAGAGCGCGAATGGGATGTAGTTAAGGCCGTAATACTTGATTTGAGTTATGCCTAGTTTCACTGACGCCTTGACTGCTTGCCATGCCTTGCCATCTTGCAGTTGTGCATAGGATATGAAAATGAAGTAAAACATGATGATGTGCAAAATCGGATATGCGAGTGCGAGTCCGGCAGGGGTGTCTTTGTTGATCGTAAAGATAATATCTGCGACGAGAATAAAGAATCTGCCTATGAGATAGAAACCAAACCAGATCAAGTTGATACGGATAAATGCGAGGATTGTGTAGGGCTGTTTTCTCCACACCATGCGTCCGATGATGCGAGCTGTGGCGGACTGGAACAGCGTGTAAACCAGATATGTCGCAGTCGCTAGTAAAAGAACAAGTTTTGCGAAATCGAATGCATATCCTTGCAGCGTATTGTCATTCAAGATTATTGAAAGCAATGTTTTGTTCGCATACTCTACTATGAACGTCGGATCATTTGTGGATGCCTCAACGATTTCCTGAACGTTTTGTGACGCCGCATAGAGCACGGTTTGCATATTGTTTGTTATTGGAAAATGAAAGAATGCAAATGCCGAAATGAGACCGATTTGTAGGAGGAAAACAAATGTGACAAGATATGGGTGTGAGAAAATGGAAATATATGAATGTGTCAACACTTTTTGCCAGTTCTGTATGTATTTCATCGTCGATGATTTTCTTGGATTTGCTAATAAATGTTACGTAATTGAACTATTGAATTATATCTGAACTATATGATGTAGGTGCCAATAAAGAGAGCGCCAATAACTACTACTGATATTATGTACGCTGTTTTGTTCCATGCCAATACTTTCTCGCCGTCTAAGCCGAGGAATGGAATCATATTGAATAATGCAAGCCATGCGTTGATGCTGTAGCCGACTACAAAAATCGGATGAAAGGCAAGACCGATGAGGCAGATTATACCTAACATAAAGTTCGTCGCTGGTCCTGCAAGTGAAATGATTCCTAAATGTTTCATTTTTCGGACGTTTTCAGTAATAACTGCGCCTGGCGCCAAAAATAAGACGCCGAAGAATCCGATGACCAGTGACGCAAGCAGCATCATGTCGTTGCTGACGTAATAGGAATTGTACCCGTAATATGATGCCATGAATTTGTGCGCTAGTTCGTGTAGGATGAATCCGATGCCTACGAACAATGCGACGGTTGGCAGCGCTTGCCAAAATGTGACGTTTCTAAAGTAATACAATGAAAAAAGAATAGTTATTCCTACGAAAGACTTGAGCAGATCAATTATCTCAGTCCAGTAAAAAGTGACTTTCATTAGACATCAAGATTAGTCACGAACTTGGCGTTGTCCATGATGAATTTCTTTCTGTCCTCAACGACGTCTCCCATAAGCATGGTGAACACGCGGTCAGCTTCGACAGCGTCTTCGACCATCACGCGTTTGAGCACACGGACTTGTGGATCCATCGTTGTTTCCCAAAGCTGTTCAGGGTTCATTTCACCAAGACCTTTGTATCGCTGGATGACGAGGTCTTTTTCAGATGCTTCCCATTGCTTGAGCAACACAGCTTTTGCTGCGTCATCACGCACATACTGTTTCTCTTTCCCTTTCTTGATTAGATACAGTGGCGGCTGAGCAAGGAAAATATGTCCGTTGTCAACCAGCGGTTTGAGGTATCTGTAGAAGAATGTCAAAATCAGTGTTGCGATGTGCGAACCGTCAACGTCCGAGTCAGTCATGATGATAATTTTGTGGTAGCGAAGCTTCGCGATATTGAATTCATCGCCAATACCGCAGCCTAGGGCTGTGACCATTGTGACGATTTGCTCACTTGAGAGGACTTTGACAAGTCTTGCTTTCTCAACGTTGAGAATTTTACCACGCAGCGGAAGAATTGCTTGGAATTCTCGGTTTCTGCCTTGTTTGGCACTGCCGCCGGCCGAATCCCCTTCAACTAAATATAATTCGCACTTGGATGGGTCTCGGTTGGAACAGTCTGCAAGTTTTCCTGGAAGACTGCCGCCATCTAATGCTCCTTTTCTGCGTGTGAGTTCGCGTGCTTTTTTTGCGGCTTCTCGCGCTTTATACGCAAGTACGCATTTCTCAATCACTTTCTTTGTGATTGCCGGATTCTCTTCAAAGAATGTCTCGAATGCGCCGTAGGCGACTTCGTCGACGAGGCCTTTCACATAGGAACTTCCTAGTTTTGCTTTTGTCTGCCCTTCAAATTGTGGTTCTGGGACTTTGACTGAGACAACTGCAGTGAGGCCTTCTTTGACGTCTTCTGCGGTGAGTTTGATTTCATCCTTGCCATCTTTTGCAAGTTTGAGTTCAGAACCATATTTGTTAAGGACTCGGTTGAGTGCGGAGCGGAAACCCACGACGTGCGTTCCTCCTTCTACGGTATTGATATTGTTGACGAAGGAAAAGACATTTTCGTTGTATGTGTCGTTGTACTGCATAGCGACTTCGACGACAGTGTTATCCTTTTCTTTGCTGAAGTAGATCGGGTCGTGCAACGGAATTTTGTTTTCGTTGAGGAATTTGACGAATGATACGATACCGCCTTCGTAGAAGAATTCATGCTTCTTGAATAGTTCAGGGTTATCGAATCTTTCATCGACAAGGATGATAGAGATTCCTTTGTTTAGGAACGCAAGTTCTCGCAATCTCGTTGAGAGTACTTCGAATTGGAAATTGTTGGTTTCAAAGATTGAAGTATCTGGCCAGAATTCGATTGTCGTTCCGCGTAGTGTCGTTGGTCCTAGCGAGTTGACTGGCGTGGACGGAATTCCTTTCTCAAATGTTTGTTGGCTGATTTTTCCGTCGCGATATACTGTTGCAATGAGTTTAGCTGAGAGTGCGTTTACTGCGGAAACACCGACACCGTGCAAACCACCGGATACTTTGTAGGTGTTCTTGTCGAATTTACCGCCTGCGTGCAATTTAGTTAGAACGACGGTGAGTGTCGATTGTTTGAGTGCAGGGTGTAAGTCGACCGGGATTCCTCGTCCATTATCTTCTACGCGAACACTATTTTCCTTAGTTATTGTGACAGTGACTTTATTACAGAAACCAGCGAGTGCTTCATCCACCGAATTGTCGACGACTTCGTAGACACAATGGTGCAGACCACGTATATCGGTTGATCCAATATACATACCTGGTCGTTTTCTGACTGCTTCCAAACCCTCTAGTACGACGATGCTTGATGAATCGTATGCCTTTGTATTTTCACTCATTATTATTGGCTCCAAGAATTGTGATTTACTTGTCGTTATACCCCATTTCCCCAGTAACTTTGATAGGGGTTTCTTTTATAAATGTTCTTGTTTTTTTGGACTCGTTTTCTCGACGAATATTCGCTGATTTTTTGTATAAGCTAATTATTTTGTATTTCTTTTTTGGATCTACGGCGCAGTCTCCCAAAGCTTTATAAATAAACTTCTAATTCGGTCATTCACAGACTGATCCCTTAGCTTAGCCTGGTGGAGCACTCGACTGATAATCGAGAGGTCCGGAGTTCAAATCTCCGAGGGATCATATGTTTCTCGTCAAACATTTTCTTTTTGACGCAGATTTCTCATTTTCTCTTGGACTGTGTTATCGTTATCTTCTCTGTGCTCGTTGACGATTCTGCTACAACCTGCTTCTGTTTGCCATTGTCTGCTATTGTGCGTTTTTGCCTGCTTTTGTCTTATTTAGTGGGTTTAGTCCTATCCTTTTACATAAAAATCATGATTATTATGTACTCGTTTGTATTGTTTTAGAAAATCTCGTCGGCAAAAGTTGTTTTTTTCCGTTTTTTCAGGTGAAATCACTACCCAAAAGAAAAAACTTTATAAACAAATAACTGCGTGGGTTTACTATTCCAATATACAACTTTGTATACTGGTCTGTAAAGAAAGGTGTTACATGAGTAAGAGTAAATTACAAGATTCTGCATTGTTCAAGAACATCGGCGTGGATGTCTCTTTCGTTGAACAGAATGCATCATTGACGAACGACAAGATGAACGACATGTTCTGGAATCAGAACCGCACGTCGCGACAAGCAACGGTATCAAGTGGCATCGGTGTACAAGTCCAACACGTACAACCGCAATACACACAGCCAGTCCATCACGTTGCGCAACAAACTCTTGCGCCAGCAGCAGCTCCAGGAACACCAGCTCAAGTAGCAATCGACCACGCAGTCATCGCTCAATTGAAGGCCGAATTACAGCAGTATGCAGATTCACAGATCAGACAACTTGCATTCAAGATGCAAGAATTCGCAGACCAGACTGACAAGAAGCTCGCTTCTGTCGAAAAATTAGTCAAGGAACTCGAACAGCGATCATTATCAGCTCCTACGCAGAGCCGACCAAGCTCAGGCGGACAGGAAAAGAAATTTACAACTGAACCGACTGAAGACGACAACCCAGCTGCAGCAAAGGTTAAAGCGCAAAACGCTATCTCCTCTGCTGATGTGGCAATTTCGAAGATGTTCAACTTCAGCCACGCAGGTAGTTCAGGTAAATTCCAAAGATAAATTTTTTCTTTCTTTTTTCTTCTGAATAGAAACCTTTTTGAATAAAGTTATCAAAAAAGCGCTATGCCTACACAGGAAACGATAGATTCTGATCGCATTTGGATTAATTCAGCATTAAGTGTCTTTATGCGTGATTATTCTTTACAAGCGTCTTCTAAGTATGCTTCATACAACAAGAAGTTTTTGCCTGCTAACCAATATATTGAAGTCAAGCTTCGTGCAATTCATAGAGATTATACCTTGGTCACAGACGCTAAGTATTACGCTGATGTGCGCTTGATGCTAGACAAATTAGTAGTAATGCTTGAATGCCTTTGTGATGGAAATCCTGACTTGATGTCTCGAGTTTCACATTTAAGACACATGGCTACTATCGTAGATTCGGTGTCGTCTTTCGCTTCCTTTCGATTATATTTTAAAAACGCGATGAATCTGTTGTGTGTTGCTGCTTAATTTTATTCTACAACGATGGCTGCTTTACCAGGTGTTGCTTGTGCAGCTTTTGGATGCGTTGATTCATCTGCTTTTATGACTTGGACAGTGCCGCCGTGGATTGCCGATAAGAACTGTGCTGATTGTTGCAGCGTGCTAAATTCTTCTTGGAGCGTGTTGGACACTGTTGGTACGACGCCGTTCTTGAGAATTTTTGGTATGAGTGCGCTGATTTCTGCTTTTTGCTGTGGGAATGCGGCTGTGAACTCTTTCATCAATGTGCCGATGTCTTTTGTCTGCGCAAATCGTTCTTTGAGCTGTTTGAGGAAATCGTATTTCCAAGATTTACTGACGAACAATGTGATCTGTTTTGGATTTTGGATTTTTGCCAAGTCTTTTACTCGCAATATATCTGAGTTCGTATTTTCTATAAGGACTTCTAGCGCGGAAAGATTAGATTTGATCTTTGCATCGTCCGCGGTCGGGAACTTCGCTGTTGCGACAAGGGATTTATTCCCTATTTTTTCATTGAGTTCTTCGGCGAGGAATGGAGTAAATGCAGCCATGGTTTTAATCCAGTCTGCTAGGAGTGGTTTGAGAGTTTGTGCATTCTTGCCGCCGCGCTTGAGATACCATTGCACGTCGTTGAAGAATGTGAAATAAATTGCGTCCGTGACTGTCTTAAATTCGAATGCGTCCATATTTTGCTGGATGATTTTGAGTTTTGTGTTGAATTGGCTGACAAGCCAGTCATCGAGTTGTGAATGTGGTTGGTTGCTGAACGTTGAGATATTTTCAATACATTCGTAGATTCTTTCGAGTCTGTTCTTGTATTTTTGGAGATCTTCAGGTTCAAAGGAGATATCGACAAACGGACTTGCAACGTTCGCGTAGAAGAGTCTGATTGCGTCGACAGAATATACATTCGCTTCGTCTGCGATACTTCGAGCGCCGCCTTTGGACTTGCTGATCTTTCCGCCTTTTGCGACTACCCACCAGTTTACGAAAATGCCTTTTGGATAGTACTTCTGTGGCAAAATTCCGACGTGGTTCATTAAGTATACTGGGAAGTGGACTGTCTGGTGTTCTTTACCGCCTAAGTTAAAGTCAAGTGGATACCAGTACTCGACGTCAGTTCGAATCTGTTCGATAAGCTGTACACTTACGCCGGTTTTCTTCGCGACGTCAGCTGCTGTTCCTTTTGCGAGATACACAAAGTCAAAGAACTGCTCGGTGAGTTGTTCGACTTTGAGCTGTCCGTTGTTGACATATAAACTGACGAGATAGTAAATTGGATAGAGTGTGCTGTCTGCAATCGGTTCAATAGTGTACGCTTGGTCGAATGGGAGTTTTGTTCCTAACCATCTGCCTTGACGCGCACACGCTCGGTCTTCAAACCAGTTGAGGATGCCAGGCAAATTCTGTTTGAATTGGTCAGGCTGTATGTTCATCGATTCGACGTGTTTGACTGTGTCCTTAGTGAGTTTCTCATCGGAGTATTTGATGAACCATTGGCCATCGACACGCTTGATGTAGACGCGGTCGCCGTAGCGGCTGATAACTTCTTCTGAGAGGTCGTAGAATGTTGTTGCAAGATTTTTTGAGACGAGCGCCTCTTTCATGATTTTTTTTGCGTCTTCAACTTTTTTGCCGGCTACAAGTGTGCAATTATCTCGCATGACGCCTGTGTGAAAGCCTTTACTGTACGCTTCTGCTGTCGCTTCCGCAAGTTTAGGATCAGCTTGGTTTTTTATGCCCAGTTTCTCTGCGATTTCTTTTGCGGGGAATTCTCCGAATCCTTTTGTATGAATGATCGGGATGAGTTTGATTGCCTGTACGTCGGAGATGTTAAGTCCGAACTTTGTGCATTGCGCAGCGTCGTTCTGTAAATCTCGTAACGCAACAAAGTCTGCTGGCGCGTCAGATGGCACACATGTGACGATTCCTGTGCCGATGTCTGGATTTGCAAATACTGCGGGAAATATAGGAATCTTTTTTTCGACAAAAGGTGCAGTGACTGTTTTTCCAATGAGTTCTGTTGCTTTGATGGAGCCTATCTTTGTGATGTTGTCCATTTGGTGCGGCAGCTTTTGTGCACAGTTCTCGCTGACAATCCATTGTTCGTCTTTGACTTTGAGGATTGCATATTCGTGATCAGGATTCATCCAGATGTTGGTCTGGCCGTACATCGTCTCAGGTCGCAACGTTGCAACGACGAGGAATTGTTTTGGTTTGTACTCAAGTTTGATAAGAGTGAACTCTGTTTTCTGAGCGTTTCCGCCTTTACTAAGGTCTGATTCAGATGGATCTACTGCGACTGCGCCACAGCTGTCACACCAAGTTGCATAATATGGCTTTTGGACTAAGAGATTGTTTTCTTTAAGTTTCTTGAATTGCCACTCAATGAATTTGTTATAGTCAGGATATGTCGTTACGGTGAAGCGTCGCCAATCGCCAAGGAATCCGTATTCGTCGTAGTCTTGGATGTATTTTTTACTAAAGAATTCGACAAAGCCTTCTGGCGTCGCAAGTTGATGAATTTGACTGTCTGAAAGACCCATTGATGCATAATAATCAATTGTCTCTTTGTCGTTTTCCGCGATTTTCTTCGCTTTTGCAACGGCGCTATTACCCGATGCGTGACCGCCTGCTGTCAATAAGACATTGAAACCTTGCATGCGCTTGTATCTGCAGATTGCGTCAGCGTAGCTGTATCCGCGCATGTGACCGACGTGGTGGAACCCAGATACGGTCAGATAGGCCCAGATAAGAAAGAATTTAGGTCGTTTTGGATCAACTATGGCTTCGCCTAATTTTTGTTCTTTCCAGCGAGCTTTCCATTTGTCTTTTATGCTGTTGAAATCGACCATGCTTTGGAGTGTGAATTCGGGGTTTATATACTTATATCTGGATTATTTGGGTGTATCTGTGGGTTATTTAAAAACAAAAAGGGAAAAAGAAAAAATTTAGTATTCGCTAAACATATACAAGTCGTCACCAGAACCAGGTTTCTTCTTGATTCTAATGAACCACCAGCCGCCTGCGATGAGCACAATAAGTGCTACCATGACCCACATTGCGATCATATTTGGTCCAGAACTATCTGGTTGATAGTCCACTGGTTTTTCTTGTTGCGTCGTGTTTGTCGAATTTGTTGGCTGCGTTGTTGTCGTTGGTGACTTCGTAGCCGTAGTTGGTGTTGCTGCTGTTGGTTTTGGTGCTACGACCATTGTTGACGACTGCGTGATGTTCTTTGAAACATCTCCTTCTACATTATACGAAACTGTCGCTTTGCCGCCCTTGAGGTCTTTGACAAGTACGTTGAATGCGATAACTGGATCGTCTTCTAATACTGTGAAGTTACCTGAAAGCTGTGAAGCGCTTGTCGCAACAGATTTTGGAATAATCTCAACAACTTGTACTTTTGTCGCACCCTTAGGTACTGTGACGGTGACTTCGTGCGATACTTGCGTAAACGTGGATTTCGTGCCGTCTTTGTTGGTTACTCTATATACCGTTGTCTTTGTTTCGACTTGCGCTGCAGCGATGTTATTCTTTGTCAACAACGTGTTAATTGCAGCTTGTACTGGAACGTCGAGTGTCGCGAGCTTTTCTTGGATTTTTTCAAGAGTTGTTGCTGCGATTGCAGGCGGAGTGACGACTGCAAGCTTTGTAACGCTTTGTACATCTTCTAGATTGACGTCAAGACTTTCAAGGATTTGCTTGTCTTCATCGCTGACATCAGTACCTGAAGTTGTTGTTGTCGTTGTAGCGCCTGATCCGCCTCCTCCTCCGCCACCACCACTTGATGCTTTATTGACATCGAATGTTGCTGTCGCATTGATTGAGTTGCCTGCTGCGTCAGTAGCGACACATGTTGCATCTTTTGCACCGGACGTGGCTGTGCTATCCGTGGTAATTGTTGTATTCAATATTCCGCCGAATGCTTCGCTGTTGTCAGTTGCATCACATGTGCAATCTGCGTCGTCGTCTTCATCAACGTCTGAACACGTGAATGTGTCTATCACCGGATCTTCTGTGTCGAAGATGACTGTCATGTTTGACGAGACATTATCGCCAGATAAGTCTGTTGAATTCACGACGAGCGTATAGTTTCCGTTGATGAGCGCTGATATGTTCCATGTCAAATTGAAGTACACATATGTTCCTGCTGAATGATTGTATGTTAAGTTCATCCATTCAGTTGCGTTGGTATAGTTGGTCGTATTCACAAAGCGGTACAATGTCCAGTTAGTTTCAACACCTGTAACGTTTGTGATTCGTGCTACGATTGCAAACGACGTGTTGTAGGACTTGCTGGTTGGACTTGTTATAGTCACTACTTGTGTTAACGTATTGACTGCTTGCGTTGCCTGTGTGGCTGCCGTATTCGGGTTTGAATTTGCATCAACCACAGTGCTTGCGTTTACGTCAACTGTAATAGTTGTCGTTGAGCTTGCAGTTGGCGTAATATTCATTTTATACACCGTTGTGCTTTCGTTCACAAGCGTTCCTTTTGTTCCGCCTACTACGTCAATATCTGCAGCTGCGAATCCTGTTACTGCTTCGCTGAACGTGAACGTAAACTGTACGTCCCCACCTGCAGAAGTCGCAGTACCGGCTTCATCGTCAGTAATTGCTACAGTCGGTCTGAGTGTATCTACTGATTGCGTTGCTTGTGTAGCCGCTTCGTTTCCGTTTGAGTTTGCATCACTTGCGACGTCAGCATTTACATCAACTGTCAAAGTCGTTGTCGAACTTGCAGTCGGAGTAATATTCATTTTGTAGACAGTTGTGCTTTCCGAGATTAATGATCCCTTGGAGCCTCCTACTACATCGATGTCTCCTGCTGCAAATCCAGTTACTGCTTGACTAAACGTGAACGTAAATTGTACGTCTCCGCCTGCAATGTTTGCAACTCCTGCTTCATCATCAGTTATAGTAACTGTTGGAGCTAATGTGTCCACAGCTTGTGTAACTTGTGATGCTGCAATATTTCCGTTTGAGTTTGCATCTACTGCTACGTCAGCGTTTACATCAACGGTCATATTTGTTGTCGAACTTGCTGTTGGTGTGATGTTCATCTTGTAGACTGTTGCGCTTTCAGAGATTAATGATCCCTTAGAACCGCCGACTACATCAATATCCCCTGCTGTGAAGCCCGTTACCGCTTGGCTGAATGTGAATGTGTATTCAACATCCGCGCCTGGGATATTCGCAACTCCTACTTCGTCGTCACTGATTGACAAAGTCGGTGCAAGTGTATCAACAGTCTGTGTTGATTGTGTTGCCGCTTCGTTATCGTTTGCATTCGTATCAGCTGCTACTCCTGCATTTACGTCAACTGTAATCGTTGTCGTAGAGTTACTAGTAGGTGTAATGTTCATCTTGTAGACAGTGGAACTCTCATTAATGAGCGAACCTTTTGTGCCGCCTACTACGTCGATATCTCCTGCTGCAAATCCAGTTACAGCTTCACTAAATGTGAATGTGTACTGAACCGCACCGCCTGCGATATTAGCAACACCAGCTTCGTCGTCAGTAATAGCTACTGTTGGAGCAAGTGTGTCGACTTGTTGTGTTGATTGCGTTGCCGCAACGTTTCCATTCAAACCTGCGTTTTGTGCAGAATCTGCATCAACGTCAACAGTAATTGTTGTTGTCGAACTAGCATCTGGTGTGATGTTCATCTTGTACAATGAAGCGTTCATTTCAATAAGTGATCCTTTTGTTCCACCTACAACATCAATGTCGCCTGCCGTGAAACCAGTTACAGCTTCTGTAAACGTAAATGTGTATTCTACGTCGCCTCCGGCAATGTTAGCAACACCTGTTTCGTCATCAGATATTGACAAAGACGGAGCAGTTGTGTCTACTGCCTGGACCGATTGTGTTGCCGCTTCGTTATCGTTAGAGTTCGCGTCAATAGCGACTGCTGCATTGATATCGACAGTAATGTCTGTAGTCGAACTAGCAGTCGGTGTTATGTTCATCTTGTAAACTGTTGCACTTTCTGCAATGAGGCTTCCTTTTGATCCGCCAGTTACGTCAATGTCGCCTGCTGCGAATCCAGTTACCGCTTCGCTAAATGTAAATGTATATTGGACATCGCCGCCAGATACAGTTGCTGTTCCTGCTTCGTCATCTGTGATTGCCACAGTTGGTGCGAGCGTATCTACACTTTGTGTTGCCTGAGTAGCTGCTTCGTTATCGTTTGAGTTTGCATCTACTGCAACACCTGCGTTAACATCAACAGTGATTGTTGTTGTCGAACTTGCTGTTGGTGTGATGTTCATCTTGTAGACTGTTGTGCTTTCAGAGATTAATGATCCCTTAGAACCGCCGACTACATCAATATCACCTGCTGCGAATCCAGTTACCGCTTGGCTGAATGTGAACGTGAACTGCACGTCACCGCCTGCGATATTAGCAACACCTGCTTCGTCGTCAGTAATAGCTACTGTTGGAGCAAGTGTATCGACTGTTTGTGTAGACTGTGTCGCTGCTTCGTTGCCGTTTGAATTTGCATCTACTGCAACGCCTGCGTTAACATCAACAGTGATTGTTGTTGTCGAGCTTGCTGTTGGCGTGATGTTCATCTTGTAGACTGTTGTACTTTCGGAGATTAATGATCCCTTAGAACCGCCGACTACATCAATATCACCTGCTGCGAATCCAGTTACCGCTTGGCTAAATGTGAATGTAAATTGTACAT
>DATGWN010000097.1:0-2320 GCA_035299465.1 Acidobacteriota bacterium | reverse complement strand
GCTGCGGTAATCTTCAATTTCTTTGAACCGGCTTCTGCATCGATGGTAAACATACTGTTGCCACCAGGTATCTGTAATTTTGTTTCTTTTCCTTTTCTTACGCTTTGCAAAAAATCGTAGATGTGTGCAAAAGGCGAAAATTTCTTTAACAATGGCGCAACAATCTGTTCATTATTTATCGTAATAATCAAATTACTTCTGTCGCTTTCTGGTGGAGAAAATTGCACTTCAAGCGTATCTTTATACTCGTTTCGTGATGTCATAGCGTATTAGCTAGATTTTGGTCTTTTTAAGTGTGCATCTTTTTTTCAATCTCGTCGGAAATCTTGCGACAATGCGTTGTAAAGTTTTTTAACACGTCGCAATCAAAGAAACGGCATGCAAAAAACCGAATTACCTCGTGAGCGATTGTCGTTGAAAGGAAAGGATGCATTGTCTGTACCCGAGTTATTTTCTTTGGTGATTGGTAGCGGGGTACGCACTGCTGGCGTTCGCAAAATTTCTCACAGCGTTTGGTCGCTTTGTCAACGGACGAAGTTTTCTCCGACGATATCACAATTACGCTCGATTCCTGGCGTGGGAACGGCAAAGGCATGTCAAATAATCGCGGTGCTTGAGCTTCACCGGCGATTATCGTCGCTGCCGCGAACAGAGCACATTTCGCTACACAATGCGAAGGCCGTCTATGAAGCGTTTGCTTCTCAATTTCTCGGTATCAAACAAGAGGTTTTGGTGGTAGCATGCCTGGACACAAAATTGCAATTGATTTGCGCTGAGACGATTTTTCAGGGCACGATTGATTCAGTAAGTATCCATCCTCGGGAAGTGTTTGCGTGCGCGTTACGGCACCTGGCGCATAGTATCATTGTCATCCATAATCACCCGGCAGGCGATCCTTCGCCGTCGTCGCAGGATATCGAAGTGACGCAATTGCTTCATACGGTGTCGCAAGTGGTGGGTATTGAATTAATTGATCACATCATCATTGGCGACGGTGCTTTTTGGAGTTGGGCGGATTCGAAATAACTCTTACTTGAACACTTCGTCGACAATTTTTCGCGCAATCTCTTTTGACCAACCTTTAGAAAGAGCTTTGTTCTCTATGTTTGCCAAGGTGAGTTCCTTATTGAAGCCATACGTCTTTGAGTTGAGAACGTGATTATACAGATCAGGATGCTTATGCCGTAAATCAGAATCATTTTCTTGAGTCTTTTTTGAGAGACTATTTACAATCGTTTTCCAGACGAGAACGCAGACAAGGGAGAAAATGATCAATCCGACAATGCCCAAAATTGCGAGTCGTCCGATCGGCATTTTTGGTTTTGTACTTGCGCTAATCTGCACGGCAGGAGCTTGATATGGTTTTTCTTCTTGCGGTAATGATCGAGCGCCAATTGCGACAACCATCATTCGTTGTGCAGGATATGTGGCTTTCACCCGTACGGAATTTGTGTCAAAGAAATATGTCGATTCTACGATTTCCCAGTTCTCGCCGGTGTTCACGAGCACGAACGTCGAGTTCATGTCCAGATTGTTCGACGTGTACCAATCTTTGTTTACCATGAAATGGAATTCATAGTCTGACAAGAATGCATTGGTCGAAACTTGCGTAGCGTCATACATGAGTCCTGACTCGATAGCAGGTAATGCAGTTTGTGATTCGACTGTTATTGGAAGGGAATAGATATTCTGTGGCGAAGTCAACACTATTTTCTTGAGCGCTTTTTGCGATGTGATCAGGGCGTCGGAAGGAATATTTGCCACTATATCCGATACGATGACGATGACTTGGCTTCTGTTCAAAAGAATAGGAATACTTGTTGCACTACGGCTGGTGAGATTTACGCTCATGGATATTGCGCCTGCTGATGAGAATGACTCAGACACATCTACACGCGCCTGCGTTGCACATGAAAGCGTTTGCGTGCCGTCGGGACTAGTACTTACCATCAAAACGCAGCCTTCCTGTGCGATGTCTTGCGCGTAAACTGCATAAACGAATGAGAACGTAAAGAGAATACTAACTACTAGCCACATACAAGTCCTCATAGTCATACATCCATTCCTTTTTCATTTATAAACGTATTCACGAGAAACTAGGCTGAAACTATACTGATTCTGAATGTGCATACTTGCACGGACATACTTACTTCTTACGGGCTTTAGGCTTGCTACTGACCACAAAACGACCGAGCACGATAATACCTAGTGCATATACGCCGCGAATAATGATATACCAGAACACTATGGTAACAAGTCCATACCACGGTGAGCCATGTTGGAAATACCACAGCGGGTCAATCGCTTCCAAATCTTCAGG
>DATGWN010000096.1:0-19458 GCA_035299465.1 Acidobacteriota bacterium | reverse complement strand
TTATGGCGTACACCGATTGAGTTGCGTTAAGTATCGTTATGTTTGAAAATGTGCTGTTGGTGATGTCATCCAAGTCAATGGCCTGCGACACGTTTCTTAATGTGATGTTCGCAAAGGTGATGTTTGTATGACTGACTGCTTGCAACGCTTGTGATGTGGTATCGCCAGTTATCGTATAGCCTTGTCCATTAATCGTGATGTTGTCTGCGTCCAGAATGAGACAGATTCCGGTTGCGTTCAGATCTGATTCCAAGCGATACCCGAAGTTATCTCGACTTAGCGTTCCACAGGATGTAATCGACGCGGATTCTTCAATAGAATAGTCCCCCATACTTGAAATATTGAATTGTACTGTTGCTTGATCAAGTGCAGTGAGATTGACACAATACGGGTCAAAGCATTCCCTACCGTCCTTATTTATCGCAGGATTTTCGTATATCGGAACGGAGGTGAGTGTGATATTTGCCGACGTGTTTATCAAGGATTCATTTATTTGTACGAGATTGTCATCAAATACTATTTGGTCCCAAAACGGAACGAGGTCAGCTGTCACTGTGCCAATCGTATCGATTCTTCCACTCGTCGTATTAACCAAAACAAATCTTGCGCTTTGCAGTGAGAGGTTGTACAGAGTCGTGTCGTTTATCACGGTGAAATTTGATGCGCCGGATATTTTGAGGTCCGCATATCCCGTACCTGTATTTTGGATTTGTGATTGAATAAATCTTACTGCGTTGGAATACGCTACTTGCACACTATACAAATCTGAGAAATTTGCATACAGACTGTTGAATGTCACGTTGGTGGATGCATTAATGTAGGCGGCGTATAATTGGAATTGCGCGGAAATATTTTGCAAGAGCATGTTTGAGATGTTATTGGCCCAGAGCGCGTACGTCGATGAACCATCCAAAGATACATTATGCCAATTACCTGCACTTGTGTTTTGGACCTGAATACCTGCGTCATTGCTACTTGTAATTGTGATGTCTGAGATATTTATGCCAATTGAATTATTGATGTGCATCGACGTGAATGCGCTGTCAATTGTGAAATCACGAAGTGAGATGTTTTGGCCTTCAACCCACACCGCTTTTGCGCTGACATCAGCTATTGAAATATTTGAGATCGAGGCATTGATTACGCTATACAGAACTAAGGCATTTCTGGCATCTTGCATTTCTATGTTCGATATACTTATGTTTCTGGTGCTATTGGCATACAGGGAGACACGAGCCACTGTATTTGCTGCAGCAGCTCCTCGAACTATGGTAATATTTTCGATTGTCGCCGAGCCGTATCCGGAAATATTTATACCTGCAAAAAAGCTGGGGCTTGCTTGATTGCCGTATTCTACTGTGAACCAATTTCCATTGATTGTGACGTTGTACGCAGTGATGTTTATGCACGTAGTCGTCGAGGTAATCGAGTTCGTTAATTGGTAGAATTCTGAATTTGTCGACGCTTCGAAACAATCCGCCATGTCCACAGCATTTGCTTGGTTTGCAAGTAGTAGAAGACCGAAAAAAAGGATGGCTAAGAAGAATACGTGACGGGATGCAAAGATGCGGTTAACAGAACTTGAAAAAATAGGGGGAGTTCTACCTCTATCTGTCTCCTCTACTTTTTCCATTTTTGGCCCCTTTTATTGATATGTCATTTTTCGACGACTTCATTTATAAATATTTAGGACTTTTCTGGGCGATTTTTGGGCGATGTGCGCTGGCAGGCAATTTAAGCCCAAAGGCATGTCAAAAATCAAATTAACATCCCGTGCGTATTTTACAGATAAAGCTTATAAACGCCCAGTCGGCTCTCATAAGTGCGCATGACAATACAACTTACTCCTGGAGATTTGGTCGAAATTATCATCAAACATACAGACTCTGTTGAAACTGTGTCCGGGACTGTTCTTCAACGCGCTGCAATCTTTGATCCATCCATAGTCATTCTTAAACTTACGACTGGGTACAATATCGGTATCAAAAAGGATACAATCGTATCTTCTAAAGTCATAGAGCCATACAAAAAACCCGTGATGCCCGCGAGTACACATGCTGTGAACCCTGCGCTTCCAACGGTTGCTCTGCTCTCATTTGGCGGTACGATTTCATCTAAAGTCGATTACAGAACTGGCGGTGTTGTCGCAGGATATACTGCGCAGGATTTCTATGACATGATTCCAGAACTTTCTACTATTGCTAATATTCGGGCAAAACACTGTATGCAAATCATGAGCGAAGACATGACGACAGTAGAGTGGTCGAAAATGGCATCCGAAATCGCTCCCTTGCTCAATGATTCTTCTATCAGCGGAATCGTGGTGACACAGGGAACGGATACGCTTCATTATTCAACATCGGCGATGAGTTTTGCTTTAGGAAAACTTTCCAAACCTGTAGTCTTCACAGCGGCGCAGCGATCGATTGACCGAGGTTCAAGTGACGCATTCTTGAATCTACTTTGCGCGGTAAAGGCAGCGGCTTCTTGGAATGGAGCAAGTGTTGTAACGTGCATGCACGAATCGTCAAGTGATGATTCCTGTATTCTTGTTCGCGGAACCAAAGTCAGAAAAATGCACACTTCGCGTCGAGATTCCTTCCGACCAATAAACGAGCAAGCACTCGCACGAATTCAAGCAAATGGAAATATCACGCCAATTAACACCAATCATGCTGTCCGTAATCAGACTAATGATGCTATTGATGCATCAGTCAAACCAATATTTGACCCTCATGTAGGTCTGTTACTTATCCATCCAGGAATATCTCCAAAGATTGTCGATTATTTCATCTCAAACGGCTACAAAGGTCTTGTCGTAGCGGCAACAGCGTTAGGTCATGTTCCTCTGCAGATGCTCGAACCACTTGCACGCGCTCGCAAAGGCGGCATGCACATCGTTGTAGCATCACAGACTATTTACGGTCGCGTCCATCCAAACGTTTACTCGCGCTTACGAGATATGTCCATAGGCGCGCAGCTATTGTTTGCATCAGATATGCTTGTCGAAACTGCGTTCACAAAATTATCATGGCTTATTGCCAACGAGCCGACACGAGTAGAAGAACTATTCCTCACAAACATGCACGGCGAACTTGTCCTAGATATTGACGAGAAAAGTTATTTGAATTAAATTCATCCAAACATGCAAATACTTAACAAATTATACTAACACATGACACAACTCACAGAAATAAATTATGGACAAGTCGGTTTGCGAAGTGGTATTGAAATCCACCAGCAGTTAGAAGGCAGAAAACTATTTTGCCAGACGCCGACGGTAATTCGAGATGATGCTGCGCACTATACCATCACTCGTACGCTTCGCGCAGTTGTCGGAGAAACGGGTGTCATCGATTCTGCTGCAGCGGCAGAGGCTGCTAAGAAAAAGATTTACCAATACCAAGGTTATTCTGATACTATAGGTCTTGTCGAACTTGACGAAGAGCCCCCTCATAATGTAAATCCAGATGCACTCACAGTGGCTTTACAAGTTTCACAATTACTCCACGCTACAACGACTGATGAAATACAATTCATGCGAAAAACTGTTGTCGATGGTTCAAACACATCGGGTTTTCAGCGCACAGGTCTTGTCGGTCGAAACGGATATCTTTTAACAGATACTAACAAACGCATTTCCATTCCTACAGTTATCTTAGAAGAAGATTCTGCGAAGAAAGTTTCCGCACAAGACGATGTTGTAACATACAACTTGTCTCGACTCGGAATTCCATTACTTGAGATTTGTACTGGTCCGGACATGTCGTCTGCACAAGAAGTCGCACATGTTGCTGAAAAGATTGGTCTTTTGTTGCGTTCCACCGGACGAGTGAAGCGTGGCATCGGGACTATCCGACAAGATCTGAACGTCTCTATCCGTGGCGGAAATCGTGTCGAGATAAAGGGAGCTCAAGACTTGAAATTAATTCCGACATATGTCGACTATGAAATCATACGCCAACAGTCTCTGATAGAACTTGCTCCAGTCATAAAGAAGGCATTGCCGCTTATCAAACCACATTTCGTCGACGTGAGCGCAGTCTTCGGTCACACACAGTGCGCTCTCATTTCTAAAGCTCTCAAACAGAACAAAAAAGTTGTCGGGCTCAAAGTACCTTTGCACTCTTACTTAGGGCGTGAGCTACAACCTGGGAAACGCTTGGGCACAGACTTATCTGATTTCGCAAAAGTCCATGCAGGAATTGGCGGAATCATTCACAGCGATGAATCCATGGATAAGTACTCTATTTCGATTGCAGAAGTTGAAGAAGTGAAACAGTCGTTAGGCTTTACGAGTGCAGACGACGCATTCATGCTTATCGTTGATTCGGCGGCGACCTGCGATAGAGCATTCCACGCAGTTCTTGAACGATTAAGGTTATTATGCGCCGGAGTACCTAAAGAAGTACGCCAACCTAACGCAGATGGGACAACTACATATCTGCGACCGATGCCGGGCGAAGCACGCATGTATCCCGAGACTGATGTGTTGCCAGTCAAACCAGATATCACGCATATTCCACGTGTCGAATTAATCGACGACAAAGCTGCACGATATGTGAAGACGATGCATATTCCTTCCGATCGTGCGAAGATGATTGCAAAAAGCGAAGAATCATTCTTATTCGATTCACTTGTGACTACGTACACAAATGTAAAACCTGCTACTATCGTCGAACTTTTGTTTGGATCTACAAGAAAAGAAGTTGAAAAGCAGATTGGATCTGCAATCGAGCTCACTTCTGAAATATTACAGAGAAGTCTTTCTCTTGTCGATAAGGGAACAGTTCCGGCATCATCTCTTGCGGCATGCGTTGTATCGCTTGTCAAACAACCATCTATTTCTGACTCCGCACTTGCGTCGCAATTCAAACAAATGTCGGACGAACAAATACTCACTATCATCAAGTCTGTGAAAGACGCGAATCCAGGCATTGCCGGCGGCGCGCTCATGGGCAAAGTCATGGCTGCATGCAAAGGTCAGGCCGATGGTAAACGAGTCGGAGAACTGATTGCAAATGGCAGGTAGACCTAGAAAAACATTCACACAAGTCGTCGAGGCAGTCATCGCGCAGTCCGACGTAGTCATTGAAGTCCTAGATGCGCGAATGATCGACGAGACACGTCACGCACCAATGGAAGAGATGGTTCATAGACTAGGCAAAAGACTCATTACGGTCATCAACAAAGCAGATCTTGCGCCTCGGGAATATTTGCTCTCCAAGAAGAAAGAATTGGAGAATTGCATTTTCTTATCTACTAAGGATAGAGATGGTGTCGGAAAGCTTCGTGCATATATCTATCAAGTCGCTGCAAAATCGAAAGATGAGCAAATAGTAGTTGGTGTCGTAGGTTATCCCAACGTCGGAAAATCTAGCGTGATTAATTCACTTGCAGGACGGGCGAGCGCCGCGGTCTCTTCACGATCAGGTCATACGCGCGGTAAGCAAAAGATTAGAGTTTCTGAGCGACTGCAGATTATTGATACGCCGGGTGTCATCCCAATGACTGAGATGGATTCCAATCGATTGGCATTGCTTTCTTCCAAAAACGTAGATCAAGTCCAAGATCCTGAACTTGTTGCGGTCAATATATTACATACATTCAAAGCGCGAGACACGTTAGAGGTCATTGAACGCAAATTTGATGTGAAACTGCAAGGTACAGATGCATATGAATGGATAGTTCAAATCGCCAAAGCAAGAAATAGACTTAAGGCAGGCGGTGTTCCGGACATAGAAACTATTTCGCGACTAATTATCCAGGATTGGCAGCGCGGTTTGCTCAAGTAACTAGACTTATTTAGGTTATACGGCTGCACAGCAGTATTCACGAAAAATACCAGCATCCTCTTTTTATTTCCGATATTTTATAAAAGACGAGCTGTTCAAAATGCACATGAACGATAGACAAATCCATACATATCCGCTATTTTCATCAATACTATTCTTATCAATACTAATTTGTGCATTTGCGGTAAGCTCGATAGATGTTCACGCCACAGAGCGGCTTACTAATAGTATGAAGCTACTTGCGGTCAGCGAATCGTCGACAAATCAATCGGTGGGTGGTGTCGCATCGCTTACGCTTGAAATTGTGCCAGGATTTGGCAGAGTCTTCATTGACACATATCCATTCACGAAATTGGACACGCAAATATCGACTCGGCTTGCCAAGGAAATTGCATGTTCATTCTTGCAAAAAGATTGCAACGAATATGACTTCATCTATACTATCAAAAGCGGTTCTGCAATCATCGGCGGTCCAAGCGCGGGCGCTGCAATGGCTGCATTAACTGTTGCTACGCTCGATGGCGCAACTATCGACGACACAGTTTCACTGAGCGGCACTATCAATTCCGGCGGAATCATAGGGTCTGTCGGCGGCTTAGCGTATAAGATTAAGGCTGCGGGTACACACGGCATCACAACGGTACTCATACCTATGGGCGAGCGTTATACAAAAGTAGACAATATATCCGAATTCGACTCTGGCGTCATCAATGTTGCAGACATCAACAGCACAAATATTTCCATCGGCTTTTTGACTGAAGCAAACCAAACTGTAGATCTGGTCGCATATGGCGAGTCGATTGGTGTGCGTGTCATCGAAGTATCACACTTATACGACGTAATGCCGATTTTGACCGACACACAGTATCCTCTCATTAACGAGTCCGTCGCATTGCCAGAATATTATGTGCAGAGCATGGGTCTTCTTGCGGCGAAATTATGTGAACGCGCATTTGATTTGAATAAATCTTTACAAATAGACGATTTCTCTCTGTCAAAAAATAGTTCATTCTCCATCGATGCGAAAGGCATCCACTTTAATTCAACGAGAACTTCGCTGTACAATTCATCAATCGATGTAAATTCCACATATAATACTGCGCAGCGACTGCTTAACCAAAGTTATATCGCACTTGGAGAAGGCAAATATTATTCTGCGGCGTCATTCTGTTACGGCGCGGGTATCAATTTGCGTTTCTTGTCGCTATTGACAACGCCGCTTGCTCAGGTCGATGCATCTGTCGCAAATGCGTTTGACACCGTCGACATCAATATGAGCAATCTGCAGACGATTACAGATTTGCAGACGTTTATGCTTGTAAGTGAGCGAGTGACAGAGGCAAAAAAGCATCTCGAAACTGCACGCAACCAAACTGACACATATCAGTCTTTACTTAGTTATGTTAACGCTTACGAACGATTGCAAAGTGCAGTTGCATGGTCGATTTTCTACGACGGACACGGTCCGCACTATGAGCTCAATGATGAAGTTCTGTCACAATCGTGTGAGATAAAGATCCAAGAGGCGCAAGAAAGATTCAACTTCGTAGATTACTACATATCGCTTGGCGAAGATTCATCCGAGGGTATCAACAGAGCAATTGCATACCAACGCGACGAGAACTACGCATTGTGTCTACTAGAGGCAAGCAAAGCCAAAGCATCGTTTGATGTCATTGCCAATTTATTTGGTGTAGAAGAATCCCAAGTACAGTCGTTGATTGTACAAAAATCTACAGTAGCGAACCAAGTCATCTTGCAGCAATCACAAAAAGGTATATTCCCGATAATCGGATATAGTTATTACGAATACGCAAATTCACTTGCGGAACAGGATCCATCCGCGGCGCTCCAATATTTGCAATTTTCATTGGAATTGTCAAATCTTGACATCTATTTCCCAATTGCTTCATCAAATTCTATCGACGCGATCACAACGCCGACATACACTAGCTACGAATTTTTCGGAATCGGTATTGCGGTCGGTCTGATTGTGGCAGTTGTACTCTATCGCGCGCAGCGTTTTATCGCAGAAATTCGCAATGCGAAAAAAAAGAAGCGTAAATAGATGTGCGTAAATAGATGCTCTTTTGCTCAGTAACGTTTGAAAAAGGTCAATTGTCGACGATTTTTGCTGCCGAAAAATCGTGCTAGAAATCTTTACTGTTGGCGTTATTTTAGAGTATAAACCTGCCCAAACCTAGACCGAAGTCTAAGCCTGAGCAGGAAAAAGAGGTGATTATGTACCAAGGCTTTTAGTACAACTGGGAAGTAGTATTCTCATTTATAAATCTTCTGATTTTTCTGTCATTTTCGAGTAGTCACGAATTTAGTCTCGACTTGGATAAAATGCAAGTTTCTTGTTTCACTAAAATTATAAAGATACTTTGCCTATCTATTGCAATGGTACTTCGACAGACTTTGGATCCCGTACATGCGCTCGCCGTCTTAAAACCGGTAAAACGATTTGGCGATTCCCATATTCGAATGTCACACTTCGGTACACCTGGTAGCCTGTACTATCTCAATGCTGAGGAACCTAACAAATCGTTTCATCACATTCCATTCAAGACAACGTCAGAGGGTCTTGTTGCCGCGTCTGATGTACGAAGCGAGCCGTATAAAATTTTGCACGTGAGACTACCGTCACACCCACTGCAAACTGGTGGCCACATTTTTGCACCTACTCTTTCAGAGATAGTTGCGCAAATTCCTGAAAACGAACTAGAACGTGCCGTCGCATACAGTATCGATTTATGCCACTTCAATTTATCTGATTCTAAGCGAGATTATTTTTCAAACATTCTCTTGTACGAGGCCGACCGTAGAAACGCGCGTTTTTAGATTCCTCATCCACCGCGATACATTTATATAGAATATTTCTCGCCTGATTTATATGGAGTTAAAAGAGCGATTTCTTTCTCTTATCAGCGGAAAAAAAGTGCACATCGCGACGCACTGGGACTGCGATGGCGTTACTAGCGGCGGACTTTTGTATCATATTGTCAAACCACACGCAGCCTCGGTAACAACCATATCCAAAGGCGACGTATTTCTTATTTTACCTCAAGATGTTCCTGCCGATGCAGACATCATCATCTGCTCCGATATTCAACCTAGCCAAGAATTAGACCCCAACAAAGTCATCTATATCGATCATCACCCTCACGAATTCTCTGATAATTACCTGCTCTCCATACATGACGTGAAGTCGCAGTCTTGCACAATGGTTATCTGGGAGAAACTCATATCGGACACAAACAATCCATATTTCATCTTCCTCACACTCCTCGGTTATTTTGGAGATAGTGGAAACCCAAATCTAATTCCAGCAGAATTACAAGTACGTGCGAAAGCGCATTTCCCACATTTGCTTGAACCACGTATGTCCCAGTTTTCGGACAAAACATATGTCGGTCTGGAATTGTTTGTCTCATTATTCAACACCGGCAAACGTATGCATTGGTCAGGCCACGTTCCTTTAGAATTGCTCAAAGCTGTCTCTAACTATCAAGACATCACACTCAATCGTCATCCGCTTGTCGACGAATTAAATCGGTACAAACTCGAACTGCGACGACTATATGACCAAAAAGTGGAATTCAAAGAAACACAACAGTTTGATTATGCTGTAATTCAATGTGATAAGAATATCCAAGGAGTTTTGTGTTCTCGCTATATGCAAGACAAACCAATCGTCGTGTTGAATCAATATAAGGGTAAAGTCATTGCTTCGATGCGAGTTCCCGAGCACGTAGAATTTGATGCTGGCGCTTTCTTGTCGTCGTTCAAAAAATTCTCTCCAGATATTCTTGGCGGCGGTCACGAAAAAGCAGGCGGAATTACTTTTGATGGAACTAATCTTCAAACTTTCCTTAAATTCCTCAACGAGCACGGTGCGTCGTGAGTAAAAAGGAACTTCCACTGCGCGGATTTGATGTAGGCTTATTCTACAAAACTGCAATTTGGACTTTTGTAGGCGGACTTATTTTCTTTCTAATTGTCTTTATCGCAATCGGTTACCTTGCGCATTAACGTCCGACAAATCCGGAACGGCGTGACCACAATGCAAGATCTAACACATCGACGTCGTACCCGTTTTGTTTTGCGAAATCCAAGATTTTCTGCTCTATTTTCAAATATTCTTTTTTATTCTTAGGCGGTTTGGTCGACCGAAGTATTCCAAATTCCTTGAGTTGACTTAAGACGTGTTTGTCGATGATGCATAATCCTGTGAAACCTATATTTCGCAAATAGTGACTCGACTCTTTGAACTGCATGCCCAAAAAATGTTCTGCCAAATAGTTTCGTAAATCATACACGTTGTCAAACGAATCAATCAATTTATGCATCGACCCATGACGCCCACGAACGAACTCCCTATTCTCAAAGAAAAATCGACTTCGCATATTGTAAAATCGCACTTTCTTGTGAACTGCTTGTTGCAGTTCAACAAGGTCTGCAAGGTTGTGAATCGGTGAAAGCAATGTTACAGCGGTCTGTGCCATTGTTGCGCTACTGTTCGCGGCAAACAGACAATAAATGAGCTCTTCCCATAGAAATTGCTCAGAGCGCGGTTTTTGAAATTCCGCAAGACGAGTGCGAATCTCTTTCTCCTTTTTGCGATAGTGGGCGTCGAATTCTGCTTTGGCCCGTAGCGTTGATTCTTGCGATTTTTGCAGTCTTTGAGTCATATTGTGCCTTCAAGGGTCAGTTTATACACGATTTGTGCGCGGCTTTATAAATAAACTGACGTCAAATGAAAATCTTTATATAATAGTTATCACTCATAAGTAGTAATATGAAACAAAAATTAAAAGAAATCAAACAATTCCTTGAGGAAAAAGAGAAGCTAGTCATGATTGATGGCGAGCTTTGCATCATGGATGAATAATCCGATCCTAGTTCTCCCACTCTTACGCAATTTTAATGAACAGCAGTCATTTGCTCTCACCGGCAGTATGAAAAGAATCATTACTAGCGGACTTGAACCTTACACAGGCAGCGAAATCTGTCGAGTAAGTTCTGATGGCAGAGTCATGCTCCCAAAGTCACTCTTAGTTACATCGCTGAACCGACACATGAAAGCATGGACGCAGCATCCAGACGATCTTGAACTTGCAGCACTTGTCGGCTATGTCCCAAATTGGTACATCGGTGGCAGAAAAAAAATAAGTTTATTTTCTGCGTCTGATCTTGCGCATTGTGAATTACTTGATAGCAAAGATGCAATGCATTACTGGCCAAGAACGCTTACTAAACGCATGGAATTAAATGTCGGCTCATTCACGAACAATTCACGAACGGTACGTTTAACTGGACGCGGCGATTATATCAGCATGGAGCCTCTGCACTGCGTTCGCGTTTACTCGCGCAAATAATTATGTTAGAATTTAAGTGAATCAATTCGGTTTAAATCTATTATTGAATAAATCGTGATAATATGAATCTAATTTTTTTGTCTGCGACGCAGCTGTTTCATTAAGAAGATTTGCAGCGGACAATTCTTCTCGGGTTGCATCGACGCGTTTTTGTTGGTATTGCAATGTGCGCATGACTAATTCCAATTCTTGGATTGCACCGTATAATTGATGCTGGCGATCCAGCGACTCATGCGTGTCGAACGCTCGCAGCGTTTCGATCAGTTTGAGCCGTCGCTCTTCAAGTATCCGTAGTACTGGTTTAAAGACCATTAGTTCGTTCTAATCCCCTCAAATTGTTTTAGTTTACCCATGAACTGTTCAAGGCAATCCATACCGCAGCATGTTGCTTTTTTCTTGAAGTCGTTGGGTCCGAATGTAATTGTATATGCATAATCTGCTTGCTCAGGCAATTCGCAGTTGCATGTTGCGCAAATCTTGCGCGGGACTGTCTCTAATTCAGTGATTCTTTTAGATATAAGCTTTTTCGCATATAGTGAACCATGGTTCAAGTCGAATTGTAATTTGAGCAACTGGCCATATGTCAACGCTGCAACTAGATCCTCTACTGTATATTCCATAATTCCACCTCGTGAGTATAAAAGACCGAAGTGTCAAACCCGCCAAGGTCTGACACTACGGTGCAAAAACGGTTTTCGCCAAAAAATGTGATAGTTCTCATCAGTCATTTACCTCGCCACGCACGCCATTATGCAACATAACGCCTTGCTTGGAACCAATTGGTCCCATTGAGATAACCCACTGCTTTCCGTCAACAGAAACAGTAGTTGTGAGAGATTTCTTTCCAGTAGAACCTAGATGAATTGTAGAGTCTGTAGAAGATAGATAGGAGACTGAATTTTCGGAAAATGCGACTGAATTTGCATACAAGAACTGCATCAACGGCGGTTGCACGGTTGGTGGCAATTGCCAAATTTTGAGTGCGACTAATTTTTGAGTGTCTGCGCTCAGCATTTTTCTTGTCTGTCCCGACGCACCCGCGGCAGAGACAAACAAAATATCCTGCACGAGAGAATAGAGAATTCGCGGCTTGCCTGCGCCGGAATTAGAAATGCGCTGTTTCTTTACGATTTTTGCTGCCTCCAACAATCGAAGTTGAAGAGAAATATTGGCAATGCTCGTACCCAGCGTACGAGCAAGTTCAAGGGGGGACAAAGGTTGCTGGGCTATGTGTTGAACAATTGACCATTTCGTGCCTGTGAGCAGCGATTCGATATCCATTGAGAACTTTGCGCACGAACTTATTTAAATAGTTTGTTATTTATTTTAGTTTAAGATTTTAACAGTTATTTATTATACATAGTTGTTTATTTACATAGTTTAATGATTATTAAATTAGTACGTTAAATACGACGAGAAACCAAATAAATCAATAAAACGTTGGCGGCGACACTAATCTTTTTAAAGGAACAGCCATTTTCTTGATTTAACGGTCTGATAAATAAAAACAAAACAGATCTAGCTGTGCCGCATCGACGGCAAAGGTGAAAAACAATGGCAAAATTCAAATTAGTCATCGGACACAAATCCGGTAAGACAAAACAGATTGAAGTAGAAGAAAACAACGCTAAACCATTCTTGGGTCTTAAAATCGGCGACAAAATCAAAGGAGAAGCTTTCAGCGACATGACTGGCTACGAATTCCAGATTACTGGCGGTAGCAACTCAGCAGGTTTCCCAATGCGATTCGACGTTAATCTTGCAGGCAAGAAGAAAATCTTACTTGTCGAAGGTGTCGGTATCAGAAAAAATACTCCAGGTCGACGAGTACGACGAACAGTTGCAGGTAATACGCTTAACGCAGATACTGCACAAATCAACCTCAAAGTAGTCAAAGAAGGCAAAGCACCTCTTTTCGCAGAAGCTGCTGAAGAGAAGAAAGAATAGGTGAAACTATGACAACTATCGGATTCACATACACTAAAATGCTTGTAGAACGAAAGAGTATCTCATCCGGCAAAGTAAGTATCCAAACGCAAATCGGCGTAACTAGCGTTGACGAAATGAAAATGATGTTCGGCACAAATTCAAACACGGCTTTGAAGATTGGCTTCTCATTCGCACTTAACTACACTCCAGGCGCAGGCGTTATCAGTCTTGAAGGCTTCGTTTCAGAAATGTTGCCAGCAGACAAAATCAAGGCAGCAATCGACACTTGGAAAGCAAAGAAAGTTCTCATCGACCAAGAATTCATGACTAAGATGATGAATCAAATCTACTCCAAATGTCAAGTGCAAGCAATCCTTCTCGCTAAGGAAATGTCCATGCCAAGCCCAGTGCCTCTTCCAAAGATCAAAGTAGATCTCAGCGGCAAGGCAGCTCCAGCTGGCGCACCTGCAAAAGCTAAGAAGTAAACGCGGAAAAACCGCATTTTTTTCTCCTTATTTTTAATAACACCACACGCTTCACGACTATGATGAGTTTTATGAAAGAAATATCAGATTATCTGTCAATGGCAGATACCAATCTACTTGCCGATAAAAAAATCGAACAATTGACGCTTGAAGGAACGCAAATGCCGGACAGAGCTTTGCAACTGGTGAAAAAAACATACGTCGCAATAAACAGAATTCATCGATATGCCCCACTCATCGCGCTTGGCGCAAGTACTTATTTAGTATACAAAGATCAACCAGTGTTTGCGGGAATTCTGGGTCTGGGTTGTTTAAGTCTTATCAAACAAGGCGTGAACAAGTATAGTGAAAACAAGGCAGAAATCGAAACTATCGTCAGACGGATTTCTCACACACGCGCAGTAAAAAACGCATTGCCTGTTATCGATGAGACAGAATATTTCAAATGCGACAAGGCAAAAAAAGTGTACGCCTGCTCAGTTTAATTTTCTGATTAGATCATCGTACGATGTTGCAAGTTGTGTTTTTTCGCCGGAACTGTGGCGTTGTTTCTCATAGGTCGGCGTATATGTGGTCTCCAACTGCATGGTTCTAAAATGCAAATGCTCTGGAAGTGCGAGATCGAGTTCAAAGATATCGCCAACAACAGCCGTCGTTTTTGGATCGAATTGTGCAAGAATGTCAAAGTATTGTTTTCGTCGCAAATACACAGGTCTTGGGAAGGATGGCAATTCTATCTTTTCAGGCACACGATCAAATGCATGATCAACGACGTATTTTTTTGCCTGACCAATGACCGGTACATCAGGCATTCCGATGGATTCTAGCTTTCGCACGACGGCATCAGTTTTTGAGTTGGTAACAATACGCGTATCATAATTTTGCACGCAGTGCTGCAAGAATTCTTTTGCACCAGGTCGAAATACTGTTATGGCATGACCGTAAGACTCCATGAATGTCTTTTGCATAAACTGTTCGAGTTCGACTCCAGGCCTAGGTATTTCATATAAGAGATAAAATGCTTCAAGAATATTCTGAAGAATGCTTGTGTGAAATACGTACGGGTCACTTGATGCAGGAGCAACTACAACCCCATTACTTTTCCAGCCGGCTTTTTTGTCAGCAAGTATTTGCTCTTTAGCGACAGGAATCTGAGAAAGCAAATGCTCGAGTGGCATATATGTCGTATCACAAATCAGCGTCTGCCATTTTTCTATCATCGGAGCCGATTCTGCTTGAGTGTCAGTCAGTGTTCCATCAAAGTCCAGAATTACTTTTGAAATTGCCATATTGCCTGTGCAACAATACGGGTTTATATTCTCTGCGGCAGAAAATTACCATTATTCGCGGAGTTATTGCCCAAGTAGCTCGCTCATTTAAAAGCAACTGGACACGTTTGACAAACTCTTACATAAGCTTTATTAACTATCAAAGGGCTACATTTTTGAGAGAAAAAAGGTATACGTATGGTAGAAACTAGCCCAGAATTAAAACTCAAAGTCGCTGAAGCAATTCAAGACGATGTCAATAAGGGAATCGTTCGATTGGATTCTAATTTTATTCATCAACTCGGTCTCAAACCAGGCGATATTGTCCAACTTGAAGGCGAACGCCAAACTGTCGCAGTAGTTGATCGCGCGTATCCAGGCGATATCGGTCTAAACATCATCCGCATGGACGGTATTACCCGTAGAAACGCTAAGGCAACAATCGGCGAATATGTCAAACTCAAAAAAGTCGCAGTCAAAGAAGCAACAAAAGTCAGCATCGCACCATCACAGAAAGGTATTGTCATCCGTGCACCACCAACTATCTTCAAACAGGGTCTGCTCGGCAAAGCTGTAGTGAAAGGCGACATCGTCACATTGGGCGGCGCTCGCAAGCGACGCAACACGATGAGCGCAAACCCATTCTTCAACGAAGTATTCTCCATGATGGATGAATCCGTCGGCGGAGGATTTGGTTTATCGGATCTCAAATTCATTGTCGTTGATGCATCACCGTCAAAGACACCAGTCATCATCGGTCCAAATACTGAACTGAATTACAATCCTGAAGCAGTCGAAGTCAGAGAAGAACCTGTCTTAGAAGTTACATACGAAGACGTCGGCGGATTGTCTGAAGAAGTCAGCAAGATTCGAGAGTTAGTAGAACTGCCTCTCAAACACCCTGAGATATTCGAGCAACTTGGTATCGAGCCACCAAAAGGAATTCTCTTGCACGGTCCACCAGGTACCGGTAAGACTTTACTTGCGAAAGCGGTCGCTAACGAAACGAACTCCAATTTCATCCTCATCAACGGACCTGAAATCATGTCCAAATTCTACGGCGAATCAGAAGCGAACCTACGAAAGAAATTCGAAGACGCAGAGAAAAATGCTCCATCCATCATCTTCATTGATGAAATCGATGCAATTGCGACAAGTCGTGAAGAAGCAAAAGGAGAAGTCGAACGACGTGTTGTCGCACAACTCCTAACAATCATGGATGGTCTTAAGTCGCGCGGTAAAGTAGTAGTCATTGCTGCGACAAACATGCCAAACGCACTTGATCCTGCACTTCGCAGACCAGGGCGATTCGATCGCGAACTAGAAATCAACCCTCCAAGCAAGGAAGGTAGATTGAATATCCTTAAGATTCACACTCGCGGCATGCCGCTGATGGGAACGATGTATCCTGAAATACTCAAGAACACATATCTCAACGAATTAAAAAAACGAGTCAAAGAGTCTAACAAGGAAGCAGAAAAAGCTACTTCAGAAGTCACACTTGGACTTGAATCGGGAAAAATCAATGTTGATGATATCTGCGTACTTTTGAACGCGCTTGATAGAAATGAACATATTTTCATCGGTACAGATGTGCACAGACGATTGCTTGACGCGGCAAAGAAAACGCCGTTGAGTTCACAAGTCGCTGCACTGCTAGCGGTAGACCCCGACCTTTCAATCCTAAATAAAGTCCAATCAGAAGGCGTATCCAAAGACCTTGATGAAATCGCATCTAATACACACGGCTTCGTCGGTGCAGACTTAGCAGCACTTTCAAAAGAATCAGCAATGGTAGTCTTGAGAAAAGTATTGCCAGATATCGCGTTGGACAAAGAAGAAGAAATTCCTCGAGAAGTCCTTGAAAAACTCAAACTTAGAAAAGAAGATTTCTACGAAGCGCTTAAAGTCGTACGACCAAGTGCAATGCGTGAAGTCCTTATTGAAGTTCCAACAACGCGCTGGGAAGACGTCGGCGGACTGGAGTCAATCAAACAAAATCTCAAAGAAGCTGTCGAATGGCCTCTCAATCACCCAGAAGTTTTCGCACGGATGGGAATACGCCCGCCGAAGGGAATTCTGCTATACGGTCCACCAGGAACTGGTAAGACGATGTTAGCAAAAGCGGTTGCCAAGGAAAGCAAGGCCAATTTTATTCTTGTCAATGGTCCGGAACTATTGAGCAAGTGGGTAGGAGATTCGGAAAAGGCAGTACGAAAGATTTTCGCTAAAGCGCGACAGACGTCACCATCCATCATCTTCTTTGACGAAGTTGACTCCATCGCGCCAAGACGCGGACAAGGAGGAGATAATGATTCAGGCGTTACTGAGCGAGTCGTCAACCAAATCTTGACTGAACTTGACGGTCTTGAGTCGCTTGCGAACGTTGTCGTCATCGCTGCAACGAACCGTCCTGACTTATTGGACACCGCATTGCTACGACCGGGACGATTTGATAGAATCATCCTCGCATCTGTGCCTGATGACAAAACTCGAAAGAGCATTTTCGCAATCCACACTAAGAATATCCCAATGGCAAAAGATGTCGATCTGACTGTTCTTGCTTCAAAAACGCAAGGATACGTGGGTGCAGACATCGAAGCCGTCTGTAGAGAAGCGGCAATGCTTGCGCTACGCAAAGATATGCTTGTCAAAAAGGTCACTGCAGCTGACTTTGAAGAAGCGTTGAAAGTCGTAAGACCTTCAGTAAGCGCTGAAATTGAGAAGATGTATGACAACATCCAGGAGTCATTCAGAATGGCGCGAAGTAAGGAAATGCAAGAAAGCAAAGTAAACTACTTCGGATAAATTTTTTCTAGTTTTTTATTTAGATTGCGCAGCTAACTTTCGAGTAATTCTAGAAATGAAACGCCACTTCATTTTTTCGACGAGAAATCCATAAATAAGAGCTGCCGCGATAAGTGCGCCTATACAGTCCGCGAGGATGTCACCCATCGTATCTGCTAAACCGTGTTGCATAACATAATGCGTTGTTGCGCCGACTGCAAACTCGATAAGTTCCCAAATGGCGCCAATAGTGACTGCAAAGCAGAAGCTGAAAATGGACGTCAATATCGGACCGATGCGGTGAGGAGACGCATACGTGACAAGTACATAGACTATCGCAAAGCCGACTAAGCCGAGCAAGAGACCGCTAAACGAGTGCAACACTATATCCCACCACCAGAATCTGTCGTAATAGCCACGGACATCGCCCATGACCAAAGACAAAAACACAAAGACTGTCGCGGCAAAGTCAACTTCTATAGGTAAGATTATTTTGTAATTGTGTTCGATAATCGCAGGGATGAATGTAAAGATGAGAAACAATCCGACCGCAAACGCGGAGATGAATTTGCCAGTAATTCCCGAATACACAGTTAGGGCCAGCATCAAAAATCTTAATGTGTATGAAATCCACACTTGCGCCCTGCCATAACGGTCCAAGTCGGCATAATGAATGTATTTTTTTGGTGGAAACATGAATTCTAGAGACCTCGAGGCTATTTATAAAGTTACGTTATCGTATGGGCACGACATTTTGCGATAGTGTCATTGGAAAATGTATGTGAAAGTTTATAAATAATAAGACGGGGTAAAGAAGCGAGGCGCAGGGATGATTAGAAAGACGACGGTATTTGAACGATTTCTCTTGATAATTGGCATTGCAATCGTCGCCACCGGTATATTCTTTGTCCGGCGTATGCTCGTCGTCACTCGTGGCGAAATCACAACCGATGTATTAATCGGCATTGTTCTTTGGCTATTACTCGTATTCACGTTGATCATTGCGGCTATTGCAGAGAACGCGCGTGAGGAACTCGGCGTCATTATGCAGGAAAATTCACAGCAAATCAAGCTTCTTCGCGATATCTCAAAAGAACAAATGCAAGAACTCAAACTTCTCAGACAAGAATTGATAGATACACGAAAAAAGTGAATCACACTTCTCAGCAATTTTTTAAACACGTTATATCGGAGAATAGCACATGAACGTCATGATTGTCTTTCTCCTTGCGTACTTATGTGTCCTTTTCCTTATAGCATACCATTTCTCAAAAAAATTATCGCTAGATTCATTCTTTGTCAACGCTAGATCCACTAATGTTTGGGTAATGACGTTTTCGTTCATTACGACAATTATTGGAACGGGCGCGACTATCGTCGTTATTTCTGAGGTTGCACACACAGGGATTTCGTACGGGCTTGCATTTTTGATATCGGCGACAGTGGGAATGACGGCACTTGGGTTCTTTGCGCATCGAATCAAACAATACGGTGATATCTACCAAGCATTTACAATAGTTGATTTTTTTGGTAAACGCTTTGACAGAAAGAACCGGTATATCACAGGCATTCTGCAATTGATTGTCATATTTTTGCTTATCAGCATCCAGGCGACTGCAATCTCTACGCTGACTGCAATCGTGTTAGATATTTCCTTTGCGTACGCCCTTGCTATCACGGCATTCATCACTATTGCTTATACGACGATTGGTGGTTTTAAGATAGACATTCTTACCGACTTTTTGCAGTTTTGGGCGTTGGCGTTTATTTTTGTAGTTGTTGCTGTCGTTTCCTTTTTCCAAGTACAGGCGAG
>DATGWN010000095.1:0-12631 GCA_035299465.1 Acidobacteriota bacterium | reverse complement strand
GTCATTTGCCGGATCGTAAGAACCAAGATCAATTGGTTCGCCTTTGTCGTTGGTTGCACCCGCACAATCAATGACGTGAATCAAAACGTCCGCTTGTCGAAGATCGTCTAAGAATGCGTTACCCATCCCATTGCCTTCGTGTGCGCCAGGAACTAAACCCGCAACGTCCATCAAATTTACTGGTACAAAACGCCATCCGTCGATATTATATCCTTCTCGTGGATTTGATACAACGCCAAAGAAATTACTTGCACATCGCGTTTTTACGTACGCAGTACCATGATTTGGTTTGATAGTTGCGAACGGATAATTTGCAATCAACACCTGTGCAAGCGTTGCCGCGCGAAAGAATGAGCTTTTCCCAACATTTGGTTTACCGACGAGTCCGATGAGCATACTGTCGACGAGATGAGCCTCATTTAAATAGCTTTTTATTGTGGGAAACACCCCCTGCAGTCATGACAAAACAATTGCTTCTATGCGACTTGCATATTCATACCAATCTAGATCCAATACATGGACCAGATGTGGAGAACGATGTTATGTACTCATATCAGCAAGCAATTGACATCGCCGCAAAAAAAGGCATCAGTGTTTTGGCATTCACACATCACCTCAGACTAATTTTTACTAAAGAAATGGCATCCTATGCAAAGAAAAAAGGCATCGTACTGTTGCCTAGTGTCGAAGCCGTAATCGAAGGATGCGACGTACTCCTTATCAACACCGATACCGACGACATTCACACATTTACACAGTTACGTAAATTACGAAAAAGAAACCCAAAAGTGTTGGTAATTGCGCCGCATCCGTATTACCCTGCCTCGCAATGCCTTGGTGATAAACTCGAGAAAAACATATCGTTGTTTGACGGCATTGAATTTTGCCACTTTTATCTCCCCTTCTACAATGGATTCAATAGAAAGGCAATAAAGATTGCAAGAAAATACAATAAACCAATTATCGGAACGAGCGATTCGCACATGCTTGAAAACATCGGACGAACACACACTGTCGTGAAGTCAGAAAAAGATGCCGACGCAATCATCACCGCAATAAAAAAAGGTGACTGTGCCACCGTGACTCGTCAGGTCCCCGCATCATACGTTTTCCACTTCTTTTTGTCAGTCACCAGATTAGCGCGTTTCCTCAAAAAACGAGAGTAGAAAACGCATAAAGTGCCACAGAAAGCTTATAAAGCAGCTTTTGAAGGTAGTAATCATGAAAGTGCCAACAAGCATCGATGTCTTGAATGGAGGAGAAATTATGCTCAATTACAAGGGCATCGTGCACTTTGAAAATCTCTATAAAATGATGTTTGATTGGCTCAACCAGCGCGGCTACCGATATCCTGGCACTGGCGACGAAAATATAGAAGATTATTACGGCGAAACAATTCTCAGCGGCGGCGCAGTAAAAAATGCATGGATTCTATGGCGTGCAGAAAAAGAAGACGGATTTTTTCTCTATCAGCTCGAAATAGATTTTCAGATTTTAGTCATGGGAACAAAAGAGATTGTCTATAATGATCAAAAAATCAAGATGAACGAAGGCGAATTCAGCCTGATGATTCGAGCAAAGATGCTCTTTGACAAAGCAGAATTATGGACGAAAAAAGACAGTCTTGCAAAAAAAATTCTGCCATGGGTCTACGAAAATCAGATGCATAAAGTATTTGAAGAAAAAGAAGCAGACTTGCACGGACAGGCGCATGAACTTATGGAGCGCGTCAGACAATTCATCGGATTGCCGACATCTCGACCATTAACAAGAACGTATCATCCTGAAGGCGGCTATCCGCAACAACCAGAAACGGTCAAACCATAATTATTTTCTTTTGTAGTGATACTCTAGTTCGATTGGCCTCACACCATAGAAATAGACGACAATTAAAACAAAATAACTTGCAAATATCCAAATCATCAAAGTATCAAGTGCACTCACGATACTCGTGGAATTTTTCTTCAGATAATAGATGACAAAACCGAACATGAACATATTGAGTCCAAGAATCCATGGATATCTCGTTCGCCACAAGTAACGAAATCGTGAAACAGCTGCCGTCATACAACACGATTTTCGAATATATTGTTTATAAATCCTTGCAGTCACGCTCCAAAAACAGACGATTTCTCTCCCTCCCAACATTTATAAAACACGTAGAGACATCGATATCCATGGATGCACCACTTACATACAAACAGTTTACACTCGATCAATTCCAGCGCGATGCTATTACAGCTATCGAGCGAAACAATTCAGTAGTTGTGAGTGCGGCAACCGGTACAGGAAAAACGCTGATTGCAGATTACGTCATCAACAAAGCGATTGGTGAAGGAAAGCACGTCGTGTACACCGCGCCAATCAAAGCATTATCTAACCAGAAATTTCGCGAGTTCAAAGCAGCATACGGTGACAAAATCGGTATGCTCACCGGCGACGTCGTCATCAACCCAACGGGCCAGGTACTTATCATGACGACGGAAATCTATCGTAACATGCTACTTGAGAAAAGCCCCGACATCGCAAATGTCAGCTACGTCATCTTCGACGAAATCCACTATATCAATGATATCGAGCGCGGAACAGTCTGGGAAGAATCAATCATCTTCTCACCCGACAACGTCAGATTCTTGTGCTTATCCGCGACAATTCCAAACTACGATCAGTTCGCTAAATGGATTTCTACAATCAAACATCACGACGTGGAAACTGTCAATTATATGAAACGCGCAGTCCCTCTCAATCATTTGGTCTACGACACGAAATTAGGAATCTCAACGATTGACGATGTTTCCAAAGACGTCACAGCTAACGATTATCACAAACATTCGAATCGATACAGCAAAAGCCAACGCCGAGATAAACATCCGACAGAACGACTGCCGTATCATATCGATCTGGTAATGGAGCTCGAAGAAGAAGACAAACTGCCGTGCATCTTCTTTTCATTTTCCCGAAGCCTGTGCGAAACACGTGCACGCGAATTAGCAAAGAAAAGAAACTTCACAACTCCGCAGCAAAAAGCTGACATCCTCAACTACTTCAATACTACAATTACCGACAACATCCGCGGCATGCAGTCAACGCGTGACTTAAAAGAAGTCGTCGTTCGCGGCGTAGGCGTACACCACGCAGGACTCTTTCCTAAACTCAAAGAAATCGTCGAGCATTTGTTCGACAAAGGATATCTCAAAGTTTTGTACGCGACCGAAACATTCGCAGTCGGTATCAATATGCCGGCAAAAACTGTGTGCTTTAGCTCGCTAGAAAAATACGACGGGATATCATTTAGACTTCTTAATTCAAAAGAATATTTCCAGCTTGCCGGGAGAGCAGGACGACGTGGTATCGACACTGTCGGTTACTCAATTGCATTACTGGATAGGAACAAAAAAGATGATTTTTTCAAGATAAAAATGCTCACGACGTCAGACACGGATCCGATTGTAAGCAGATACGATTTGAGCTATAACACAGTTCTCAATCTCATCAAAAATCACACACAAGAAGAAATCGACATGATCCTCAAATCAAATTTCGGTTACTTCGTCAAAAAGCAAAGTCAAAACCAAGTCCGTATCATGCAAAGTTACAACAACTATTGCAAGATTCTGACAAAACTAGGTTTCCTTGAGAACGGCGCATTGACATGGAAAGGAGACTTCGCGACGAGAATCTATACGCGAGAGCTTGAAGTGAGCGAATTGGTCTTTGACAAGATTTTAGAAAAAGCAAGCATAAGTGAAATGAACATTGTCCTTGCATCACTCATCTACGAAGCGCGAAGAATGGACAAATTCGACATCGATCAACATCTCGCAAATAATGCGTTCAAACTCATCTCACAAAACGAATTGCTCACTAAAAAAATCAAACGCCTCGCAGTGCAGCGCGTGGCGAAAATCGTTCATCTTTGGACAAGCGGCGCAACGTTTGAACAACTCATCAACGTCTGTAACCTTGCAGAGGGCGACATAATCAGACTCTTCAGACAACTCATCGACATCCTTCGTCAAATCAAAGGTTCGTTGCTTGCAACTGATCCAAATAACGAACTTATCGGCAAGATTAACGAAAGTCTTGCAGTCATCGACCGAGATATCATCAGTGTCGAACTATGAATGATGTCATTAGCAGTGGCGCAGAAGCAACCATTCTTCGAGTCGATGGTAAGACAGTCCGTAAAATCAGAACGGAAAAGAAATATCGGCATGCGATCATTGACGCAAAGCTTCGCAAATCTCGGACAAGAAGCGAAGCAAAAATTCTTCAGACACTTTCAGCAGCACAAATCGCAGTACCAAAATTCATCAACGTAGACGAGTCGACTGCGTCTATCGACATGGAATTCGTCGAAGGTAAAAAAGTGAGAGATGCACTCAATAAAAAAAATCTCGCGAAAATTTCTCAAAAAATTGGCAGCACGCTTGCAAAAATCCATAACGCAGGAATCATCCACGCAGATCCAACGACTTCTAACATGATAGTACATGACAATAACTTCATTTTCGTCGATTTTGGATTGAGTTATTTCTCCACGCGCACCGAAGACAAGGCTGTCGACTTGCATCTATTGCATAGCGCATTGACCTCATACCATATCGAAATCGCTAACAGCGCATTCAAAAAAGTATGCTCAGAATACAAAAAAGTCTCTGCCGACAAGGAAGTTCTGCAACGTTTAGAAATAGTAGAAAAAAGAGGAAAAAATAAACATTAATCTTTTACTTGCTCATCTTCGTCAAGCTTAGAGACTTGTTCTTCGTCCTTTTTCTCGCCGTAGAAACCTTCTTCAAATCCTTCTCCGCCATCAAGCTCTTCATCATCGCTTACTTCCTCTGACGTTTCTTCTGGTAATACGTCATCCGACGGCTGGTATTCTTCATCCATTTGGTTTCCCCCGATGCGAGTTTTGCACCTAATACGGCACGCAAATAACTCACATATATATCTTTCGGTGTTTTACACAGGAATTCTCCATCAGGCTTATATAATAGAGAAGGATACAAAATTCTATGGTAAAACCTATCTTTGGCGGACAAGCTGTTATGGAAGGCGTCTTCTTCAAATCCGCAAGCGCAATCTCACTTGCAGTGCGAAAACCAAACAAATCCATCTACACCTGGTCCACACCATACACATCTTGGGCAAAACGCGCAGGTGTGCAAAAAATCCCACTCATTCGCGGTATCGTCGTCTTTGTTGAAATGATGATTCTTGGCACAAAAATGCTCAATCGCTCCGCAGAAATTGCCCTTGACGAAAAAGATGACTCGTCATCCTTTGGTATGATCCTTGCAATTGTCGCAGGCATCTTAGGTATCGTAATCGCAATCGGTCTTTTCAAATTCCTTCCACTGTTGTCAACGACATTTTTGTGGCGAAACGTCCAAAATCCGTCGGCAATCGGATTTACACTTGTAGAAGGCCTCATCAAACTCACTCTCTTTTTGATATATCTTATTGCCATCGGACAAATGAACGACATCAAGCGTCTCTTCCAATACCATGGTGCAGAGCACAAAGTCATCCGATGTTTTGAAGCAGACAAAAAGTTGACGATAGAAAATGTTGCAAAATCGTCCCGATATCATCCTCGCTGCGGCACAAGCTTCCTAGTGTTCGTAATCGGAATATCCATACTGCTTTACACGCTGATTCCACTTTCACTGCCGCTACTTGCAAAACTCGGCATTAGACTGCTTTTCCTCCCGCTCATTGCAGGCATCGCATTTGAGATAATCACTCTCACCGCAAAAGTGAGTGAAACAGGCCCAATGCGATGGCTCTTATGGCCAGGCTACTTCGTCCAATCCTTGACGACACGAGAACCTGACAGGTCTCAAATCCAAGTGGCATTAGCGTCATTTAACGCATGCGTAAAAAAATCAAAATAATTTATAAAAACCAACTCAGCTCACAAATCACAATGGCATCCGAAGAGAAAAGTATAGGAATCACAGTCACAAAAGCAGCAGATACTGCATCATGGTATGAACAAGTCTGCATCAAATCAGAGTTAGTCGACTTTGGCGAAATCAAAGGGACTATGGTCATCCGTCCAAAAGGCTTCTACATCTGGGAACAAATCCAAAAATCCCTAAATGAAAAAATTGCTGCCATCGGCGTAGACAATGCATCTTTCCCAATGCTCATCCCAGAACGATTTTTCAAACTCGAAGCGGAACACGCTGAAGGTTTTGCACCTGAACTAGCATGGGTACAGGCAGGAAATATGGAGCCAGGCGAAGACAAAGCAATTATTCGCCCGACGTCAGAAACCATAATCGCAGATCAATTCAGAAAGTGGTTACGAAATTACAAGCAACTCCCTATCAAAGTAAACCAATGGTGTAACATTATCCGTTGGGAAACAAAGCAGACTAAACTCTTCTTGAGAAGCCGAGAATTCCAATGGCAAGAAGGCCACTGCATCTATGAAACAAAGGAACAATGTGTCCAAGACGTACTCAAAGTCCTTCAATTCTATGTTGATGTCTGCAAAGACGTCCTTGCGCTTCCACTATTGACTGGACCGAAGACTGACGCAGAAAAATTCGCTGGCGCAGAAACGACGTATGCCATCGAAGCTATTATGCCTGACGGTAAAGGCCTGCAAGCAGGAACTTCGCACTATCTAGGACAAGGCTTCATGAAAGCGTTCAACGTCAAGTTCAAAGGCTCTGACGAACAAGAACATTATCCACATTACAATTCATGGGGAATCTCTACTCGACTACTCGGCGCAACTATCATGACGCATTCCGACGACAAAGGCCTCATCTTACCGCCAAACGCTGTGAAGACAAAAGTAGTCATCATCCCGATCAGACGAAAAGAGATGCCAGCCGGCTTTGACGCATACATTGCTAAAGTTTCATCAGAATTATCCTCATTCGGCGCAAAAGTCGATGATCGAACAGACTATTCCATGGGCTTCAAACTCAACGAATACGAATTACAGGGAGCTCCACTCTTAATCCTAATCGGCGGAAAAGAAATGGAACAAGGCATCGTCACCCTCAAATACCGTGACCTCGCAGATAAAACGCAAGTTTCATCTAATAATATATATGATACAGTCAAGGCAGGATTCGCCGCAATGCACACTCGACTCTATGAAAAAGCGAAAGCGTTCATGGAAAGTCGCATAGTGACCGCAAACACGTTGACAGAAGTCGACGCAGCTACGGCAGACGGAAAGATCGCCAAAGCATTCTTTTGCGCAGAAAAAGACACAGAGAAAATTCTTGCAGAGACTCATGACTTTTCGACCAGATGCATCGACATGCATAATACTGCAGAAGGTACATGCATTGTCACAGGCAAAAAGACGAAAAATCTGGTATATTTTGGGCGAAGCTATTGATTTTCCAATAATCTGACCCCTAGACGGACGCCGGCAGCGAACAATTATTCCGAATCTGATGCCTAAGGGCACTTCTAGACTATATAAGCTTATGACGTGGAATCCGCAACATTTATAAACAAAACGAACGGAATTAACCTAATGCGAAACGTATGAACGCATGTTGAAAGACATGTAGACATGCGCACACACATCAAATAACAAATTTGCCTTTGTTATAAAAAATTAGAGATATAAAACACGGAGGTGTGTTTTAACATGAATAAAACAATGAAAAAAATTACATCAATTGGTGTAGCTACAGCTATGGTTGCAGCAACATTGACTGGTGCAATGGCAGACCTTTCAAGTCTACCAGCTCCATTCGTCAAAGACGGTATGGCTGACTTCCAGTTAGTCATCGGTGGCGGTGCAGTAGTTGACATGATCGGTGCAATCGACATCGCAACACAGTACCAGTCCCTAGCAGTTTCGGAAGAATCTGTTAACGTACCAGGTTCAAGCGCTGAATCATCCATCTCGGATGGTGTCAAAGTTGGCGGAAGTCAATCTTTGCTTCTCGGCGACGACCTAGCTACTGTTGAATCAGGAACAATCGACGACGGCGACCTTGAAGACCTTTTGGCTGACGGACAAATCGACGACGAAGACGACAACGAAGAATACGAGTACACACAAACTTTGACAGTTGGTGCTAACACGGTTGAATTCGACGCAGATAACACAGACATGGATGAACCAGTCTTGTATCTTGACCTCACTGCAGACGACATTTTGACTTATGAAATCGCATTGAAGGGCAGCGACTCATTCGACACTGAAGATTTCCAAGATTCCGAAGGAATCACAATGTTGGGCAAGGCTTTCACGTTTGCACCAGACAATGACAACACAGACGTTGTTAAAATGTTTGGCTCAGACAAGACTGAATACTTGACATTGAATGAACCAAAGACTTTCACAGTAGACGGCAAGTCCTACACTGTAGAAGTAATCGGTGGTAACTCAGACAATGACAACGTTATCGTTTCAGTAAACGGCGTTTCAAAGACACTCCAAGAAGGAGACAGTGAGACTATCAACGGTCTTGACCTCTTCGCTAAGGACATCTTCGTAACGAACATCCCAACGCTTTCAGCAGCAGCAACTTTGTTCGTCGGCTCACAGGAAGTAGTATTCCCAGCAGCAGGCGACACAGCTGAAGTTGAAATCGACGGCGAAACAGTCAACGGTGTTGAAGTAACGACTAATGGTGCAAACGGTGCAGTAACTGGATTCACTATTACATTCAACCCATCAGACTACGCTAACGACATCAGTGGCTTTGACGAAATGGAATGGCTTGAAGCAGGCGATTCAGTAATGGATCCTCTCTTTGGAACATTCGCAGTTATGTTCACTGGCGGCAACTACGCAAACGACGACTCCTCAAAGAGTCTAGTTGAAATCAATGGCGGCGACGACGACTTGACAGTTAAGTTCACAAACAACGACGGTCAGGAAATCACTTTCGAGCCATTCTCAGTAGATGCTGGTAATGTAGAACTCAAAGACACAGCAAGTGAAGGATTCGTTGGTATCGTAGCAGCAAACTCAGACACTATCGTAGATGGTAACATCTTCGCAGTAAACGAGTTCGAAGGCTCCGAAACAACAACTCACCTCTTCGAAGTAGTCAGTTTCACAACTGAAGACGGCGACGACGTTGTAAGATTGAAGAACCTCGCAACTGGTAAGACTGAATCCTACGCAGACGACGATGAACTTGTCGACGGCGTTGTTGTTCAGGACCCAGACACGGACGACTTCAGCTTGAACGTAGCAACTCGAGACATCCTCTACCTTGAAGGTGGTAAGAACTACCTCAACTTGAGAACAGCTCTTGCAGGAGACACTAACTTGACTATCTTGCTTGGTGAAAACTCAACAGCTGTAGACGACGCAACTGCAAGCGTAATCACACTCGACCTCCAAGTCGACACTGATGATGACGACTTCGATGTTGTTGTTGTTTCAGGTACAGATGACGGTGATGAAGATGACGACGGAAACTTCGGCCACTACCTCACTCAATTCGGTACTTATGTACTTGCTGAAGCAGATGAAAACGACTATGTACATGCATACGTTCCAATGGACGACAATGCAGAAGTACACTACGAAGTCTTCATCGCTCCAACAGATGCAACGGTTGTTAAGTCAGGCTCATCTGTGACAACACAGAAAGTCAACCCAATAATCGGCGCAGCTGTCACTGCAGACGAAGTTTCACTTGCAACTACTAAGACTAACTTAATCGTTATCGGTGGTCCATGTGCAAACAGCGTAGCAGCAGAATTGCTCGAGAACCCAGCAGACTGTACTGAAGGCTTTACACAAGGTAAGGCAATTATCCAACTCTTCGAGTTAGATAACGGTAAAGTAGCTATGTTAGTTGCAGGTTACACAGCTGAGGAAACTCAAGCTGCAAGCCGCGCAGTAGCATTGCGAAACTCAGCTCTCAAGGGCTCAAGCGCAAGTTTGACAGTCACGAGTGCTAAAGAATTTACGGTTTCAAGCCAGTAAATTTAGCCTAAATTTTTTCTTTTTTCCTTTTTCTTTTCACATAAGTATTTATACAAAACAAAGTCCATATCTGACATGTATAAAAAATACATCGGAATAGTTATCACAGGTATAATTCTGCTCATTTTTGCACATCAATTCTATCCACAGATCTTCTTTGACTCAAGCGTATACATAGGCATAGCAAAACAACACCTAGGCCAAGGCGGCTTAAACGAGCATATACGCCCGCCACTATACCCACTCTGGTTAGCACCTTATTTGCAAATCAGCGACATTATCCCTTTGCAAATCAGTATAATGATTATCCAGCTAGGCATCTACACAATAAGTTTACTTATTTGGTTCCAGATTCTGACTAATCTGACTAAAAACGAACCACTCAAATTTGCAGCATTCGCAGCCATAGCATTCTCAACACAAGTTATCCTCGCACATGCCACCATAATGGCGGAGAGCCTCGGATTTGTCTTAACGCTCTTGGCACTCTGGCTTACCCAAAAGAAACAACCATACGCTGCAGGTCTGGCATTAGGCTGCGCAATGCTTGCAAAATTCTTCTTTGGAATCATACTCATTCAATTGCTATTGATGCTGCCAACAGTAAAAAACAGAATAAAAGCAACAATAGCAGCCATACTCCCGCTGGCACTCTATCTGATTACACAGTCTCCTACCAATCCTCTTAAAATACTCCAAGACGCCCAATACATCGCAAGCCACGCAGTTGGCTGTACACAATTATTCCATACACCTTTCCTGCAGTATCTCGCACAAAATCTGTTCGACTCCGTCTTTCTTCCGATATTCGTGATTATGCTTTTCATGAACAGAGAAAGAATGCTCTACGCAATCCTTGCTTTGATTCCATTCATACTAGTCATGAAGCACCCCTGCACCGATCCAAGATACGGACTGTTCATTCTGCTTCCTATAATCTTAGAAGTTGTCACAGCGTGGAACAAGAGAAAACTCCACAAAGCAGCCACAAAAGTAGTTACCATCCTCATAATCATACAACTCCTGCTAGTCGGCAACGCAGCCTTCTCACAGTATAACAACGCGAAAAATCTGGATCTCTTCCAATCAGCATACAACGAAATTGCCAATTACACAAAAGACAGACCTATCGCAAGTACAACGCCGTTCATCACAATACCAAGCAACGGGACAATTACTATCCTTTACTACCCACTGTACAATTCTACATTGATCCAAACATTACCCGACAAACTCGAGGATTTAGTCCTCATCGACACTTGCACCGGCGACATGATGTGCCCAACAGACGACTCTTTGTGTGAGACTAAAACCAGAGAATTCCTCCAAGAAATCCAAAGCCAATACGACCTAAAGATAAATAAAAGCACATCATACTGTAGAATAGAGCTGTACGAAAAATGATCAAAAAACTATTAGCAAAATATCCGAAAAACCTATCAACTTTCATCAAATTACGATTTCTCATATGTCCGTTTGACGAAATAGCCACTTTGATACCAAATAAAGGAAGACTCCTTGACATCGGCACAGGATATGGACTATTTCCCAATTATCTCAAAGATATCAAACCCCAACTGAACATTACAGCAATTGACTACGACAAAAAGAGAATTGAGGTCGCTAAAACAACCACGAAAAATATTCAGTTCAAAGCATGCGACGCAACACAAGTAAAAAGGGAGAAATACGATATAATCCTTCTCATAGATCTCCTACATCACATAGACTATCAAAAGCAAGAAACCCTCATCAAACTCTGCAAGAGTATGCTCAACAAAGGCGGGATACTTCTCATAAAAGACCTAGACACCAGAAACCCGTTCAAATATCTGTGGAACTACGCGCATGACATTGTCGTAGCAAGACAATTCCCTTTATTCTATAGAACAGAGCGCAGCATGGCGCAACTATTAAAAGACAATCAATTCAAAGTAACCATAAAAAGAGTTGGAACCATTTGGCAACCGTACAATCACAAAGCTTACATCTGCAGCACACGTTAGGGCGATTTCTGTCCATACCCGGCGACTTACTGCCGATCATCGCTGTTATCGTACTCATATTTATCGTCAACAACGACCTAGGCGCCAAATTATTCGTTTCTATCACAATGGCCCTAGCGATTGTCATTATCATTCGATTCGTATATCCAAAACAGCGCCCAATCCCGCAAATTGCAAATAATTTCTTGCAAAGAATCGATGCCGCAAGCTTTCCATCCATGCACATGACCAGAATTAGCACAGTATGCACAATACTGGCAATTGCCTATCCTCCGACCATCGCGATGTCCGTCATTTTGATCGCATGCACATGGCTTGGACGTGTCCTTACTAAAAAACACTATTCACTTGACTGCGCAGCCGGCGTCATCCTTGGAATTCTCTGTGGTGCGGTATGGCTCTTATAGAAAAACTGCAGAGTTTCATCGCACTCAGCCGACCAACGCAAATCATAAAGCATACAACGATTTTCGTGGCGCTTATTCTTTCGCAATGGGTCTCCCATCTAGTCTATTGGCAGCAGACATTCTTCGGCTTTCTCGCACTCTGGCTAACCGGTGCGTGCGCATACGCCATAAATGATTTGTTTGACGCAAAACTTGACGCAGCAAATCCCCGCACAAAAGACCGTCCAATTGCGAGCAATAAGATAAGCAAAAGCGAAGCCATCTGGTTTATCAGACTCACA
>DATGWN010000094.1:0-7560 GCA_035299465.1 Acidobacteriota bacterium | reverse complement strand
CAGACTCCAAACAAGCTGAAGGAGTTTGTAATTGTCCGACTCGCGCACACTTCCTTTGACATCAAGCAATTGTGCATCAAGCTCGACGAATTCCTTCTCGACATCGAATGCTTCAAGCTTAACTTCAAGATGTGTTTTCTTATTATAATTAGCAAAGAAAGCATCCATCGAAATGCCAACCACTTGTTGTTGATCAAGATAGGCTTGTGCTTTTCGCCCGACAAAATTCTGATAATTCCCACAATTGTACGTCTGCATGAACTGGTCGACTAATTCAAAAGGAATTGACAGAAAATATCTTTGGGAGAATTTGCCCACTTCATGCACACCGAGCTTAAAACCCTGTTGTCGTCGCAATCGATTAATGGAAAAAATTTCAACGTTGACAGGCCCAGTTGCCGCCGGCTTTTCCTTCACAAAAAAATCAGGCATGTAATACGCAAAGTAGTCCGCGTTTATATGTCTTAGGCGAACACCAATCTTGCACCATAATTCATTTATAAAGGAAGGAACAGCTTTATAAACCAAATATTGTTCCCACCCACATCAAGAGATACATCGGTGAAAGCTTGTGTAGACTGGAGAGAAGAACTAACTTCTATCACACTTGATACAATACAATGGCACGAACGTATTCAAAAGCAAAAGGGCAAAGCGGAAGCACTCGCCCAAGCAATCCACAACCAAAGTCATGGATGAGCTACAAATCAAATGAAATCGAAGCACTAGTTGCTAAACTTGCAAAAGAGAAATTGACTGCAAGCCAAATCGGTATGAAACTCCGAGACTCATACGGTGTACCATCCGTCAAAGTCGCAACAAAGAAATCAATCAGCGAAATCCTCGACGAAAAGAAACTTGCAAAAACTATCCCGCAAGACTTGATTGACTGCATTGCAAAAGCAATCCAAATCCAAAAGCACCTTGATGAAAACAAGCAAGACAAGACAGCACGACGCGGTCTTCGACTCGCTCAATCAAGAATCGGCCGCCTTGTAAAATACTACAAGCGCATCGAGAAGCTTGACAAGAACTGGACATTCGACCCAGAAAAAGCAGGTATGTACCTCGAATAGAGGCATATCTTTTTTTATTTTTTTATGTCAGAAACGTTATCTCCATACCAATCATTAGTCAGAATTTCAAACAGCATCTCTCATCAATTAAGCGGCCTTCACGGCACGGTCGATTATTCAGATATTGGCATAACACACGCGCGAAAATTCTTTGACGTCATTGCCGTAGAAACACATGGAGTCAGATGGCTCATCGGCTGCGTCGCACCGGATCATGAAAAAAGAAACGAATATTCGTATCTGTTCAGCACGTTATTCAATTGGAAAAATATTTTCAATCGACCCAATCCTAAGATCTATAGAAATACATTGCCACAGGAAACATTCAAAGAATATTTTTCGCCCAACCACGCCGTCTTGTCATGCATCGACGGCAAATTATTTGCCCCGCACTGTGAATTGTCACATGCATTTGATCCAATCGTCATTAACGAAGCGATTCGAATCCACGAAGTCGCAAATGAATATTCCACACATCTCCCAAAATTACTCGCGCCGATGCTTGCCAACGCACTCGCACAAGAATCAAATCGAACAGTCCCAACTATAAAAAAATTCTAAATTCAAGAAAGCGCATACGTTCCAACAACTCTGTATTCTGCACCAGTTGGTTTTAGCACGCTTTCATACAATACTAATTTAGAAACAGAAAATGACGTCGGCTCAAATCGCGTTTGCTGTAATGCTAAAACACTTCCCTCATCCAATTCTCGCTTCACTCGAGCAATCGTCGCATGTGGCGCAAATTCTTTCCCAAACTCGAACGATCCACGAAATAAATATGCAAGTTTCAAGTATAATTGATTCAATTGTTTGCTATATTCAAACGGAACAAACACCGTCTGTAATTTATCCCATCGTATAAAACAATCAAACTGGTCTTTTGTTTTTAGAGTAAACGAATCTGCTCGAAATATAGATAATTTTTCACGAATCAGTAAAAGATCAGCCGGAGAAATGTCGCCAAAAAATGCAAGTGTAATGTGGTAATGAGAAACGTAAGACAAACCTGAATCAGAAAGACGCGGAATAGAACGTAAAGGTACGTCTATCGCTAAAAAAATTCTCATTGCTTTTTCTTTTTTTGCTGTGCAGTCGCAAGAACCGCTGCGTATTCACGCATGTATGTCTCGTCAGAAGAATTTGCCATACAGTAATTCTGCAAAATGTAGTTTAAATATTTATTCGTTGTACAAAACACTAATCAAAAAAGCGATAATCAATGATATCGAAATTAACGACGAGGATTTTTGTTTCTCGACGCTGAAAAAAATGATGACCACCAGTCAATGAAGATACAAAAAGAAAAAATAAACAATTAAAGATTTGCTTCTATAAGTCCGTCAGTCGTGACCATATATGCGCACTCGCCATCAGGCAAGTTTGGACTGTCAATCAGCTTAGCGACACGACATCCTTTCTTTCCTTTACGCAAATACATGCGAAATGTGCTTGCGTGCGCTACGATGTGTCCACCAATAGCAACTGTTGGATCACCAAAGAATTGATCGGGCTTAGCCATGACTTGATTAGTCACATACACACAGACATTATACAAGTCCGCAATTTTGCTCATCGAGTGCATATGCTTGTTCAATTTCTGTTGACGTGTTGCCAACGTACCTCGTCCGACGAATTCAGCGCGGAAGTGTGCAGTCAATGAATCGACGACCAAAAGCTTGACTTTTAGCTTCTGTTTTCCAATCAATTCCTCGACTTTTTCTACAAGTAGCATTTGGTGGTCAGAATTATACGCTTTCGCCACCTTAATGTGCGACAACGCATAATCGGGATCAACACCAGCGCCCTTTGCAAGTTCTATAATGCGCTCTGGTCTGAACGTCTTTTCTGTATCGACGTAGATTGCATAAGAATCTGGATGCGCTTTAAGCATCTGGATGCATAGAACATGACCAATCTGTGTCTTGGACGAGCCAAATTCACCGAAGCATTCGATGATGCATCCCGTCTCAAAACCACCGCCAAGTAGTTCGTCGAACGATTTGACGCCTGTGGAAATCTTTTGGACCAGCTTGCGTTTCTCCAATACCGCATCCCCAGTCTCAAAGCCCATGTTCATGTTCTGGCGACAGAAATTAATCATGCGCCGAGCGACAGCTTCAGAAATGCCTGCGGCTTCAACGAGTTCGCCTGGTGATGCCACTGCGATGGATATTGGTGTGTCAAATCCCGATTCAGACAACTTTTCTGCGGTACTTGCTCCAACTCCGGGGATGTCAAACAATTGCATTTCCGTAGGCGCCGGCGTTTCTACTTTCAAATCGCTCTTTGCGTCCACGGCTTTTTTCTTGGATTTCTTAATAATCACTTCGTCAGCGCTTGGAATCTCAAAAGATTCTTCTTGGGCAACTTCGCTCATCATGTTCATTCCACCGTCACGCCTTCAGAATCTTTCAATGTCAGATATTCATACGCCTTGTCTAGAACAAGCTGCGCTTTAGGAAGATCATTGATACGAAGCGAGCTGCCTTGCTTCCAGGAGCCGTCCTTATCTTTGTAGGATCGTGTCAAAGAGACTGTTCGTACAGCAACAGCTGCGCCATTTACATCTCGTTCATTAGACCAAACCGTTGCACTAATACCACCAGCACTAAATTTTTTTTCAGGTTTATTCATTGTTTCACCGGTATGTCGATTCTGTTTCAGGTTTTATTTCACCAGGCGATGAGCCTGCCCGACCTACCAAACCGTATTACGAAGAACGCTGCTTAAAAGGCCGGCGCGAGGTTTTGTCTAGTGCTTGTGGGTTATGCAATTGCGTTTGCTATCAAGAAAATTTAGTTCAATTCCCAGCCACAAACCTTTAGACCGACTTTCTGAGCTAGGACAATGATATCCCCGCTTTGAAGTGTGAAGATGTGCATACGGTCCAATTTACCAGTCTCAGTGACGCGCGGAACTTCATATGTACTCGTACCGCGGATAACGTGCGTACCGTTCTGAGAATCACAATCGTAGATCGCCCATCCATTTGCATATCGAAGAATTTGCGCGTGTTGTCGGGAAACTACCGGACAATTGACGACTATGTTTGACTTGTTCTTATCGCGGCCGACGGCCAGCGCGTCACCTGCGTATTCTTTAGGTGCTTCTTTGTTGTTGTCAACGACTGAGTATTGTTGCAGAGTAATTCTTGCGACCATAGAGGCAATTTCTATGAAGCCAAATATAAATATATCCAAAAATGAGCGCAGTAGCGCATATAGGGCAAAGAGAAACATTTTTAATCATACAACGCAGTTTTGAGGGTTAAAGAGGGAAAATGCACAGACGTTACATCATTACATTGAGCATTCTGTTTGGCGTAATCATCCTTTTACAAGGTTCTCTCATTGCAAACAAATATTTCTTCAATGACGAATACAGATTCGACGAATCCAAGTATACCTATGCAGAATTAGCGGCACGAGCCGAACTGCAAGACGCTTATGACGATTATCAACTCGGCAAAATCGACTACCAAACATACCAGTTGCGCGTCGAAGATGCCCGAAATCTATCTCAATCTAATTGATTCTTTGAAATACCGCGCTATGGCCAACGATGACTTGCCGTATACATTCTGACCTTTGAAAAGGTCTAAGGCGCAAAATAATAAACCTGCAAAAAAGATTCAGAAATAAAATTAAGGAATACAAGCGCCGTTTGAACAACCGTTCGGACATGTTTGCTGGAAGTAATTACTACACGTGTCTGGCGTCTTGACGTTACCATCTCCTGAACAGCCACCTTGTTTATACAAGTCGTTTCCAACACAGTTCCATGCGTTACAGCCGTCAATCAAAGACCACGAACATTCGTTTGCCGCAGCATTACAAGTCCAGCTACCTACTAGGTCACCGTTACCATCAGCTGCGCCACCGCCGAAAGCTGCACACCATGCCGCATTTGTTGCACAATCTTCAACGAAATTCTTGACACAAACGCCATTTGCGCAACCCGCAGTCTGATAACGAACCTGACCCACACACTCAGATGTATCTCTAGGACATGCGCCAAGGAACGCAGGGACTGCACAACTTGTACCTTGGCAGCCCGCAGTATAATATTGATAATCAAAGTCTGGGAATACAGGACCACAGTAATATGATGGTGCAGAGTAAGCACAATTTGCCGGTGCAGAAAGCGGAGTTCCAGGGCTACCTGAAACTTCACAACTGTTGTAATCGCAATATCTCTTACCATTACTTGTAGCGCCACAATTGTTTTGATTGGAAACACAAGCAGTATCATAATACCAAGGTAATGAAGGTGTAGAGGCACTACAGACATTATTACATCCATAGACACCAGCAGCCACCTCGCCACATGCATTGGCAGCAGATGTGCACGCTTGACCGTACAGACTGTGTGCGCCAGAATATGTTGGCGAAGTCACAGAACACACATTATTACATGAGTATGTACCTGCATTTGACTGCCCGCAAGCGTTGGATGCCGAACAAGCAGTGCCATAGTTTGAATGAGCGCCTGTATACGCCGGTGCTGAAGCAGAACATGCGCCGTTACACTGGTACGTACCCGTATTGCATTGACCACATGAATTGCATGTTTGACAAGCTTGACCATAATTAGAACTCACAGGAGGAGGCGCAGTTTGATTACAGACATTATTACAGCCATATGCCGCTTGAACTGCCGTCCAGCTCGTACCACATGAGTTTGGTCCGATGAGCCCTGCACAAGATGTACCATATAGATCGTGAGGCGCAGTAAATCCTGGCGCCGCAGATACTGAACATGAAACTGAATTATCTACGCCATAGTTTGCGCATTGCATCGTACCAGCTGTCGTCTGACCGCAGGCGTTTGCAGATGATTGGCATGCTGCGCCAAGTGTCGCATTATCAGCAGGCGTAACAGAAGAACATCTGCCGTCGCATTGTATTGTGCCAGATGTACTGACAATTCCACACGAATTTGGCGGCGATGAACATGATTGTCCATAACCTGCTGGCAATGCAGGCGTTGTTGAACTACAGACGCCACATGCATCATACACGCCGCTAGTATTCGTTACGCCGCATGCATTTGCCGCCGATGAACATTGTCCACCTGCAACTACAGATGAATTAACCGTACAAGAGCCTATACTATACGTTGTAGTGTTACAATCAAATTCACCAGCAGTACAAGTGCAGACAGTAGCAACTGTATCACAGCTTGAACTGCATGCTACAGTGCTTTGAGAATAAAGTGTGACATTTTGGCCCGTCAATATTTTCTCACCCTCAGGTGTATAACATGCTGCCTGCGCTGCACAGTCATAGTCATAGATATTGTCACAAAGAGCAGTATCACCAATTGATGTTTCCAAGTTTTCTGGGCAGATACCGTCGGATGTTCCACAGAAGTATTCTATACCCGCAATCCACGTACCCTCGATATCGATTGAACCATCAAAGGAGCAGCAGACGTTTCGGCCGAGAACGCCGTATTCCGCAACGTGAGATTTGTACGGCATATCATCTTTGATAGACGCAACGCCTGCTTCATTTGAATCACATGTTCCATTGTTCGACTCATACGTACATTGAGCGATACCATAAATACCGTGTAAGCACAATCTGAATCGAGTCGCAGGAATTTCGTACTGTGACACGTGCGAATTATTGAAAGTGTAGTATGCAAACAATGCCTCTTCAGGACACTGCTCGTTGTTGTAATAAGGAGTCATCGTTGCGTTAATGTTACAACACATGTGATAGTAGAGAGAAGAATTGTATTGCGTAATGTGGGATACGTCACCCGTATATAATGAGAAGAGACCAACATCACCAAAGTCACAACTTGCACCAGGTTCAATACGACATTCGTTGTATCCTAGATCATCTGTGCTTCGACAGACGTTATCAGTACACACATCAGGTGCGTTACAAGTAGTAGTTGTTGCAGCGCCGCAATCGACCGTGCGTTGTGTACCGCAAGTATCTGTACCAACAACGTTTCCACAGTTTTTTCGTCGAGTATTACAGAATGCTGCGTCGCCTTCGTAAGTGCAAGCTGGTGGTGGACATAATCCGCCAGGACATGTGCAACCAGTCTTAATGACTGCGTAACCTGCACCGCCAGCACCCGTTGTACCACCTACTGCTTTGCCCGCTACGTAATCTGAATCTGCGGAATTTGCAGCCGCATAACCAGAAGCCGCTTCAATCGTGATATTATTTCCGCCCCATGCGTATGATGAGCCGCCACCACCAGAACCACCAACTTTTCGTTCGGCCGGAACTGCGTTGACCGCCGCTGTATTGGTGATAGCTTGTCCACCGCCGCCACCATACCAACCACAACCACCATCGCCACCGTCGCCGAATGCTGTTGTCCCACCAAGTCCACCCATCAAGAATGTACCTGGATAACCGTAGTCAGCGCCTGCGCCGGTTGGTCTGTATGAATTATTAGTAGGGAAAATATTTCCGCCACCGCCTGAAACATGATAACCATCTTGTCCTGATGACCC
>DATGWN010000093.1:0-31306 GCA_035299465.1 Acidobacteriota bacterium | reverse complement strand
CATAGAAACGTCGGCGCCATCGTAAATAGCCTGCGGTGTTGCAAAGAAAATCTCACGTTTTCCAGCACCGGGACAATAAAATCTTATTTTGAGTGTGAGTTGATCAGGGTGATATATCTGATCGACTTTTGCATCCTTAAGCACGGAAGAGAGTTCTTTTGTCAAAAAGTACAAATCCACAGAACTCATAACGAAGGCCATTCATACAGGGTCTTTCGCTTCGTATAAAAAGCTTTTTAAAACAGGTTTTTCTAGATTCGCAGGTTATGGCTACCATATCGGATCTTGCATTGTCGTTGCTTTCGTGTTCTGGCGCAAAAATCGTCGAAAAATCAGCACAATCTGCAAAAGTCATCGTTGGCGGAAAGGAGATTGATTGCGTGTTTTGCAAAGATTTGGCTGAACCTATCAACGGTTTTATTTTCTGCGATAATACTAAGGATAATGTAGAACGGCTGGTAAATGCATGGGACGCATTCATCGCAAAGCCGCTGTGTAAAATTACTTTCATCACCACGTCTAACGGAAATAAATGGTCCATCAAGCCGTCTATCCACGATAAAATCGTTGAACGCAAAAATCTCAAACTAGGTCTGCTGTCTTTGTTCGATGGTTCGCTTGCGTAATTGCATAAACCTTCTTAAATAGCGGGAAATCTTTATCATATATGAACACGGCGCTCATATTCCAAATTCTCAACGTCATATTTTTCATTTTGTTTGCCTTCATTACGTTTCATTTCACACTCTTCGTTTTGTCGTTGTTGCGCAAGAAAGCGTCGCTTCCTAAACACGAACCGCCAATTAGCGTCATTATTCCAGCGTACAATGAAGAGAAGAATATCGGGGTGTGTCTAAATGCCTTACTGAGCACGAAGTACAGTCCGATGCAGATTATTGTCGTCGACGATGGTTCGACAGACGGCACAGAGTGCGTTGTCAAAAATTTTTCAGGATCGGCGAACCAGATTATGTACATGCGAGCAAATCATCTTGGAAAAACCAAGGCACTCAACGCGGGTATTGCCAAAGCGAAGCACGAGATCATCGTTACGCTAGATGCCGACACGATTGTCGATCATGATTTCTTCATTGAAATTGTGCGTCCGTTTTCGAATCCAAAAGTCGGCGCGACCAGTGGTTCGGCAAGGGTTCATAATAACACAAATGCTCTGACTGTTTTTCAAACGGTGGAATACCATTACAATAATTTGATTCGACACTATTTCTCTGATCTTTTTGACCAGGGTATCTGGTTCTTTGGCTGTGTTGCGGCGTATCGCAAATCAGTTCTTGCAAAGATTGATTATTTTTCTACAGATACTGTAGCCGAAGACATGGATATTGCTCTTGCGATCAAAAGTCAAGGCTATCTTGTGGTGAATGTGCCCTTTGCAACGGCAACAACAGTGGTTCCTGACACTCTTGTGGGTCTATACAACCAACGGCGACGATGGTGGATAGGTGCGCTCCAATCGCTTGGAAAGCACCGCAAACTGCTTGGCACTTGGTCGGTTCCAACTGTGTTCTTATACGTAAATCAGTATTGGTGGACGTTCTTTGCATTCGTCAGTTTACCGATATTGGCATTTCAGATTGCTTTTTGGTGGCCAGACACGTTAACGAGCCAGATTTTCTATATTATTAGATGGTTCTCAATCGCAGGTCCTGTCTATTATTTGTACAAACTGCCGGAATGGGGTATCACTTGGAGCTCTTTCTTTGGGGTCTGTTCGGGAATATTGAGTACGGTTCTCATCGGTGCATCCCTAAAAGTTTATAAAGCGTCATTCAAACCATCGAATCTATTAGCTATAATATTTTATTATCCATACACCATTATTTTGAATGTATGTATTGTGATAGGTATAATTACAGCTCCATTTGATAGAAAAAAGACTTTTATAAAATAAAACAAGGTTTCATGATGTCAGCGCAGAGTATACGAGCTTGGATGGATGATTTTGGCGTGTCCATGGCTCAATTTTATGTCGATCACGGACGAGATATACTGAATCGATTTCACGACGTTTTTAATGTCCTTTTCTATGTATTATTAGTCATCGCTACATTGGCGACCGTAATTTATATCGTTCTTACAATCATCAGCCTATTCATCAAACCTGAAAAGGAAACTTCAATCAAACTGACGTCAAAAAACACGCCATTTGTCACTATACAGATTCCTACATACAACGAACTTGCCGCCATCAACTGTGCCAAGCGCTGTTTAGCGTTCGACTATCCAAAAGACAGATACGAAATTATCATAGGGGATGACAGTAACGATAAGGCAATTTCTGCTAAGATCGATGCATTCGCTAAGAAGACTGGTGTTGTTGTTACTCGCCGCGGTTCAAATACGGGTTTCAAACCAGGTAATCTTAATCACATGCTTACGAAATCCAAGGGCGAGTATCTGCTTATCTTTGACTCAGATTATCTTCCTGAAAAAGATTTCTTACGACGTCTTGTGCAGCCAGTCTTGAAAGATCAGAGCATCGCTTGCGTACAAGCACGCTGGAAAGTGATGAATCCGACTCAGAATTTCACGACGGTTTTAGGAACATCCATTGTCGAAACATTCCACCACATCATTATTCCAATCCTTTCAAGATTCTCTCCATCAGTGACTTTGTGCGGATCTGCTGAACTCATCAAAAAATCAGATTTGATTGCTCTTGGTGGCTGGAAGCACGGTTGCCTTACTGAAGACATCGATTTCTCATTCCGACTGATGACTGCAGGTAAGCGAGTTGTCTATATTCCAACATTGACATGCGGTTCTGAAGTTCCTCAGACTGCGAAGGACCTTTTCAAACAACAGATGCGATGGGCATATGGCGTCATTCGCGCACTTATTGAAAACGGTTCAAAAATTATCGGAACTTCTATTTCGACAACGTTTTCAGTAGTGCTTTTCGCAAGCGGATATTTACTTACTTCACTGATTTTCTTGATGTTCATCGTGGGCGTACTCAGTTTATTGACGCACCCACCAGAGCCAATTAACTGGGCTTTGTTCTTCTCTGAAACGTTCAGAAACATCTTGCTTTCATCTGGATTGCTTATCACTTCGTTTGTTGCAGCTATGCGCGCACGAAGAGGATTCGCATATGTTTCAAAATTATTCGTCACATCGTTCTCAGTTGGACTTGTGCTCGTATTATTCGTAGTAAAAGGCATCTACAAAGCTTGTACTTCCCAGCCAATGCACTGGTTTATGCTTCGTAAAAATGGCAACACTCAACAAATCTGATGCTAAATTAGCATTCTTCCTTTCTTTCGGATCACTCATTCCATATTTGAACTATTTTCTTAGCCCTATTGCTATATTTATTGCAGTCTCAGCTATCAGAAAAATTAGACATCACCCGGACATATATGGTGGAATGAGATATGCCATTATCGCAATCGTATTGAGCGGCATCGCTTTGATACTTTCGATTCTTGGACTTATTTTGTGGTAACTTTATTGAGTTCTTCTTCTACGTTTTCGTAGTTCACGCGATATATTTGAGTGCCGTGTTCGTCATAGAGTTTGGTGAACGCACGCGGGTTGTTGAGCAGCAAAAGGAATCCTTCATCCTGCACTGACCACACTAAGCCCGTGGTCATCTGTTCGTCCAGATACAAGTATGAGATGTTGTGTTCTGCCAGATTTGAGAGAGCGGCGGTGAGACGTGTCTCATTGGCGATGCTGTTGAATGTGAGCCAGTCTTGCTTTGTCGGTATTGCTGGCGTAAAACTTTGTCGAGAGGCGATTGCTTCGATTAAATAGGTGTTCTTTGGATGTGACCAGACGATCGAGTCCTGTTCTGATTGCGACATTAGGAACAAGAGAGAATTCTTTTGGTTTGTGGTCGGCGGGGCCTGTGTAAGTCTGTCTGCATACAATGTATACGTGACGAGTCCAGCAATCAGTAGGCAAACAATTACAAGCACTTTGAGACTTGGCAGTTCCCATTTCTCATGCACTGTCTTTGCGATGCTTTTTGTTGCGAAATAACACAAAATTATGTTTGAAATCAATAACAATTGTGGATAAAACCAAGAGAGCGTAATTACGATCAGCGCGAAAATGTGAGTTGATTTCTCTCCACGATTCCATGTAATGAAAAAGCCGATACAGAACAAGATGAAATACAATAATGGGAATCCGATGAACGCTCCGAATTCGACGATTGTGGAATAGTGCGGAATGATTTGGGATATGTCATTTCTAAATGCGTCTACAAGTCTGATTGTACCCGCGATGCAGATTACCAACGTCCCTAGTTGTTTTGGTATGTAGTTGAGATCATACTTGTGTAAAATAAGGTGTCCAAGAAGCGCGACAGCGGCGACAGCGACATGTTCAAGCCCAACGATAAAGAATAAACCTAATCCGACGAGCCACCAGGATGTTTGTGAAATCCACAGCGCTGCAAGTAGGAGGCACGTTATGAACGCATATGGCGTGAGGGAGATGTGACTAATGATGAATACTGGTGAAATGATACATGTACCTAGGAAGATGCTCAGTTCAAGATTATCCATAGTCGAACCGAGTAGAAGCCAGATGAAAATGAAACTGATGACGCCTAGCAATATCTGCAAAACGATTGGCGTGCTCCACATTGTCCACGCCCGAAGCAACCAAATGTAAGGAGTGTTTGACTCCCAATACTGTGAGTCCGCGTCCGACACAATTTGCAATGTGTGGAAAGATTGTTCTAAAGGAATCATCACGTTATTTGACGACGCGCGCTGGATGATTGGCATCAATAATGAGAGACACATCAAGACGAGGGCTGCCACCAAAATGATTTTCTTTTGCCAGTGAGGTTTCATATGATTGTTTTCACCACGGTGACGTCTGCCGACGAATAAACGGTAATAAAGCCGTCAGATCTTGCATACAGCGGGAGTCGCTTGTCTGTCAGTGTTTGCGTGAACTCTTTTGTAAAAATGAAGTAAACGTCGCCGCGGATGCCAAGACTGTGCAATTGTTCTTTGACAGCTGCTGTGTAAGGCGTTTTGTATACGCTTTGTAACACTTTGTAACGTGTTTTGGCGTCTGTTCTTGCTGTGTTGTGCGAATCCATCAGCGTCTGGCGCTGTGCGAAATATTGCGATGTATGAGCCTCGTAAACTGGCGTAATGAGCAGTGCGTCCTTAGGCGTGTTTGCTTTCAACCACGTGTATGCTGAAACGACATGCGCGTTTGTGGATTGACTCAAAACAGAGATGGTATAGAAATATGCAGGAATTGCTGCAGAGAGTATGATGATGAGTAGTGCGATGCCGGTAATTGTCTTTGCATGATGTGCGAGTTTTGTATTTTGTAGATACGTGAGAAGTTCTTGAAAGAAGACGACAGTGAGAATAATTGCTACCAGGCTAATGATGACCAAGCCTTGCTCCGTCGGTATGGACGATAGTAACATCATTGCCAAAGAAGCGCTTCCAATTCCGGTGCACAGCAATACATACAATCTGAATTTCACGTCGGAAGAAAAGGCTTTGTTAATTGTGTAGATTGCACATGCGATGATGAGAATTCCCAATTGCGGAAGGAATGGCAAGATTGCTTTGAAGGATGTATAGGGCAAGTAAGAGGCGTACGCTTGCAACGCCAAAAGCCCGTTGACGACAAACGCTTTACTATACAAGATATAGTTGAAGACAGAACACAGTAAGACGAAAAAGAGTGTGAGTTCAAGATGAATCTCAGGAACTTTTTGATTTACCAACGCAGCATATGCCAGGTAAATAATTAGACCAAGTGCAACGATACCAAACAGCGGCGTAAGCAGGCATGCGATAGACCAGAAAATAGTTCCAATCAACACCCAACGTTTCTTCTTTCGTTTTGCGTGAAGCAATAGGAAATACAAACCGCATGTGACGAGCAGGATGAATAGAGGCATAGTCGAAATGGAATTAATGGATACGAACAGCCATAACGGATTGACACCGGAGATAATCGCCGCGCCAATCGATACACTGCTGCTTTTTGATAATTCGTATGACAAAAGGAAGATTACGAATGTGACAAGAGATGCAATTATGTTTAGCGAAATCTTATACCAAAAAATGGTGTTCTGTTTTGCATAGAAGAGCCACAAAAACGGTATTGCAACCGGATGCATTATCATGCGCTCGCCGTGAAATACGTTTTCGTTATCATATGTAAGACTCTTCGTCTGTTCAAATGTCGAAATCTGAGAAAGATAATCATACGAGATGTCATCGCTGAAAAAAGGAACGGCTGTGCTTGCGTTTATGCGCAGCAACGCTATGCATGCGGTCAGCAGCACTGCCACAAGCAATGACCATCTGAATTTCATAGAAAAAAGGGGTAATTGAATGTTTATATAGTTTCGTCTCGGGCCGTCGCCACGACGGGTTTTGTCGTCAATGGATGGGCAAGGGGTTGGATGCTTGGTTTACTTGTTGGTATCGACGGAATTAGTTCGTCAAGCAGCAGACCTTTTGATTCTGCAAGCTCTATTGTTACAGCGTAACTTTTGGGAGTTTGATGTAGATCTTCACACAGCAAGAATCGCCAGGGTTTTCTTGCAAATCGTACTGCAATCCAAGGCTCTGCTCCGAACTGACGAGCGAACATGAGAAAGTCGTTAACGGCTTCTTGCGTTATGTAGCGAGAGTCTCCCGCGACAGACTTACACTCAATGGCAAATTGTCTGACCGAGTTTCCTGCCAATATATCGGCGGATGGCTCTTGAGTACACCCGGAACCCGCGATTCTGATAGCGGCGCAGCCGCGGGCTTGCAACAGATGGACTAATTCGCGCTCCGCGCGGATACCTTTTGCCTTGAGGGACATAGCAAAATTATGGGTTTGTTTGTTTATAAAGGATCGTGGAGCGGTTGTCGTGTGAATCGTCGCGCACCACTAGATACTACTGCTCAATGACTAAAATGCAAACATATATAAACTACCTTTACCATTAAACAGTAATAACAAAAAGGGGTCGACCGGGATATACACCTCGTCCCGGCACTCTTTTGTTAGTACAATTCAATTACGGACATTTTAAAAACAAGAAAAGCCCGAATCAAGGTTCCCGCTATGGCAGACAAATCACTCGCAGAAAAAGTAATCACGGAAGTCGCAGGAAGCGACGTCTTAGCTATTGTCTCCTATTTGAAGGGGAAAAAGAATATATCTGAATTTGTGATTGCAAAGGATCTCAAGCAGGAAATCAATCTTATCCGAAATATGCTTTATCGATTACTCGATGCAAACTTAGTATCATTTAACCGAAAGAAAGACAAACAAAAAGGATGGTATATCTACTATTGGACTTATCAGCCTAACAATATCACACATCTCTTCTGGGAAATCAAGAAGAAGCGATTAGACGGACTTAAAGACCGATTGCAGCGAGAGAAGGCAAACGTATTTTTCACGTGTCCTAGCGGCTGTATCAGACTTGAGTTCGAAACAGCTATCACTTTCGACTACCGATGTCCTGAGTGTGGAACAATGCTTTCACAGCAAGACAACTCTGGCACAAAAACGCAACTCGAGACTGAAATCAACGACTTAGAAGAAGAATTGAAGAATCGATATCTTCCACCGGCTACGTCACTCAAAAAGGTCAAAAAGATTGTTATTGAGCCAAAAAAGAAGAAAGTCGTCAAAAAGAAGAAATAATTACAATAGTTTTCTTATTTTCTTAACTACGTCAGAAACTGCATTCTTTTGTGGCGTTATCTGCCATTTACGTTCTAGAAAATCGTTGAGTTTTTCTATTGTGATTTTGTTAGAATAAGACCATGTGCCAAAATTCTCTCGCTCCACAGTTATTGCATTCAGATATTGTTCAAAGTCGTTTTTCTCAGGAATGCAAAATATTGGTTTTCCAAGAATGACGATTTCGCTTGCGAGCGACAGTCCGGCAGTGGCAATGACTGCTTTGCACTTTGCAAGATTCTTCTCAAACGTCGGATGGGAGATGCCATAGTATATCATATTTCCTTTCGATTCGCCAGGAGGTATGCCATACACATGGAATTTGTAATGCGTGAGCGTCTGCAATAATTTGAGTACATGATCATGCGCACTACTTCGTAAATAGACGACGACATCGTTTGATTTCTTCTTCGACGCTTTGAGCATTTTTCCTGAAACAGGTCCGCACTGATCGACACGAATTGGTGCGTTCAATTGCATAGGCGCAAGAAATGTGGTGATCGAATACATTGGTTTTTTAGGATAGAAATATGAAATGACGCCTTTGGCTAAACCGAAATAATATTTTTGGCTCCAAGGGACATTAAGATCAGCGTAGTGTAGTATTTGTTGATTGTCAAAGGTAATATAATTTCTCTTACATTTGAGTGCAGCCCGAGCAATGAATGGTTCAAAATCCGAAATAATAAGTTTTGGATTAAGTTCGTCTATCTTTTGAACGAGATCGCGAATGGTTTTTTTTGCACGGTCCAACAACGGGATGTTCACCCATGCGGTGCCAAGTATTGAAACTGCGCCGTTTCTATGAGATAATTCAAGTCCGTAGATTTCGTAAACCTCGTCGAATTTAGACTTCAGGTACGTGTATGATTTATGAGAAGCAAAAAAAATAATGCGATGCGTCTTTTGTAATTCTGTGGCAACTGCGGCGCATCGTGTAGCGTGTCCGTGCCCTTCCCCACTTACACCAAAAAATATGATGTCTTTGGATTTGGTGGACATAAAGAAAAAGAAGGCTTACGCCTTCACTTTAATGACTTCCTTTGCTGGCTTCATCTGTTTCCAAGCAAGCTCGAAAAGGTCTTCCATTGTCTTTGAGAAGAACGGTGTATTCACCCAAAGGCCAACGTCGTATGTTGGATGCACTTGCGCGTCATCCATCACCATGAAGATGATTTCGCTTGAGTCAACAAGTGTAAATCGACCTGCAACTTTGTCAGTGTGTCGGACTTCGGCAACGGTGCTTATTTCCTTCACAGCGTCTGCACAATCTTGAGTCAATGGTGCTGCGATTCGAATCTTTACGCCGCGTTTCTTGAGTTTTTCAAAGATTGGTTTGAGTGCTTCGACTTTTCTGATAAAGCCCTGAGTCGTTGCCATGATTGTGACTGTCTCTTCTGCTTGAGAGATTGTCAATTCAAGATGGCTGTACAGATTGTGTCTGCCTCGAATCGATGCTGAAAGGTCACTTGGCTCGACGAGTTCGACGCCTTGTGTGTGCAATGATTTGAGTTCTGTGAGGACGTCAGTCGTCTTGAGATCGTCAAGGCGCTTGATTCTGTCTTTTGATTCTGTGTGAACGTTTTTCTTTACTCGCTCGACGACTTCCATCGGATCGACTGCGATGTATTTGATTGGCTTTCCAATCTTCATGATAACAAATCCTTGTTTTTCAAGTGATTCTAGAACGTCATAGCTTCGTGATCGTGGAACGTCAGCTATATCCGAAAGTTCGCCGGCTGTTGAAACGCCGCGTGAAAGTAATGCAGTCCATATTTTGACTTCGTATAGATTGAGACCGAAATAACGTCGCAATTTACTCATGAATTCTTCTTTAATAATCATATTTCCCCCTCTTTTTCTGGACAATGATTTCTCATTGCTACCCCCTAGTGACTTTTCCGGCTACTACTTTATATATGTTACGATTGTTCATCACAGGCCTGTAGAAACAAAGTTGTGGTTGTGTAAATTTCTCGTCATGAAACTGTTTTAGAAAAAATCACGAAACTTTTTTTCGTCTTTGTTGTCGTCGGTTCTGCACTACAAATGAGAGTCCGACGAGAACGGCACAGGCAACGATTGCAGTCATGAGAATTTGCTCAAAGACCATAACAAAAAATGGTTCTGGAAAGAGAAGGACAAGCGTATCGTTTGGATTGAAAAGCCACGCATCGTTTGTAAAAAATATTTTATGAAACAATATGAACATCTTTTCAAACAAGAAAAGCGCAGCAAGTATGAATGCTATACAGAAAAGGATCACTGAGGCAGCTGCTTTTCTTACAGAGTCTAAAAGAAGGTCATAGTCCTTTTGCCGAAATGTTTTGATGATAAGCCATAACGTCGTTGCCAGCGACACGGCAAACAGCAAGAATCCGGTTCGGAATAACGAGCGAACGTCATCCATATGTGATATTGCCTGTTCTGAGTAAAATGTCTGATTGAGTGTCGCGTATCCGAGCAAATATGATTGGATTTCATCTACAAGCGGCAAAACCGCTAGTTCGTTGAGATTGAGATTGCGCGAGACTTGGCCGTCATAGTAAAATCTTTCGTAGACGCTGTCGGTGAATATCGTGAAGAATGCTGAGGCACAGAGTATCGTAATTGAAAGTGCGACAATGAGTCGCCAATTACTTTTTGCCATTTCTGCGACCGTGCTTAGAACCGATCAGCAAAGTCAAGAGCGCAAGGATTCCTGCAATCCCGTTGAGCACAACGAAGACGATGTCGTCTACAAGGAAACTGTACCAAGTCAAAAGTCCACTCGCGCAGACATAGATGACTGTGAACACGACCGAGTGAGGCTTTTGTTTTAAGCGGAATGCTTGTATGGTTGAGACGAGCCATGCGTAAATGAGCAGAAGGCAGCCAATAATGCCGATGATCTTTGGTTCCATGCGGGCTTTTTACCAATTCTGGTATATAAAACTGGTTGGAAATGTGCAAAAATTGCCTATATATCCATATTATAAGTCATCTCCACAGGAAACGAAGGGGTGTTCACACAGCAATTTTTTGGGTTCTTGTGGAAGTTGTCCACGGATGAGGGATACTATATATTATAGTCTCCAGTGGAAACGAAGGGGTGCTTTATAAACAAAGGGCAGTTTTATGTGTGTTTCTGCATGCATTGATAGGTTTTTAATGCCACGACGACGATTTTGACGTGTGTAAATAAAAGCATTTATAAATGACAACATATCCCTTTTAAAGCAGAGAGAGGGTTTACACCAAGGCACAAACGGGGCAAAACCACATGACAACAGAAAAACCAAAGTCTTACGAACGGCTCAATATAGTCAACATTGTTGTTTCCACTTCATTGGAACATGATGTACCACTAGAAAAAATGGCTGCAACTCTCTCAAATACGGAGTACAATCCTGAGCAATTCCCAGGTCTTGTCCTTCGAATCAAAGAGCCTAAGACATCCGCACTCATCTTCTCATCAGGTAAAGTAGTCTGTACTGGAGCTCGAACTCTTAAGAAAGTTGAAGAATCCATCCAACAGATCATCAAGGCTCTTGAAAAGATCAATATCAAAATCACAATCAAACCAGTTATCAAGATTCAAAACGTCGTTGCATCGGGAAAGATCAACATGGAATTGAACTTGAACAACTTGGCTATGCAGCTTGAAAACACAGAATATGAACCAGAACAGTTCCCAGGTCTTGTTTACAAACTCATGGAAGCTAAGGCGACATTCCTCTTGTTCTCAAACGGCGAGATTGTCTGCACAGGTACACGATCTGAAGAAGAAGTGTTTACTGCTGTCGATATGCTTGTCGAACGCTTGACTGCTCTTGGCATCAAGATGAAGAAGAAAGCCTAAATTTTTTCTTTTTACCCGTTTTTCTTACATTCAGTTCAACGCGCCTTAACCTGTGAACTTCTACCATTTCAAATAAAAATAATTTTCCAAAAGAAATTTTGTCTGACAAAAAATATCGAAAAAGTGACAAGTACTCCGAAATTTTTTCTCGTCGGAGAGAATTCCATCGGAAATCCACTCGCCAACCAACAGTTAGCTTTTTGAATACGATTATGTGCTCAACCGCATGGACGTTGCAAAGCAAGTCGAGCTATCAAAAGAATTCCTTGAGCGGTATTATCATTCTCCCCTCCTAGAAACTGTGCGTAAAGGCGAAAAACATCTTGCCATTGACTTTGGAAACCTTGCACAGTTCGATCCAGAACTTGCTACATATCTTTTGGACAAACCTGAAGACATTATGCGTACGTTCCAACTTGCACTTGAACAGTTCGACTTGGAAAACATCAATCCAAAGCAATTTCGATTCCGATTCTTCAATATTCCAAACAAAGACAAAGTCATGATCCGCAATTTGCGAAGCATTCATCTGAACAAATTGTTGTATATCGAGGGAGTTGTACGTCAGAAATCCGACGTAAGACCAAAAATGGTCAACGCAAAATTCGAATGTCCGTCTTGCGGTAATGAGATTTTTGTCGCTCAGAATGAAGAAAAACTCAAGTCTCCGGTCCGCTGTCCTAAGTGTAAGCACCAAGGAAAATTCAGACTTTTGGATAAAGAACTCATTGACGCTCAAGGTATGATTCTTGAAGAAATGACCGTCTATCTGGAGGGCGGCCAACAACCAAAGCGATTAAAGGTCTATTTACAAGAAGATCTCGTTAGTCCGATGTCTGATAAAAAGACTAATCCAGGTACTAGCATTCGAATCATCGGTATCCTCAAAGAAATCGCCAAACAAAGCAAAGATGGCGGTAAACTGACGACGTACGAATATTTGTTTGAAGCGAACTACTTTGAATCTCTCAACGAAGATTATACAGATATCAAGATTTCAGTTGAAGATGAAAAGAAAATCCTTGAACTTGCCAAAGATCCGCAAGTTATTGAAAAGCTCCTCGCCGGCGTTGCGCCCGGTATTTATGGACACTCCATTGTCAAGGAAGCAATCTTGTTGCAATTCGTTGGCGGTGTCACGAAACGACGTGGAGACGGTGTCAAAAACAGAGGAGATATCCACATTCTATTGATTGGTGATCCAGGTAGTGGTAAATCACAATTACTCAAACGCGCATCTGTTTTCGCTCCAAAGGGCCGTTACGTTTCAGGTAAAGGTGCGTCGGGTGCAGGTCTGACTGCGGCCGTTGTCAAAGATGACTTCATCGGTGGTTGGGCATTAGAAGCGGGGGCACTTGTACTTGCAAACAGAGGTATCTGTCTTATCGACGAGTTAGATAAGATGACGAACGAAGACCGATCAGCCATGCACGAAGCGCTTGAGCAGCAGACCGTCTCGATTTCAAAAGCAAACATTCAGGCAACGCTGATGTGTGAAACTACAGTATTAGCTGCAGCAAACCCGAAAATGGGTCGATTCGATCCGTTTGAAAGTATTGCAAAACAAATCGATCTTCCGCCTGCGCTCATCAACCGTTTCGACTTGATTTTCCCATTCAGAGATATTCCAAACGCAGAACAGGACGAACGACTTGCTTCATTCGTCTTAGATATGCACAAGAATTCTACAAACGTCGCGCCAGAAGTGGATACAGACACACTTCGAAAATACATCGTCTATGCACGACAAAATTGCCATCCACAATTGACTGACGCGGCTATCGATGAGTTGAAAACATATTACGTCAAGATGAGAAGTTCAAGCATCAGCGATGATGGAATTGCAGCAATCTCTCTTTCCGCTCGACAGTTAGAAGCACTTGTACGACTCACAGAATCCACAGCGAAATTAAAATTACAAGACAAAGCCACACGAAACGATGCGCGACGTGCTATCCAATTGCTTGATTACTGCCTATCACAAATCGGCGTTGATCCGGAAACCGGAAAAATCGATATCGACAGAATCCAAACAGGCATAACAACATCGCAACGTAGCAAAGTCATCAACGTGCGAGAAATAATCAAAGAATTAGAAGAGAAGTCAGGTAAAATCATCGCACTTGAAGAAATCATAGAAGCTGCTCTTGCGAAGGGCATGCAAAAAGAAAAAGTTGAAGAAGCTATTGAAAAACTCAAACTCAACGGCGACATTTTCGAGCCAAAACGCGGCTTTGTCAGCAGGATAGTCTGATGGCAATCACACCAGTCTGCGACAAATGTAAAAAAGAACTTGTCGACTACGGTGCGCTCTTTTTTAGTCCACCAATTCATAATACGGTGAAAAAATATCATATTTGCAAAGCATGCTACGAAATACTGGCTAAGGATTTACGATAATGGAACAACAACCACCTATACAAAAACGACAGACTGCATATATTGTATCTGTTGCAGAACTGCAAGGCGGTACATATGTGACACAAGAGGGATGGCTGCCTAATTATGTGGAACTGGCAGATAATTCTCAAATTTCTCGAGCAAACGTAGCAGGAGTTATTGTATCTTTGCCAATAGTTGTGGAGCCGTTCAAACCATGCGAGCAGTTTTCTTGTGTAATTGACGATGGCACAGGCCGCTTGCCAATTCGATCGTTTGAAGCAGTTACGGTTGCAGATTCTCTTTCAATTGGAACACCGGTTTTAATTATTGGAAAACCACGCAAGTTCAACGAAGAATTATCACTCATTGCAGAAATCGTCCGACCCATCAAGCAATCAAAGTGGCTTGATGTTAGAAAGGCGCAATTATTGCACGCCAAAAAGGAACGGTCTGCATCTAGACAAACGCAGGAATTAGAAGTGTTACAGTCGCAAACGTATACACAAGCAACACGCGAAGAAAAATACGACGGAATCAAGCCTGCAGTACCCGAAGAGAAAGTCACGACGGCACTTGATGTCATCGATGCACTGGATCGCGGCGAAGGCGTCTTGATGGATGAGGCGATTGCTGCGTTACATAAACAAAAACCAGACGTCGATGCAAAGAAACGAATTATGCAATTGTTGTTGAACGGCGATTTGTTTGAAATCAGGCCTGGACGTGTCAAAGTTCTCAAATGAAAATAATCTACATGGTTCACGGCACGACGCAAGATAACATCGACCATCTTGCAAGCGGGCATAATGATATAGAACTTGCTCCTATTGGAATCGAACAAGCAAAAAAGCTTGGTTCGCAAGAGGTATCAGGTTTTGATGTCATTTTTACGTCGGATCTGAAGCGTGCCGTCGACACTGCGTCCCTAGCGTTTGAAGGGCGTGCGCCAATTCTGCGCGACAAAAGACTTCGCGAATGTGATTATGGCGAACTGACCCAAAAACCAAAGACATGGCAAATTTCAGAATATATATCTAAAAAATATCCTAACGGCGAAAGCTACCGTGATGTGGAAGCTCGAATCAAGGCATTTCTGATCGACGCCAAAAAACGGTTCCAGGTGATTGGTATCGTTGCACATCAAGGCCCACAACTTGCAATAGAAGTGATTACGCAAAAGAAGTCATGGGAAGATGTTATCAAAAACGATTGGCGCAATACGAAATCTTGGAAACCTAGCTGGACATACGAGTTTTAGTGCAACGATTCTGTCAGATTTTTACATGCTTTTTCGATGAGTTTGAACATTCTTTCAAAACCGTCTTTCTTTCCATAGTATGGATCAGGTACGTTCTTGACGTGCGGGTCATCACCAAATTTCTCAAGTAAAAGAATCGTTTTTTGATGTATTTCTTTTGGACAACGAGTTTTGATGTGTTCCACATGAGACTCATCCATGCAGATTATCATAAAAGCGTTGGAAAGATCCGCGTCGGAGATGTGTCTGACCTTGTGGTCGCGTATATCAATGCCGTATTTTGCGCATATTTCAATAGAACGTTCATCTGCGCCATGACCTACGTGAAAATCAGTGATGCCTGCGGAAATGGCACGATAGGAAACGTCTTTTTTTGATTGTTTGAGATGATGGTTAGTGATAGCGTGGGCGGTTGGTGATCTGCAGATGTTACCTGTGCATACAAAAACGATTGTTTTCATCACGTATATGAGCTTTAGCGGTTTTTTAAATGCTCTGTATGATATTCCTATGACATTTGTCGGCATATTTTTAAAGCAAATGAGGTTTCCTGTGACTATGGATTACGAAACTATGCTTAAGAAGGCTGTTGAACAGCGACCAAAGTCCGCTATCAATAGAGACCGATTCGAAGTTCCAAAAGTCCAAGGTCACGTAGAAGGGACTAAGACAGTTCTTTCTAATCTGAACGCTATTGCTCAGACAATCAGACGCGAACCAGCGCATTTTCAAAAATTCTTACTTAAAGAACTCGCTACACCAGGTATTCCACGTTCTGGTGAATTCTTATTAGGTCGAAAAATCTCATCATTGACTATCAACGAAAAAATCAGAAAGTATGTCGATGCATTCGTCATCTGCCCAGTCTGCGGTCTTCCAGATACAGATTTGATGCGAGATGAAAAGAAAGGTACGTCAATAAAATGTAATGGTTGCGGTTCGAATTCACCAATCAAAGACTTCATGTAATTCTTTAACGATTATACCCACGTACCAAGACCAGTTTGCTTTTCTTTATCTTTCCCAAACACGCCGTCGACACGATATTTGAGGATTTCTAAGCATTGCTTTAGATACGGAGAGATATTGTACTTTTTTCCAAGGTTGATCGACATATCTAGATATTTAATAACGGAGCCTTTGCTGATGGTGAAAATGATTCGCGTACTGCCGCATTTGCATTTGCCGCTGATTGGTGGACGTCGGAACTTTTCGTTACACTTGGAACAGCGGAATTCCTGTTGAGAGAATTTTCTCAAATTACCCATAATATCTCGTAAGAAATGTTTATTGATAACGATTTGTGCAACATCAGATGCGTCAACCGCAGCTATTTTTTCTGCGAGTGCCATTTGTCCATTAACTTTTTCATCCATCGATGGCAGCGTCTTATATGCGGAGCATAGAACGCCTAGATTGAAATCGCTCGTATCATGAGTGAAACCCATGCCTTCGAATTGTTCTGGTTTATTGAGCGTACTATTTGCTTGTTTAATTTTGACGTCCCATGGTTTCTTGAATTGTAATCCTGCTTCATAGAATTCCAACGGATATTTCCAAGCAATGTCGATATTAAAGTACATATCGTCTACTTCAGATGGGTTGATAATAGATGTGAGAACGAGCGGAGCGTCCATTGTACCACCGCGATGTTGCGGCAAATACTTTGTAGAGAAATTCAAAAGACCATCTAACAAAAGGAAAAAGCAACTTTCGTCGCCATCACAGTCTCGGCGCATGGCTGCGTGAAACATCGGATGACAATACATTGGCTGTGACTTAGAGAAACCTACGATTCTCCCCGCGGTTGCTGCCGATGTGTGCGGTGCCAGTCCGAAAACCAATTGCCCGACGAGGTCTTGTTTTGTTTTTAGATTATAATATGGTGGCAAATTGTATAATTTTTGAAGAAGCGCGTCTACGAAAGATGCAGCGCGGAACATTACTTCATCCGCAGGTTCGTTTGGTGAGACAGTACAACACGGGATGACTATGTCTTGAGGAAACAACTCTAATACTTGATTACCGTCAACCAGGGGTTTTCCGTGGATGTCTTTTGTATAGCCAAGTTCGATGAGCTTTGCAACTGGGACATCAACTTCGGAAGGTTTGAAATGAGTGAGAGGAGCTTCACTTGCGTCGTATCGTATTGAACCATCTTTGTTAGCATTTACGCCAAATTTCTGACGTAATTCTGCTTTGACGGCGTGCTCAGTAACGACTTCAGTCTTTTCCTCTTTGCCTTCTTTGATTTTGATTTCCTGCGGTGCGACATTATATGGGAAGCCGACCATCTTTCTCATTTTGGCTTTTTCTGGACGGCCCATTCTTGCGCCAATAAAAATTCCTGCCTTGTCACGAATTTTAACAATTGATTGTTTGTTGATGAAATCCAAGACGTGTGACCCTAATTCGTTTGACTCTACGTTTGCTTGATTTTCTTTTTGGAAATTCTCGAATTTTTCGACAAGCGCTGCCGCATGGAATGGCTCTTTGATTCCTAGTTGTAAGAATAGTAGTGTCGTCCACTCGTGATCTATAACGATGAATTCTTTAGCAGGGACTTTATGAGGTATGCCAAGTATTTGCATTGATTTTTGTACGGTTTCATATGCTGGGAAACGGCATTTGAGGACAGGCTCGTCATAGAGCGGGTCGTCTATTTTGAATAGAGAGCCTTGTGCTATTGCTTTTATAAGATCTGTAAATTGTTCGGTTGAAAGTAATCGCCAAAATGGAATATATTTTGGATGTAGTGGAACATTATATTCAAGTGAGATCTTTAGCGCGTCAATTGCTAATGGTCGTGCTACTAATGGTCGCTCGATGAGTTGCTGAATATCATTGGTGTAAATAATATTTTTATTCTTGGTTATAAGAGATTCGTTTGTCTTTTGTTGTTGGAACGCGAAAGGTAAAACATCATCTATATTTACTTCTCTTTTTTCATTTGTGGCTTTTACTTTCTCTAATTCTTGAGACCACCATTCTTCACAGTAGCCTGCTGGCATTAACGTATGTGCGCGGTCAGCGAAATCTCCGTAACAGATTAGAACGTCACCTAAATATAGGATTTGTTTTACACGTTTCGAAACAGCCTTGGCATGTTCTACAGATTCCAAATATTCTACTGATCCATCGTCTAACAATACTGTTGGACCATCGATTGAATCGCATGAAACGATGGTTGTCGCTTTACCTGGGCGTTCTACTTTAAGTTGTGTACCAATCGCGATGAAATCATCCATGACAAACATCGTTGCGGGATGCATGGCTTGAGCTGAGAAACCACTGACTCGGCTTCTTCCGTAGCGTAGACGAAGACCACCAGGTCGTAATGGATGACTTATTACAGGTCGCCCACCTACTAGGTCTGCCATGTATGTATAAATCGGATAAATGTGCGACGTAGCTTTTTGTGATGTTGTCGAGGTCGATGTTGTAGAAGATGATTTAGCTTTTTTTTGGATCTGTAAGAATTCGTCGAGGAATTTCCAATCTTCCATACCCATTGCATCAACCCATTTAGAAATGTTTTTCCATAATTTTGGTGCTTTGAGCGGAATACATGATGAATGAATAAGACAGTAACCACTTCTCAACCTATTTGTGGGAATTCGTGGAAGATCTTTATAGTTTGATACTTCGAATTTTTCAGATGCGTCACCACTTATTTCAATAGGACAACTTTTGACCATAAATAATACTTCTTCTTTCGAAGGTACGTATTGAAGATTCGTAACACGCTCGTGATAATCCATTAATTCAGTATGGCAACGATTACATTCTTTCTCATCCGCATCATATGTCGCATAGCCTAATTTTTTTCTTACGTAGTCAGCAATTACTACTGAAACAGCGGCAGCTGTACCACCCGCATTACGAACTGGGCCGGCAAAATTCATGGTAAAGAATTCGCCCTTTCCGTCACGGCGTTTTTTTATTTCAATGCTTGTGAAACCTTCTAGAGGAGAAGAAACAACGCCAACAGTCACATATGCGAACCCAACCCTGATACCAATTTCAATTGCTTCTTTTTTTGTCGGGAATTCGACGAATTTTTGCTCAGCGATCTCGTGTGCAATGACCATCGCTACGCGCCAATCCAACGTACCATATTGTTTTTCTAACTCAATAATTCGCTCAACGATACCAGTGCCTGCAATTTGTGGCGCGATAACTGAAATCAAACCTACTACTCTTTCGGCTAGATTTTTTGCAAGCTTTACGTCAACTATAAGAGATGAGTCAAATCCCTGTGAACGCGCTTTAGCAGCGATTTCGTAAATGTGCTTGACTTGTGAATCAATATTTTCAAGATATTGCTGCATATGAGCGCTTGCTTGCATATGGATGGCAGTTAGGTTTATGTTTAAATGCTTTTACTAATGGTGTTGTCTTGTGCCTGCAAAAAACACCATAAGGAAGTCAACCCCCACACACCATGGCTTCTTATGGAAGATGTCATTCAAAATTTCTTTGGAATGTCTGTTTGTTGTTTAACTTTTTTTTTTGAAAATTTTGGATTTTTTACTATTATTATTATTTTCTATATTGAAAATAAATATATATAATGTAAAGTTAAAAGTAATAAAAATAAAAAATAATCGGGATAATAGAGAGATTGGTTAAGGGATGTGGTTTGTGTTTATTTTTTTGGCAAATTATTGCGGAGTTTATTAGTATGTTTAGCTTTCTTGGCGTTTTAGTCTTACTATTATAGATCAATGTTTTATTTAGGTTTATTAAGATGAGAAATTTAATGTTTTGGATGCGTTTTTTTGGTGGATATTGGTAACTTTTAGATCTTTGATGTATTAATTATACTAAATTGCTGATTTTTATGGCAATTTTAGTATGTTTTGTCTAGTGTTTTGAGTTTATTTATGATATAGTGCGTTGTGATAGTCCAGTTCTATTGAGGTTTTTGAAAATCTCTTTCCATAGGAAAGAAAGGGGTGTGTGTCTATTTCATGGGTCTTTCGTAGTTGAAAGATAGTTTTATAAACAAGATGGGAAACGGTAGTTGCACATGAAATGGGGGTTGGGGTTTAGTAGTACTTTTTTGAACATACATTTCATATGGAGAATGATATGATGTCAAAGAATTTGAATTCATATTTTGAGAAATATCTAGAACAAGAGAATGTCTTTAAAGATAAGAAAGTTTTCAGCATGTCATATACTCCGGAAACGATTGAGTATCGTGACGAACAAATCGATGCAATAGCTAATATTCTTGCTCCTGCGCTCAAATTAGACAAGCCTTCTAATCTTTTCATTTATGGTAAGACTGGAACGGGTAAAACACTTACTGTTCGATATACCACTGCACAGATTGCCAAAGTTGCCGCTGAAAAGAATATTCCTGTATTCGTGCATTATCTTAATTGTAAGTTAAAACGTGTGGCTGACACAGAATATAGACTTATTGCCCAGCTAGCGCGAGAATTTGGCCGAGAGATTCCTCCAACTGGTTTACCGACTGATGAAGTCTATAAGATCTTCTTTGAAATCCTAGACGAAAAAGAACAAATCATCATCCTTATTTTAGATGAAATCGATCAGCTCGTAAAAAAAGCCGGTGATGAGATTCTCTATAACCTAACTAGAATCAATTCAGAGTTGCGAAAAGCGCAAGTGACTATCATTGGCGTCAGTAACGATCTTGTTTTCACCGATGGTCTTGATACGAGAGTGAAATCATCATTGTCAGAAGAAGAAATTGTCTTCCCACCATATAACGCGTTCCAAATCCAAAACATTCTCAAAAAACGTGCGAAAATCGCTTTCAAACCAAACGTAATCAAAGACGGTGTTATCGAAAAGTGTGCTGCATACGCTGCGCGCGAACACGGTGACGTACGTCGAGCAATCGAACTCTTACGCGTAGCGGCAGAATTGTCAGAAAGAAAAGGAGATCAACACGTTGGCTTTGAACATTTAGATGAAGCGGAAGATAAAATCGAGCGCGACCGTGTTATTGACATCATTTCGACGCAACCAAAACAATTCCAGGCGCTTTTGTACGCAGTCATCAAACTTTCAATGAACAAACAAGGATTCATACTGACTGGCGAAGTATATGAGTTATACAAATCAATCTGTTACAACATCGATTTACGGCCTTTGACGCAGCGTAGAATATCAGACGTTATCACAGAATTAGATATGCTGGGCATCATCAATGCAAAAATAATTTCTAAAGGCAGATTTGGTCGCACTCGAGAGATTGCTTTGGCAATTCCGGCAACAACTCGTCCACGTGTTCAAAAAATACTAGAGGAAGGATTGCAACTAAGTGCTTAGTTTGACAATGGAAGTTTCAGTTTCAGATCAGCAAGAAGTCGTATCAAGATTGTATGATGAAGGCTATCTTGTTACTAATGACGTCATGTCACTTGTTAAGAAAGGTTTTTCATATCAGACGATTATTTCTATGTTGGATCGCGCTACACGAAAAGATGTGCAAACATCATTTTCTGAAAGCCATGTTTCAGTCAATGTCGTTAAGTCCTATGTCGACAATCATAAAGAAGTCACCACACAAGACTTTATCGACCATTTTGCAGTGCGGTTACAGAAACTTTCTGCAATTTTACGACGACGTTCAGAACTTGAAAATGTTATTTCTATTAATCGACTTGTCTCTAAACAGGATCGAGAAAAGACATCCATCATTGGTTTTGTAAAAGATAAATCTATCACAAAGAACGAGCACATTTCGCTACTGATCGAAGATAAGACTGGTGACGCTCGCGTTCTGATATTGAAGCGCGATGGCAAAGAAGACCTCTATAATCAAGCAAAAAATCTTGTTTTAGATGATGTCGTTGGCATATGCGGCAGTGTCGCAGCCGGTACTAAGGACAAAATAATTTTTGCCGACACTATTCTACTTCCTGATATTCCAAATACGAATGAATACAAAAAATGTCCAGACGATGTTCGTGCTGTTTTCATCGGCGATTTACATATAGGCGCTAAAGTTTTCTTAGAAAAAGAATTCAATCATTTCCTTGATTGGTTGAATGAAAAGTCCGAAGATGAAGCACTCAACGCGATTGCGCGAAAGGTCAGGTATGTGGTCATCGTCGGTGATATAATCGAAGGCGCGGGTGTTTATCCTGGACAGGAACACGACTTAACAGTTATGGACGTTCGTGATCAGTACAAACTCTCTGCAACATTTATCTCGCGAATACCAAAGCACATGCACATCATAATCTGTCCTGGTAATCACGACACGATGCGATTGTCAGAACCACAACCGCCGCTATCTAAAGAGTATGCAAAAGACTTAGTCGAAATCCCAAACGTCATTTGTGTGAGTTCTCCAAGCGTTGTAAATATACACAAATTCGGGGATTTCCCGGGTTTTAACATTCTACTTTACCACGGATATTCGTTTTTCTATTACATAAATTCGGTCGAGGAAATTCGAACGGGTGGCGGAATCGAACGTATTGATCTTGTTATGGAATTCTTGCTTCGACGTAGACACCTTGCACCTTCACATACGTCTACATTGTATTTACCAGATCCTGATCGGGACGAGCTCATCATCGAAACCGTTCCTGATTTCTTCGTTACTGGGCACATCCATAAGAGCGTTGTAAAGAATTACAAGAATATCACTCTTCTAAATTGCAGTTGTTTTGTAGACGTCACGGACTATCAAAAGAAACAAGGCATGATTCCAGATCTCGCGAAAGTCGCTGTAATTAATTTGCAGACACGTGAAACACAATTATTGGATTTTCTTCAACGAAAGCAACCTGGTGAAGAATGACGATATACATGCTGGGCACGTCTCACGTCGCCATCGAGTCAGTCGAATCCGTCAAACGATATATTGACGAGTATATGCCTAAAGTGGTTTGCGTTGAATTAGATAAGCAGCGTCTCCAAGGACTTTTGGCTAACAATCGGTCATTGCCTTCTCCTCGTCTAATATTTCACATCGGCGTAGTTGGTTTTATTTTCGTTCTATTTGGCTCATTAGTGCAACGCGCAATCGCAAAAAGCCTGGGCACTCAACCCGGACACGATATGTTGACAGCGGTACGATACGCTCGCAACAATAATATTTCGGTTGCACTTGTAGATCAGCCAATTCATATAACTCTCAAACACACGTCTGCATATTTTACATTCAAAGAAGGGTTTCGATTTTTCTGGGACATTGTCAGTAGTCTGTTTGGCAGTAAGCGAGTTGCGCGCGAAATTGGTATGGTTAATTTAGACCTTTCCAAAGTTCCTTCTCAAAAAATAATCGAGCGCTCTATTTTATACTTGGAAAAAAGATATCCTAGCATATACAAAGCTCTTATTCATGAACGTAATGTGTATATGTCCGAGCGAATTCGTGTTATTTCAAAAGAATATCCGAATGAACCATTATTGGTTGTCGTCGGCGCAGGTCATATCGCCGGTATGATGCCCCTGCTCAAAGATTTGACTGTTGTTCGTCTATAATTCTTAATCACCTTTTTAAATGCTTGAAAATGAAATTGTGCATTGGTGGGGCATGCTCGAAGAACTTTTCAAGAAGTATTGGATTGAGTACAAATCACATGCGTTCTTCTTAGGTTTCTTTTGTGTATTCATAGGAACGGTTTTTGCATGCTTCATCATGCCGCGATATGTAGGTATTATGAGTGTTGCGTTTACGACACTCATCCTGACGCCGTCACTGCAAAAATTGATTGTATTAGAGGAAAATAAAGAAATTCGTGAGCAAAAATTTTCGTTCCCTCAACTACTTGCCGATCATTCCGAGCTATTCAAAATTTACTTCTTTTTGTTCATGGGTATTTTCGCCGCCTACGTACTTCTTGGCGCTATTCTTCCAGAACAAGCAACTCAAACATATTTTGGCGAACAATTACAGATGACAGGTATTCTTGGCGCAGCGACGCAGTCATCGATTGGTTTTAAGGCGATCCTTTTGAATAACATATCTGTCCTGATAACATGTTTTGTTTTGTCATTCTTTTATGGTGCGGGATCTATCCTGTATTTGACGTTGAACGCTAGCGCATGGGGTATTTTCTTCGGATACGTTTTCTCTAGTTCCAGTGTGAACATCTCGACGTTCCTTAAGGAGATTCTATTGATTTTGCCACATACACTTATCGAGGCGTTATCCTACATATCAATCATTATTGCCGGTGCGGTATTGTCAGCCGGTGTCATTCGAGAGAAACTGGGAACAAAGAAATTCAATCACGTTTTGACGGATGCGTTGATATTCTTTTGCTTTGCCGTCGTGGTTATTGTGGTTGCCGCGTTTGTAGAAGTTATCTAAACATCTAAATTTTATTCGAAGAGCGATGCAAACCATTGCGTGATTGATTGCCAGACTGATTTTCTTTTCTGAATCTCTTGCGGAGTGTGTTTTATCTCATTCACAAACACTTTTTCGCCTACAACGGAGATGGATTGATTGAGCGTAATGGTTTTATGCACATCACAACCTACCTCGACACATTCAAAATCCGTGTCAAAAACGTCCATGGGTAATATTATTTGATCTGAATTTGCGACATTTTCTTCATTTTCTGCAATAATAATGAAGGGGTTGTACGGACTTTGCTTTTTATGCAATATGAACGTACACGAATCATCCGATGTCACACATGGTGATGCCTCTATATGATCATAAAACTCAGAACGATTGATGTCCCACATGTACGCGTCAAAATAAGATTTGAAGTTTAATTTGTTGTCGTAGGTGAGCTTACCAATCAAAGGTTTGCATGCAGTGATATTTGATGTAATTCGTGTGCAAAATATCTCCTGGTACGTGTCGTTGATTATGCAACCTTTATGTTGTCGTTCCTCTTTGTCCATTTCATACATTTCCTCGAAGAACGTATCTTGACAAAGTGCCTTGAATTTTTTATAATCTTGCAAAAGTGAGTTTGGGAATATGACTCCTGTCTTTTGGAATTCGCCCACAGATACAACGTAGATATCCATGCCCTTTGTGTTTTCTGTTGCTATTTCAAACGTAGCGTCCTTTTCCCACACGGGGCCTGCGTATGCGATTGTCATCAATATAAGAAATAGAAAAAGTGAATACTTCGCCACACGATTGCTCATGTGGCTGATATTCAATGCAACAATATAAAATTATTTACGGCCGCCTTTTCCGCCTTGTTTTGTCAACGTCGCGCTTACTGTCGTCGTCTGCCCTTGTGAGACAGTTACAGTTGTCGAGTAATCTGTGTAACTCTTTGCACTGACGCGCACTTGGTGTGAACCTACAGCAACTTTCGGTATAGTGACTGGTGCATTACCTGCTAGTACGCCGTCGACATATACTTTAGCGCCGCCAACTGTGGACGTTACTGTCAATGCGCCAGCACCTGTTAATGATGGGCTGATGCTGATTGGTTGACCTTGCACGTTTACTGTTGTCGTGTAGTCCATATAACCGTTCAGAGTCAATTTGACTTGATGGCTACCTGGGCATATGTTATTGACTGTGACTGGACCTACGCCTTGGTAGATGTTGTCAAAGTACACGCTTGCGCCAGATGGCACTGAATTGACAGTTACCGTGGTTGGCGGATATAGTTCAGTATTTACTTGCGCAGTCTGTCCGACTATGACATTCACAGCTGTTGAGAACTTACAGTATCCTGCAAGATTCAAATCGACTGTGTGCGTTCCTTCAACACTACCATTGAATGTTTTTGGCGATGTGCCTGCCGCAGCTCCATCAAGTGTGATTGCTGCGCCACTTGGATTTGAAGTAACTGCAATTGCACCTGTCGTTGGAATGTTACAAGTTCCCGTCGTTATACTTGCTGTCGAATCGTCGCAGTCTTTTTCTGCTGCACATGATGTTGAACAAGTATTTGGTTTAGAACCAACACCCCAGTTGCAGAAGCCGTCTGAGTCTTTATCGACACATGCGACTGGTGGAGTTCCTGCTGCCATAACAATCGGACCTGTAAGCTCTTCTGCTGACCACCATGGAGGATTTGTCATATAACCATATCCGCTTTCTCCCCATCCTGATCCCCAACTGTTCTGGAAGATCCAAGTGATAGTTCCTGCAGCGTCGACACTATAACCCATATAGACAATACAGTGTCCGCCCGTGCCCCACGACTGACACATGTTGAGTGGGCCTTTGCTGATAATGCTCTTTTGCACATTTGCTGGTGATGAATAGTCTAAGCTCTTGTATTGTGGGAACTTGACTGTCTTAGTTGACCAGTCTGCACATTTCATATTGCTTGTCTGTGGAGGATATCCGCACGAACCTGCATTGCACCCATTTGCATCGATTGCAGTATATGGGAAACAACTTTCTGGGATTGCGCCAGTTGTTGCGTAATATTGCAATACTGGGGCTGGCCATCCGCCAGCACAACTACCGCCACCACTGCTACTCAAACCGTCTTGCTCGGATAAGTCCAAGTCAAGGTGTTGGTTGAAGTAAACGTTTGCGTATGCTTCTGCATGACCTGTAGCTGCGAAGTCCCAACAGCTGCCACAATAGCCTTGGTCTGAGACTGGTGACATCCAGTTTTCACCGTGGACGTTTCTCCAATCATATGTTGGCGGGAATGTTGATCCTGCAGCTGCAACACTTGTTCCAGTTTCTGTAGGGTAATCAAAGACACCGCCAGAGTAGAATTCAAGACCCATCATGGAGCCATATTTGGCACTACCCATATCTGAACCCATGATTCGAGCTTTTCTTTCTCGGTAGGATAGTTCTGAGATTGGAGTTTCATCCGCAATCCATCGAAGTCCCTTTTCTGCGATTCGCGCATTAAGCTTTTCGATTTTTGCAGCGTCTTTTTGTTCTTTGAGTTCTAATGCTTTGATGTGAACGTTTCCTACGCTTGTTTGCGTGTCGACATTAGTAGCAATACTTGTGATGGTGACTTTTGCGTTTGTTGCAAGAACCATTATTTTTTGTGGGTAAAGAGGTGGAAGGATGCATGTCTCGTCACAATCGTCTGAGAGTGTGTATCTATTACCGTTGAGCAATACATAACCTTCGTGGATAAGATATTCATTGTTATTTGTGTCGACAAGGACGATAGTGACTTGGCCATTCTCTTTCTTGAGATTTACGTCACCAGATATTTTGAGCGACATTATCTCTTTGGTTTGGTCAAGAGCGTATTCGTATTCTCCATCTTCAAACGCTTGTGTGCTGAAGAGACCTGCTGCTGATGATTGGTATGCTTGTCCAATAATATCTGCATTTGCAGTCGGAGTTGTCGGTGATCCAGTGTAGACGATACTGAATATCGCCACGATGCCTACTACGGCAACAATCAAGAAAATATATAGTTGAAAAATATCTTTTTTCATTTACCCACCTATCCTTTTAAAGGATTGTTACGGTTTTTCGGGCTGAAGTCATATAAAAATATGCCCATTCTCAGACGGGAATTATTATATGATTTTTTGACATTCGAGCTAGATGGACTTGTATTTCAGAATGGTCTAAATATATTAAGTAATATTTATAAAGCTTCGACGAGAAGATTTTTTCATGCGTGCATCCGCTCAGACAATTTTCACAAATGTAAAATTCTCTCATACTGAGACATTTCTATTGATTGTGTATTCTTTTGTCGTAGGATTTTTGGTTTCATTCGATAACTGGGGTAAACCGTTTGATTATAGTCAGGGAATATCTAATCTGGTGTTAGCTTTCATTCTTGCGTTACTTGTCACATTTGTATTCGTTTTTGCACAGAAAACAATGGGTTTTCTTATGGGTGTGACAGTAGAATCTGTCGTTTCATGGAAGGCATTACTGCTTTCAGTCCTTATTGCCTTTGCAAGCCGTGGATCAGTGGTTTTCTTTTTACCACCCGGAATCATTTCACATCTGAAACCATTCTCGATGATTGGTCGTAGACCGTATCAATTTAGCGTTCGACACCTGTCAGCAATTTCCTTATTTAGCGTGGGTGCAATGTCGCTTCTTGCAATAATAGGTATGAACGTACCGTTGGCAGATTTCATGCGCGCTGATTTATTCCTAATTTGCTTTTTGACTGCGTTGTATGCGTTGATACCGATAGAATTCTTTTTGACTATATTCCATTTCATGACTGCGAGCGAACCGTCGGTGCACGTGACTGAATTTGGCGCTAAGCACGAGCACGCAAAGCCAGTATCTATGGGTTCGCTGCTGCTGTATGGTTCTCGAACGCGATATGTATTTGCTCTGATTTTGGTTGCCGCAAGTTCAATCGCATTGTTTACGTCAGGCATTATCTTTGCATTCTTATTTGCAGTGTTTGTAGCGACGTTAGGAATGATAGTTTACTTCTTGAAAAGTGAAATTTAGAAAAATAAAAAGAAATTATTGAGGATTAGCCGGATTGTTTTTTTGTTTGAGCTGTTCTTCGATTTGTTCTTCAGCTTTCTCAATCTTCAACTCTTCTTTCATAATTCCGCGCACAAGTTGTTCAATGTGAGCGTCGATTCTTGCGATTCTGCGTTCAAGTAAGACCAAAATTCGTAAACTGTAAACGATAGCTGCTAATGTAGCAACAATAATTGCAAGAACTAATGCATAACCTGATCCTTCGACTGCCATAGGAAATTACCTCTTTTTAGCAAGTTTTGGCGTTGAGGCTTTATAAAGTTATATGAAGTCTTCCGTACGTCTGTATGATTCTATTGCGTCTGGGATTGAAATGACCGCGACTTGTTCTTCTGAGTCAAGGAGAATGTTGATTGTCTTTTTTTCTAGTCCACGAAGTGTGGCTTCTGCACCCAATAATTGCTGGAGCGGTTCATTTGTGAATCTAAACGTTGCGCGATTGCCTTGCGTTGTTCGGTAGAAAACGTCGAGCATCGTATGATCTTGTGCATGGTAGACGCCCTGTACAATGCCTCTATGCAGATCGTACTGAGATATATCCAACTTCCCAGATATGCGAAACAGCATGTCTCTGTCGATTGCGGATGATGATTTTATTTCGTAATTTTGCATCTAAAAAGAGGGAATGAGGGTTTATTTTTAAGTATTGCGACTGTTCTTTTGGATTGCTCTTTTTTGTTGTTTGCTAGATTCGGATGCGAGAAATCATGCGAGATTTTGGTTGTAAAACTTGAATGCGTAATTGTTATTGTTTTGGTGAATGGCACTATCGAATGCAGTTCTTTTTGTTCCCGTCTTGCCTTATATATATGTCTAGTCTGGCCGAATTTGTCGACGAGAATTCTCTGCGGTTTTTCATTTTGCACATCTCGCATACATATGCGCACAAAACCTAAATACGCAAAACTGCCCCTTCATATCTAGGTAAAACAGTCCGCGTATTTGTAAAAAATGCGCCCGGGCGCGAAATCGCCAGGAAACGGATTATACCTTACAGTAGGGGTGAAACCAATGGATGAAAAAAAGAAAAGAGAAGATGAGCAAAATCGTAATAAGGGACAAGATCAGCACGGTAATATGACTGGTGCAGATCAAACGCAGAATGAATCTACGACAGGAGAAGACCAGTCTATGGAAGATTTCAGCGATACGAAACGTCCTACAGAACGGGATAAGATTCCGACTGCTAACCAACGAAAACCGGTGAAAACAGAGTAATTTTTTTTATCTTATTTTAGAATTCTAAAATTGTTAAAAATAGTCAGAAATTATTTAGTGATTTCTTTGACTGGTTTCATTTCTTTCCAAGCAAGTTCGAAGAGATCTTCGAGCGATTGCGTGAAGAATGGAGTGTTTACCCAGATGCCGACGTCGTACGTTGGGTGTACTTGTGCGTCGTCAAGAACCATAAACATGATTTCCTTGCCATCTACGAGAATGAATCTGCCTGCAAACGTTGTGTTTCTGATTTCAGCAATATTTGCCATATCGGCAACTGCTTGAGCGCATTCTTTAGTGATTGGAGCTGCAATTCGAATCTTTACGCCGCGCTTTTTCACTTTTTCAAGAACGGGCTTGAGTGCTTCGACTTTGTCGATTAAGCCTCGAGTTGTTGTAAGGATTGTGACTGACTTTTCAGCGCCGCTGATAGTCGTTTCCAAGTGGCCGTACATGTTACTTCGGCCTCGGATTGATGCTGATAATTCTGATGAATCCACGTGCTCGATACCGTGTGTGTGTAATGATTTGAGTTCTTTGAGAACTTCGCTTTCTTTGATGCTTTCGACGATTTCTTCTCGTGTTTTTGCTTCTGCTGCGATGTTCTTCTTGAGAACTTCAACTACTCGATCTGGTTCGATAGCCATGTATTTGATTGGTTTTCCAATCTTGAGAACAATGAACCCTTTCTTTTCTAGTGATTCGAGAACATCGTAGGTTCGTGATCGTGGGACGTTTGCAATATCTGAAAGTTCACCAGCTGTGGAGACGCCACGGGAGAGCAATGCTACCCAAAGCTTTACTTCGTAGCTGTTCAGGCCAAAATCCTTCAGTTTTCCTAAAAAGTCCTTTCCTACAATCATTGTTGACACCTATATGTGGTAAATATACAGGGAATGTGTGGTAGATATATAAAGCTTTCTTTTTTGTCATTACTTTTGAATAACAACAATAATCATTTTTTCAGTTTTGACTAAAATGGCGCCATAATCCTGTTTTTTTCACTGAATCATGGTATTTTTATGAAATATCCTCGATGAGAAGCAAAAGATTTAAATATCGTTTCTCGCCAAAACAATTCCATATTATTGGAGGAATGTTACATATGCTAAAAATGCGAAAAGTTACTGAATCTTACGACATGCGTGTCTTTACAGATAGCGGTGATTACTTTGGAGATGTTGAAGAAGCTATCCTTACGTCAAATAAGGTCTTTGGCTGGCGAGTCCGGGCAAGCAAGAATTCATTCTTGAACAAAGTTCTTGGTAGCGCTAAGGGCGTCATCGTACCGCACCAGCTTGTAAAAGCTATCGGCGATATCATGATCATCAACAAGACTGCAATCCCATCATACTCTGATGACGGTTCAGCTGCTGCTGATAAAGAAGACGAATAAATTTTTTCTCTTTCCATTATTTTTATATAGTTCTCGTTGTAAAATGTCCTTGAGAGGTATTGTTAATGATTTATTTTGACTCCGGCGTGAAACTAAAAGATTCTGATTTTGTACAAATAAAGGCAATTATGC
>DATGWN010000092.1:0-1932 GCA_035299465.1 Acidobacteriota bacterium | reverse complement strand
CACAATGACAAAAGCTCGGATAAGATCATCTATTGCGTTCTTTTTCACCAAACGCGATGTTGTGACTATTGTGAATGGTTCCAGGTGCAGATCCCTTTTGATTTTGGCAACTTCGGTGGCGTCAGGCTTCTTTGTGAAAACTGAAATATTAACTCCGTTTGGAATAACATGAATCCGTTCTTGGGAAACACCGTGCGATAGCGCCCGTTGACGAAGATACGTGCTTAAGACTGCATATTGCGCGTCTTTACTGTATACTTTATCATACAAAAATGAGAATGGACCCAAAAATCGTCGAATCTCTTTCTCAGTATCGCCGCTCTGAAGGCCAATCAAAATTGGCTTTTTGTGTTTACGACCGATATCAAGTGCGACAAGCGCTGCCTGATTTTCAAGTAAGCCATATACCATATCAAACACGATGCCACCATCTACGAAGAATTTTCGTACGTGCCGTTTTGCAAAATACGTGTAGAAGTATTTATCGATAGTAAATCTGCCCGTCCCTACTCTGTGGATTGTTGCATAGGAGCGCTGCTCATAGGCGACAGCATACTTGGAAAGCCGTGCCGTTATGATATGAAAATCGTATGCATCTGCGAGCTCACTGATAAGCTGACGTAATGCAATCTCAGCTCCACCTTCCACAGGATCAAAAAAAACACTGAAAATCAGGATTTTTGGCTTTTGATTCATAAACTGTGATTTTGCTGGCTTCCCGTTATATAGTTTTCCTACGACCCATGGTATTTCGCAGCTCATAAAGCCTCAAAAAACACACCAAACCTTTAAAAATAAAACCTCCCGCACAGTTTTATGGAATTTTCGACGATAGTTTCGCTTTTTGAAAACCTTGAAAAAACAACAAAACGCGGTGAAAAAACGCTCGCTATTAGTAAAATCCTGTCGGACCTTCAGACTGATGAAATCGAACCATTCTTTCTTCTTCTCCAAGGACGAGTATTCGCAGAACATGACCAACAGAATTTAGGCATTTCCACACAGTATATTATCAAGGCGCTCGAACGCGTCAGTGGCTATAGCAAAGACGAGATTGTAAAGAAATGGAGTAAGGTCGGCGACATCGGAACCGTTACAGTTGACATCCTCTCACTCAAGAAACAATCAACACTTTTTGAAAAGACAATATCCCTCACAAAGATGATGTCCCAGCTGCGAAAGCTTCCAACCATCACAGGAAACGGTGCAATCGAGCAAAAAACACAAATAATCTGCGACTTGCTCACCAGCGTAGATGCAAAAGAAGCAAAATACTTAGTCAGAATAATTCTGGAAGTAATGCGAGTCGGTATTGGCGAAGGCATCATGCGCGACGCAATCGTTTGGGCATACTTCCCGCGGTTGGACGCACTGTCAACAATACAAGACAATAAGATAATCTACAGCACCGCATTTGACGCAGGCATTGAAGAAACTGCAGACATACTCAAATACAGAAATATCCTCGACTCACTACAGACCAAAACCATAACGCAATTTGAAGAAGCAACATTGCTCAGCGACTTGCATTGCGATGTTATCCTCACCCAATCTAACTACGAACTTTGCCGAAAGATCTATCAGTATTGGACGGACTCAATCCAGCACGCAATCGATATCACCAACGACATCGCAACAATCGCAAAGGTGACTTCGCTCAAAGACTTTGCAGCAATAAAACAACTCAAACCAGTGTATGGAAAGCCCCTCAAGGCGATGCTGGCAAAAAAAGCAGTTGACATCGCGGACGGAATGCAAACAGTGGGCATGCCATGTGCCATCGAGTACAAATATGATGGATTTCGAATGCAGATCCATAAAAACGAGAACAAAGTCACGCTTTTTACACGAAAACTAGAAGAAGTTACAATTCAATTCCCTGACGTGATTGCGTCAGTTCTTGCACAAGTAAAAATGGAACGCTGTATACTT
>DATGWN010000091.1:0-16678 GCA_035299465.1 Acidobacteriota bacterium | reverse complement strand
AGATTCCACAATCAACGCTTTTGATTTGCGGTGGTGGTCCAGATGAACACTCACTTCGAGAGCTGGCGCATTCGCTTGGTGTTTCAACGCATGTTCGGTTTGTTAAACATATCCGATTAGAAGAATTACCATTATACCTGGCGGCGTCGACGGTGTTCGTTCGCGCGTCACGCAGCGAAGGATTCGGAAATAGTTTCATTGAAGCTATGGCGTTTGGTATTCCAGTTGTTGCTACTAGAGTTGGTGGCATTGCCGATTTTCTCACTACAAAAACCGGTTTTGAATGCGAAGTAAACAATCCAAACAGCATCGCAAATGCTATTTTTTCATTACTCTCCGAGCCTAAGCAGACGGCTGCTATCGTCAAAAACGCTAAGTCTTTTGTTGTATCAGAATACGATTGGAAGAAAGTGTCCAAGAAATATGATGCGTTGTTTAAGGAGATGTTGCGATGACTGTTGACGTAAAGAAAACCATTGTTGTTGCAACGGGAATTTATGCACCCGAAATCGGCGGTCCAGCTACGTACTTATCCCATATTGTCCCACAATTGCAGCGTATGGGTCACACGGTGAAAATCGTCACTTATGGAGAACCTCGCGACGGCTGCATTACAGTTTCTCGCAAACGAAATATCATTTCTCGAATGTATCATTTTTATCGTGCCGTCGTTGATGCGTCCAAAGATGCCGATGTCATTTTTGCGACCGATATTTTTAGTGCTGGCTATCCCGCACTTCGCGCGGCAAAAAAACTTCAGAAGCGTTTCGTGGTTCGATTTGTCGGCGACGTAGTCTGGGAGACAATGCGTAGCGAATCAAAAACCACGCTGCCATTTGATGAATTTCAACGTCGAAAAGTGTCATTCTTGTATGAATGCGCACGAAAGATGCAGCGAAGAGTCATTCGTGAGGCTGATGAAGTTTTGACGGTCAGTCGACAGCTTGCCAATATCGCTAAAGAGTGGGGCAGTGCACATGTGACACAGGTCGCAAATTGCGTCGATGACATTAAAGTCGATTCAAGCCAGATACTTCGTAAAAAGTGGGGTATCACGCAGTCTGACTTTGTCATTGCAAGCATTGGACGATTGACAAATTACAAACGAGTCGAAGATATCATAGCTGCCGTCAGCAAAGCTGCAGTCACAGAGAATGCGGCGGCATCTTGGAAACTGATGGTTGCTGGCGATGGTCCGCAAATGACTCGCTTGCGCGATATCGCGTCTTGCGCTGGTGTTACGTTCCTTGGTTCAATAGATCAGACAAAAGTCCGGGAATTGCTCACGATTTGCGATGTTCTTGTTGTTGCAAGTGAATACGAAGGAATGTCACACACGATTTTGGAAGCCCTTGCGCTTGGCAAGACTGTCGTTGCGTCCGATGTGGACGGAAACACAGAATTGTTGAGCGATGGACATTCAGGTTTTATCTTTCCACTGGGAGATTCGGCGATGCTTTCAGAAATATTGCTCAAAATTGCAGATGGTACATTCAAGTTGCGAGTTTCCCGCTGGAAACCTATCAGTCACAAAGAATGGCTTATGCACAATAGTGAGGTCATCACACGATGAATGTTCTTGTAATCGGTTTTGATTCTCACGCCGCGGATGAGACATCTGAGACTTTTCGAAGATTGTATAGCCAATCATCTTGGGTGGACTCGTATACTGTCGTCGTTCCTGCAGCAAAAGATTGTATCATAACAAAAAAATCGTTCACTGTCATCGGTGTGAGCGGTCCAAAGGTTTTGTATCCTATGCTCGCAAAGAATGCAGCAGAAAAATTTGTCTTCGAAAAAAGATTAAACATAGATGTCGTCACTTCACAAGATCCGTTTTTAGCAGGCATGGCTGCGTTTTCTTTAAGTCGCTCATTGGAATGTTCATTTCACGTTCAGATGCATGGGGATACGGTGTGGAATTCATCTTGGATATATGAGAATTTTTACAACCCCTTTTTGCAGTTGATTGGTTCGTATCTTATCAGAAAAGCCGATGCGGTGCGAGTCGTGAGTCGACGGGTATTGCGCAGATTGCATGAGCACGGTGTGACTGCTGCAAAAATCCAAGTAGTGCCAATATATACTGATGTGAGCGCATTTAAACAACTCTCGCGCACGGAAAAGAAGCCAGTTGTTGTATTTATTGGGCGACTTTCTGCCGAAAAAAATATTCCTGATTTACTTCGCGCATGGAAATTATTTCATCAACTTCATCCAAAATCGCAATTACGAATTATTGGTGATGGCGATAAGAGATTGTCGTTAGAAAGACTTACGGCGCGTCTTGGTTTGTCGTCAGTAAAATTCTTGGGAAGAACTGATCCAAAACCGCATCTGGCAGTTGCAAGCGCACTTGTCTTGCCATCAAAATATGAAGGTTGGGGGCTAGTCGCAATAGAAGCTGCTGCCGCTGGCGTTGGGGTGATTATGACTGATGTCGGGTGCGCTGGCGAAATAATTATCAACAACCACTCTGGTTTTATCGTTTCAGAACACAAGCCAAAACAGATCAATGAACGATTGGTGACGCTGCTTTGTGTCGATGGTGCAAGAGAAACTTTGTGTAAGAATGCGATGATGCTCATCAATGAATTGCCATCGCTTGCTAAGACCAAGGAATTATATTTGGCAAGTTGGATTGTTGCATGTGAGCATGGGCAGGAGCGCGTGGAGGCGTCTCGTGACTAAAAAAAGTACGAAGCTAAAAAGTACATCATCTCGAAAAAGCAGTAAATCGATGCGAGTCAAACGTGGCACGGCGGCAAAAAATCGTTTATCAAAGCAATCATCACCTTCAAGGACTACCTCTTTTGTAGAGAAGTCTGAATCTTCTGAACTGTCTTCACTACGGCGACCGCGACTTCTTATCATCAACGAATATATGGATGTAAATAACGCGGTGCTTGGCATATATGTGCACTGGATCAATTCTTTTGCAAAACAGTGTTCGCATGTGCACGTCATCACTCTCAATCATGGTGAAGCGCCCGTAGATTCGAATGTCACAGTGTACTCCATGGGTAAAGAATCAGGCGTAAACAAAGCTACGCAAGTCCATCGTTTTTACTCTCACTTACGAACTGTGTTGCCACAGGTTGACATGGTGTTGGTTCATATGTCGCCAGTCTGGGTTAATTTAGGCGCACCTTTGTTTGCTTATTACAATAAACCGGTCTTTCTGTGGTATGCGCATAAGCACGTCGATTTGAAATTGCGCGTGGCTGCTGCATTATGCAAAGGTGTATTTTCCTCCACGCCTGGAAGTAATCTACTTGAATCAAATCGCCTGTTTTTTGTCGGGCAAGGAATTCCTCTGTTACAATTTCCTTTTGATTCGGCGGACAGGACGTTGCCTGCGCATGTATCTTTATTGAGCGTTGGTCGTGTCACGAAGAGTAAAGATTACGATACTGTTTTGGATGCTTGCGAATTGTTACACTCTCGTGATGTGCCATTCACATTGACGATTGTTGGTCCGGCGTTGACTGATGCAGAGAAGTTGTATGATGAGCAAATTCGCGCACGAGTGAATGGATTTGCGTGGTCTGACAAAGTCACATTTACTGGTGCGATTGCAAATAAAGATATCGTCAGATATTATCATTCACACGACGTTTTGATCAATGCCGCTGCCAAAACGGGTGCGGACAAAGTTGTGTTTGAAGCGAGTGCAACGGGTTGTATCCCGATAGTTTGTGATCCTGCGCTGCTGCCAATCGTGGATGACGCTCAGTTACGATTTGAGCCAGGCAATGCGCAGTCCTTGTGCGATCGCATTTCATCAATCTATCATTTGACCTCAACGCAACGTGATGTCATTCGAGCGGCACAGCGAAAGATTATGGAACATTCGCACAATAGTGATGTTCAGGTTAAGGCATTGCTTTCGCACATGAAGATGCTGAGGAAGTGACTTGCGTCTCGATTTTTTGTATTCTCTATTGTCGCTTAGCGCGCGTTTTCTTCTTTTTTGTTTGCGTCGTTTTTGGCGTGTTTCTTGTCGTGGATTGTAGTTTCTGTTTATCTTTAGATAATGCTGTGTTCACAAAGAATGTAATTTCCTTTATGTCTACGATTCTGGTCAAGAGAAGCGCTCCTACGTAGATGAGTGCGCACGCAAGTCCAATGATTGGTATTTTAATCCAAATGTTCAAATTAATCATTTCTTTTGCATAGTGTGTGAAAAAAACCAAAGCAATTGCAATAATGATTGTGAGCATCCAACTTTTAGCTGGTACGGTTGCACCATAATATTTGTTGACATAATATGTCGTTACAAGCATTAGCAGCAAGAATGAAATCGCTGAAGCGGTGGCAACGCCAATTGCGCCGTACGTAAAAATCAAAGAGCAGCTGAGTGCAAGGTTGATTAATGCGAATCCTCCTATGGTTGCGGCAGCTCTTTTTTCTCGACCTGTTGCGCAAAGAAAAACTATATTGAATGAGGCGATGCAGAAAAAGAATGTGCCAATCGTGAGAATTTGTAATGTGTTGCTTGCGATGATATATTCTGCACCGAAGAGGATGTCAATTACAACTTCTGGAAACGAGATAAGCGCAAGTGCGATTGGAAGTAGGCCAACTACAATATATTTGTAGAACGTGTTTGCACCGTCACGAAGTGTTGTCATAGCTTTTTTCGCGTAGAGTTCAAAGAATAATGGATATGATGCGCTGTTGAGTGGTGTGATAGCCAGCGTGAGCAATGATGCAAGCGGCAATGCGATTTGGTATAATCCTGCTTGCGTGCTGTCTTTTAACGCGGTGAGCAATACAGTATTGACGTTTGTGATGATGACCCAGCAGAGTGAAATGAATGCAGCGTAGCCGCTAAATGTGAATAATTTTGTGATTGTCTCTTTTGATATGTCGGCTTTTGTCGTTGACCACCAAGGTACGAGGCGTGCTGCGGGAATGAAAAACAGTGCGAGAAGACAGAGATTTGCAAGAGCGTACGCCATGAATGGTGCTGCATGGAATCCTTTTGAGAATCCGATTACAGTAAAAATGATGGTGAATAATTTTGAGGTCGGCGAGAGAATCGCATACTTAGTCATGGATTGTTGGGATAAAAAGAGCGATCTGAGAAAGAGCTCAATAGGGTATGAAGCAAACCACAGCAGCATCAATAAGTATGGTAGTGTATTGTCAGATTTGAACACTGATGATATGATTGGTTTTGCGAAAAGGAAAAAGATTGACGCAAGAAGCAATGCTGTTGATACGAAATATCGAAGTCCGACAAGGAGCGCTCCTTTGGCTTTTGCATAATCTTTTCCGATTAAAAATGATATTACATATTTAGGCAGTGCTTGTTTGAATCCGAGGTCTACAAATAATATGAAAAAGGAGAAGAAGGCAAACAGCGAGTAGAATAAGCCATATTCGCCAAGTGTCAATTGACGAGCAAGTAGAAGGCGAAATACGTAGCCTAGGCCAGAATCGACTATTGTAGCTGCAAACAATACGCTACTTTGGCTTAATACTCGTTTTAAATACATGGTGTTCTGCTCAGGGAGGAATAAGAAGATTTATAATGGTTGTCGATACATTTTTCAGTTATACCTTCGTTAATTTCGGGTGCACACATGAGGTTATGGACTATATTTAAACACTCAATGAAATACTCGCCTACACGTCTTGCTGAATATGAATTCATGAAGCATGTTCTTTTGGAAGGCACAATTCTTGATGTCGGCGGTGGCAGAAAAGCCGATTACGTCAGAACTCTTCGTGTGCGTGGTACGGTTTTGTCAATTAACATTAATACTGATCTTGATCCTACACACGTAGGAGATATCATGAAGAAATTGCCATTCAAGCCTAAGACTTTCGACGCGGCAATTTCATTGAATGTATTCGAGCATATTCGAGATATTGAAGCGGCGCTGGCAAATGTAAGCGTCACGCTCAAACCAGGTGCTCGTCTCTATCAAGCGACTCCATTCATATACAAAGTCCATGGCAGCCCTGACGATTACTATCGGTATACTGATTCAGCACTCGCATTTTTGTACAAGCGCGCTGGTTTCTCGCAGATTCAATGCTATCCATTGGGCGAGGGTATGTTCCACGCTTGCGCTTCATTGATTTTTGGTCCGCTTCCAAAGATTTTGCGACCATTCGTCATGACGTTCGCTGCCGCAATGGACAAATTCTTCTGCGCGGTGATTCCACGTTACAAGAAAGTGTGCGGGCCTAGTGCATATCCAGTCGGATACATGGCTATCGCAACGAAGTGACTATGAGGCTCATCCACGAGGTTGCACGTCGGCTCAAATCGATGCCGGCGATGATGTCTTTTGGTGCTACGTTTGGCGATAAACTCAAACTTGGCTTTCTTCCATGGTTCTACCCGCTGCATCGAGTCTTAGGTTTTCAACTTCGGCCTGTGAGCGCGCGGATTCGTGCGTTCAAGCGAGCGGCAACTCTTACATTTTGGTCGGATGAACATTACGCAGCATTCTGTGAAATATTCATTCAAGGTGATTATTCGCATCCAGTGAATGATCCAAAAATTATTGTTGACGTGGGTGCAAATGTCGGTATTGCAACTGCGTATTTTTCATGTCGATATCCGTCAGCTACTATTCATGCACTCGAGCCAGATCCATCATCATTTAGACGCCTTGTTGTACAGACTAAACAATTTCCAAACGTGTCTTGCTGGAATGTTGCTGTCAGCGGTTCTAACGGTACACTGGAATTTTATTCCTCAAAGAATAGTCTTTCCTCGTCAATATTCCGACGTTCACCAAGTGACGTTGTGGTTGACGTAAAGACGTGCACGCTTGATTCTTTTGCGAAATCGCACGCGATCAAAAAGATTGATTTCCTCAAATTCGACGTAGAAGGCGCCGAATGGGCAATGTTTGGCGGCTCATGGAAAACTCCGATACACTTTTTTATCGGAGAATATCATGAAGATTTAGTTGGGAAGCCGCTGGACTCTTTCGTCAAACTTTTTTCAGGTTTTTCTATAGTGACGCGTAAACTGTATGCGAAGCGTTATGTGATCAGAGGTACTCTCGATGGAAAAAATTGAGAAAATAGTGGAGGAAAAAAACGAGAAGATACACATTTTGTTTGTCGTTGATCATTTCCATCCATACACGGGCGGATTGCAACAGTTTGTTCTGCAATTGGCGAAACGTTGCAAGTCTGAGAAAGTGCGAGTTTCTGTACTCACGTACAATTACGACAGCAAACACTTATCGGATATGGAAACAGTTGATGGTGTTACTATTTATCGATTGCCGAGTACTGCGTTGCTTGGAAAAACGTACACATTGCCACATTTATTTTCTTCTAAATACAGACACATGATTCACAGTCTAGAAACAATGCATGTCGATTTCGTTGTGACCAATACTCGCTTTTTCACAAGCAGCGTCGTTGGTGCACATTTTGCAAGCCGTATCGGCGCAGAACACATTCACATCGAACACGGAAATCGTTTTGTCGTGCATTCTAACCCGATCGTCAGTTTTTGCGCATGGGTATTCGATCAGACATTTGGACGATGGATCATGTCGCGGGCTGATCATGTTGTTGCAATCTCTCATATTGGCCAAACTTTCTGCAAGTTGCTGGGCGCTAAGCATGTAAGTATCATACATAATGCAACTGATACCGCTCTTTTCAAGCAGCTGGATAAGTCTGAAAAAGACGCAGTGCTAAAAAAGCATTCATTAGATGGTTCCAAGACGTTGGTGCTGTTTGTGGGACGTCTTATCGAGGCTAAAGGTTTGCAACATCTGTTCCCGGTGATGGCGAAGCTTTCCTATCCGGCCACTCTTGTCATCGTTGGCGAAGGACCGTACTACGATTCGCTGGCAGCTCTTAAGAAGCAATACGCGGTAGATGTTCGTTTCTTGGGTTCGTTGCCGTTAGCAGATGTTGTATCTTTGACGTTGGCATGCGATATTTGCGTCAATCCATCTTATAGTGAAGGGATTCCGACAAATGTTCTTGAAGGCGGAGCAGCTCGAAAAGCAGTCATCGCAACGAATGTGGGTGGCACAAAAGAGATTATCCATTCTAGTAAAGAAGGAATTCTGGTTTCAGCGGCAGACGAAGATGCGTTGCTTGCGGCGTTTGAGAAATTCAAGACACAGGGTCTGCGTGTGACTTGCGGTATTCACTTGCGCCGACGTATCGAAAAAGAATTCGATTGGTCAGTCAGTGCAGAGCAATTCATGCAAGTCGTCGCAACACTAGACAAACGAAGAAAAAGTAGATAAACTTCAGATTCGTTCTCACATTCATGCCTCTTGCAGATACACTACGACCAACAAAACTGTCCGATGTTGTCGGTCAAGATAAGACAGTTTCGCTTCTTTCATCTGTGATTGACAAATTGCCGTCATTCATTCTTTGGGGTCCGCCAGGCGTTGGAAAGACGACGATAGCTAAAGCCATCGCAACGCAAACGAGTCGTCCCTTTTTTTCATTGCACGCGGTTCATAGTGGTGTCAAAGAAGTTCGCGAAGTGATTGACAAGGCCGCATATGCCCGTGGATCTATTTTGTTTATAGACGAAATTCATAGGTTCAATAAAACGCAGCAGGATGCGTTACTTGCTGCCGTTGAAAAAGGGATTGTCACGTTGATTGGCGCGACGACAGAGAATCCGTCTTTTTCCGTTGTGAGTGCGCTGCTTTCGCGTTGTCAAGTTTACCAGCTCTATTCGCTAGAAGTAGCAGATCTGCAAAAAATTGTCGAACGTGCTCAGGCGTACTTTGCTACGCAAGGAAAAACCGTGCAGGTAGTAGAAACAAAGGCGTTGTTTGCTGCCAGCGGCGGCGACGCGCGCAAATTGTTGAATCTTATTGAATTGCTCAGTTCAGAACCGATTACAGATGCTCGAGTCGCGGCGATTGGTGGAGCTAGTACGAGATACGATTGGGATGGAGAGCAACATTATGATGCGATCAGCGCTTTCATCAAATCGATGCGCGGTAGCGATCCGGATGCAGCTTTGTATTGGTTGTCTCGGATGATACATGGTGGCGAAGATCCACGCTTTTTGGTACGTAGAATGATAATATTCGCTTCAGAAGATATTGGTAATGCAAATCCGACGGCGCTTGTTCTTGCGACGTCTGCGCTCACTGCTGTGGAGAATATTGGAATGCCCGAAGCTCGGATCATATTAGGTCAGGTTGCAGCGTATCTTGCGTCTAGTCCGAAAAGTAATGCGGCGTATTTGGCGATTGATGCTGCACTAGCTGCGGCGGATGCAGATGTGCCATATCATCTTCGTAATGCTCCAACAAAATTAATGAAAGATTTAGGCTATGGTGTGTTGTATAAGTATCCGCATGATTTTGCTGGACATTTTGTTGTACAATCATATATGCCTGAGTCACTTGCGTCTGCGCGGTTTTATCGCCCGACATCGATAGGACAAGAAAATCGGATACGTGAGCGACTCGAGGGTTGGTGGGGCAGTCGCTTCGCATCCGATACTAAATAATGGGCAACTGCGATTATGAGTGTTATGCGAATATATATGTTGAAGAATGGAAAATGTGCTCATTTATTTATAAAGAACTAGAAAATAACCGAAAGATTTAAATACTTGTTTCCAATTCTGTTTATAAATATTCGTGTAGTAGAAACGATAGTACACAAAACCACTATCGGGACACGCACGTTCAACATGCATCGTTTGGGGGATAGGCAATTAGTCAAGTTCTACTTGGTTAGTTAACAATACCAGAACGATAACGGGGGGATCAACACGCATGGTGAGTTATATCAAGAAATGCCCAGAATGTGGCAGTATTAATCTATTCTTCAACACCGAGAAGGGTGAAGTTATCTGTCGTGACTGTGGTCTCGTTATCGAGGACAAGATGGTCGACTTTTCGCAAGAATGGCGAGAATTCGACGGCGACGAAGCTATGAAGCGCCGAACAGGTGCTCCTATGACATACACTCAGTATGACCAAGGTCTTGGTACTGAAGTAGGTCAGAAGTCCGACTTGTACGGTCTTGGCGCGAAGTCTCGAAACAAATTCTTCCGATTGAGAAAGTGGCAGTACAGAATTTCCACTGCGATCGAACGAAACCTTAAGCTTGCTCTTGCAGAACTTCGACGTGTTTCTTCATATTTGAAGTTACCTAAGTCTGTCGAAGAAGAATCAGCACGTATCTATACGCTTGCGGTTCAACGCGGACTTGTCCGTGGCCGATCAATGGAATCCGTCGTCGCTGGTGCGCTCTATGCAGCATGCCGACGTCACGAAGTTCCGCGAACACTTGATGAATTGTCAGAAGCGTCAGGCATCGACAAGAAAGAAATCGGTCGAACGTATCGATTCGTCACACGAGAACTTGGTATCAAGATTTTACCTTCAAATCCTGCAGATTATATCGCAAGATTCTCGACTTCATTGAAGTTGTCGCCAGAGACTCAATCCAAAGCGGTTGAGATCTTAGAAAAAGCGCAGCACTTTGAGTTGACATCGGGTCGCGGTCCTACGGGCATTGCGGCTGCATCATTGTATGTTTCTGCTCTCATCCATGGTGAGAAGCGAACACAACGAGAAGTAGCAGATGTTGCAGGCGTTACCGAAGTCACTATCCGAAATCGATACAAAGAGTTGCTTGATGAATTGAAATTAGACAAGGAAATCAAGAAACTTCGAAAGAAGGAAATGATGGACGAATAATTCTATGAATTATCGCACAAAACTTTTTATTTTCGGTTTTTTATTATTTCTTGGCTTAGTTGATTTCGCAAATGGATTATTTTTCTCTAGCACGACTGCCGGATTATTATTACGTATGACGTTGTATATTCTTATCAGTTTTTTTGCGGCGTTTCGGATCATGCGATCAGCTGATACTTCTGTTGCGCCATTGCAACGTGTGCTTCCGATGACATTTGTGATTGGCTATGTATTGTTGTTATTTATTCTGTTGGCATTGTCAAAAATCTTTTGAGTATGACTTTCTCACTCTAGTGTCATATACGCAGCGATTACATTTTTAATTTGTCCCGGATTTCCTGGATGTTACCATGGCACATCCGATTTTTAAGACGCTCAAAGACCGATTTAAGCACGACGACCATGCGTTGGAATTATTATATGTTCATCTGAAGAACCAGTATCCGCAAATTCACCGCTGGTACGCTTTTGGAACAAATATTTCTTTACCGTTGGATCATCCGTGTCGCCAGTTGTATTTCAAGCATGGCAGATATCTCATCCAACATGGTGCATTTGCAACCCACATGACGTTACATTTGGATGCGAGAAAAGTCCCCTCTATGCGATTGTACCAAAGTAGGGTGGACAAATGTTTGGACGCACTGTATGATATAGAGTCGCAGTGCAGGTTGTTGTCACAACAAGAATATTTCGTTGGTCTGCTACGACAATTAGAGTGATTGTGGCTCGTCGTGGCCAGAGAGATAAGCTTGGGCACGCAAGTATGTGAGCGGTTTTGAAATCTTGCCCAAAGTGTAACCCACTTTTGTGCATGTGCTATTATTAACGAGCATTTCTATAGTCCGATGTCTACTGATTTTGCTTTCGTATAGTTTGCACTTAAGAGAACCTTCTCGCCAATTTTCGTAGGTCATAGTATACGCGCACTCAAACGCGTCGCAAATTGTTTGGGTATGTTTACGACCTAATGAGAAAGCTTTGAATATCATTCACTTTAGGAGACTGAGAATTTTCTTAAATGTTTCGTCTTTGTGCTTGAATTTGTATTCCTTAAGCAGTGATGCAAGTTCATCCGTCTTTGGATCGATGAAAGGCGGATTGAATTTTCCACTTGAGACAAACTGTACAAATTGCGTCACGTTTTTTGGATATGGGTTAAAAGAACATCGCTCGAAATCGATAATGACTGGGTCGCCGTTGGACTTGATTATGACGTGTTTGTACGGATTTGTCATTTCAAGTTTTTCGATTCCGGCTTTGTCAAGTTTGTGTAACTGCTCAAAGACTTTCTTAAGCATTTTAAGAGAATCATGCCTTGATTTTGTGCCGATATAGTCTAAGATAAGAGTGCCTTGGATAAACTCCATAGTCACAAAGGATTCTGTTTTGTCGATGATTTTTGGTCCGATGCCGATGTCGTTTGCCTTGGTGAGGAAGAGCACTTCTTTTCCAAGCATTGCCGCTTGCATCGTGTTTTTGCTGATTTTGATAGCAACTTTTTGCCAGCCTTTGTTTGCCGTCAGGACAATGCCGCGTTTCCCATGTGCAAGATATTCGACATTTTTGTATCCGGCATCGATGAGTTCATGAATGTGAATGAGTGGTTGTAATTCGTAGACGAAGAGGGTTTCAAACATTCCTACATATTGGGTTGCAAGCACTTTTTTGTCGAATAGATTTCGTTTGATAATCGACTCGACAACGTCTTTGTTTGAGAGTGTTGAGAAGAGAAACACGATGTTGCCATTTGGTCCGAGGTGTTCTTGTGCCTGGTTGAGAAAGCGCTCGATGTACTCAAACCCTTTTTTACCGCCGACAAGCGCCTGCGTCAGTATATCTTGCGGGTCGAATTTATGGGCTGGAAGATAGGGGGGATTACAGACGATTAAATCATAGTCTTTGTCTGCTTTATCAAAAATGTCCGAGGGGAATAAGGTAATTCTTTCTTCTCGCACTTTGTTCATGAATGCCTTGAATTTACCGTGTAGCGTTCGTTCGACGATTGCTGAGTCGAATCCGGCGTGTTTGAGATTTTTATGCGTGAGTTTGAGCGCATCTTCGTTTATGTCCACGCCGTGGATGATTGCTTGTGGATAGAGTTGCGCAAGCACTGCTGTGAGTACTCCGCTGCCAACTCCGATTTCCAGAATTTTCGCAACATTCTCGTGTGTATGTTTTTTTAGCATCTTTGCCAAAAGAACGGAGTCTTCGGCAGGTTCGTAGACGTTTGCGTGATGAGAAAGGACTAATCCAAGCTCCTTTTCAACGGAGAGTGTCTGTGGAGTAATGTCGGGTTGCTGCTGCATTCTTGTGGGCTTCTGAACCGAAGCTTTATAAATTTCTCCTCTACATCTTTATTTATGAGCGACACAGACTCCAAAACTGAATTACGACGAGCGCAAGAACGATACCAAAAAGGGCTTGATCTGAAGGCAGTTGGTGTAAATCCATATCCGTACAATTACGCACCAACACATCATGCAGCAGATATACTTGCGAAACACAAAGGTCTTGCAGCTGAACAAAAGACTGGAGAAACAGTTTGTGTCGCCGGCAGAATCATGTTATTGCGTTCTATGGGTAAGGCATGTTTTGGCCATATCCAAGACCAGTCTGGCCGAATTCAATTTTATGTACGTGCCGACGAAATCGGTGAAGCGGCATATGCTGTTGTCAAAAAGCTCGACATGGGTGACATCATCGGTGTCCGTGGTGAAGTATTTGCGACAAAGACTGCTGAAATCACAGTACATGTTTCCGAAATTACTATTCTCACGAAATCCGTCCGAGATTTGCCAGACAAGTATCACGGAATCAAAGATCCTGAAATCAAATATCGATACAGATATCTTGATTTGATGATTAATTCCGATGTGCGAGCTGTCTTTGAAAAGAGAAGTAAAATGGTTGCAGCAATCCGCGATTACTTCTCAGCTCTCAAATTCGTTGAAGTGGAAACGCCATTGTTGCAAAGCCAATACGGCGGTGCGAACGCAAAACCATTCACGACACATATCAATGCTTGGGATATGAAGATGTATCTCTCCATTTCACCAGAATTGTACTTGAAGCGACTTGTCGTCGGTGGATTTGAACGCGTATTTACTATTTGCAAGAATTTCCGAAACGAAGGCGTCGACCATTCACATAATCCAGAATTTACGATGCTTGAAGCGTACCAAGCGTATGGTGATTATCATACGATGATGAAGATCACAGAAGAAGTGTACGAACGTGCAGCTATTGCGGTCAACGGTACCACAAAATTGACTGTGTTCATGCGTGACGAGAAAGGCGAAGCATATCCTGTAGAAGTAGATTTCCAAGCTCCTTGGCCTAAGAAAACTACGGCTGAACTTGTCAAAGAAAAAATGAACATCGACATATTGTCTATGTCTGATTCAGATCTTCGACGAATATGTGAAGACAAAGGTCTGGAAGTGGGCGCTGATGCTAGTTGGGGCGCATGCGTCAAAGCGTTGTTTGATGAGTTCATCGAGCACACTGTTATATTCCCAACACACGTCATCGACCGACCTAAGGAATCCTCACCTCTTTGCAAAGAACACCGATCAGATGCACGATTAATTGAACAATGTGAATCCATTTGCGCAGGTATGGAACTCTGTAATATTTACTCCGAGTTGAACGATCCGGTAAAACAGCGCGCATTGCTTGAGGGTCAGGCATCGCAGCTTCGCGGTGGCGATGATGAAGCGCATCCGATGGACGATGACTTTATCCGAGCAATCGAGTATGGTTTGCCTCCGACGGGAGGACTTGGCATTGGTATTGACAGAATGGCAGTATTGTTGTTAGGACAGTCGACTATCAAAGATGTCATCTTGTTCCCGACGGTAAAACCGCTTGCTGAGGAACCTGAGGAGAAAAAGTAAATTTTTACCTTTTTTTTCTTGTTTGTTATTCCATTCTTACTTGCGTTGCTGAGATTACTGTTGAAGATTACTCTTGGAAAACATACAACATTTATAAATAACCAACGACGGAAATCACGTCATGAGTTCGATTGATAATGCAGTTTTCAGCCGCCGGTCTGTGCGAAAATATCTGAATCTTCCCGTCGAACGTCATTTCATCTCACAAATTCTTGAATCCGGAGCGCATGCGCCGAGCAGTGGAAACCTACAGAATTGGAAGGTTATCATCGTTCAGAATCCAGAGATACGTCAAAAAATTGCACAAGCATCGTTTCACCAATTATGGATGTCACAGGCGCCAGTGCATATCGTCATCTGTGCGGATACAAAAGTCGCTAGCCAGTTCTATGGCAAGCGCGGCGAAATGCTGTATAGCGTGCAGAATTGTGCTGCCATGGCCCAGACTATGATTCTCAAGGCAACAGAGCTTGGATTTGGCACATGCTGGGTGAGTGCATTTGATGAAGTAAAATTGAAAGTTGTTCTGGCGCTTCCAGATAGTATCCGTCCTCAGACAATCATTACGCTTGGGCACGCTGATGAAGTCACGCCGGCGCCATTGCTAAAGGACCCTAGCGATTATATCACGTTTGATACATACGCTAACAAGAATGATCCACTCACAAAAGACTTACAATTCAAGAACGTGGGCAATTTGAACCGTCGAATGGTTCAAGGTGCGGGTAACATCATTTCAGATATTGTCGGCGAGTTCAAAAAAATATTCCGTAAATAGAAATTCTTGGTAGAAAGATTTAAGAACGCACCATCTCTGAATTTGCCTTATGGAAGACGTCACATTTTGGTTTGCGACACTGAAAACGTTCACGACTCTTTTCATAATCGTCGACCCGTTCTTGAGTCTTGCGGTCTTCATCAATCTCGTCAAGGACATGTCGTTTAAAGACAAAATGAAGCAAGCGTCGATCGCAAGCGGTGTGGCGCTTGGTCTATTACTGGTCTTTTTGTTTATCGGCGATCAAATGCTTCAAATTGTTGGTGTCACGTTGCCGAGCTTTAAAGTTGCAGGCGGTATCGTATTATTGTTACTTGCCATCCAGACTGTGTTAGGTATTGAATTTGGGAACAAACATCAAAAACGCAGAGCGGCAGCTGTCATCATCGGCACTCCATTATTGTGTGGACCTGGTGCAATCACGACGACAATCGTCTTTGCTCAAAAATACGGTTTTGCTCCTGTATTGGTTGCGATTCTTGCATGTATGATTTTGACATGGCTTATTCTCTTGTTAGCGGGTCAAATTCATAAGGTCATGGGCAACCGCTTGACAGAAGTTATGTCGCGCGTGTTTGGTATTATTCTAGCAGCGATGTCGGTTGAAATGATAAAGACGGGTATCATAGAAATAATACGTGCATTTATTGCTTAAGCTGCGAGTTTTCTGAATAATTCTGCTCGTCGTTTCAGGTCGGGCATAAGTTGTTTGTCCCAGAGTTCTCTATTGATATCAAGTGATTGAGTCAATTGTAGATGTGTTAATTGCATTTTAAGTAGTTCGACAAAACGAGTCACGTTGTTACCCAGCTTGTCAACTGCGGTTCCAAGAAGAATGAATTCTTCGGAGCGGTCAAGTGAACTAGGGATTGATCTGATCATTGGCAAGCGTAGATTAATGACCCAGCACTCTGTCCCTTTGACGTTTTTTGTGGAAATAGTTGCCGTTGCTTGTTGACCGTTGTTTAGTAGGATTATTGTCTCACGTTGGAAATGCATGTATTTTTTTTGGAATCGGTGATTATAAAGGTTTTTGTCACATTCTTTTTAAACAGCCGGCATTTTCACGTCCATATGCGCTCAGATGCAGTATATTATTCGGAACTGATTCAATGGATATTGGCAAACAAGCCAACCAAACATGCCATCCATATGATGAAATTAGAGCTTTGCAAGAAGCACGATCGTATTCATATTCCGACGGACATTGAGATATATATGAACACGCCGCGAGAACAACTTGCATCGATTCGTATGTATCTGCAGACAAAGCCCACTCGAACATCAAGTGGCGTGGCAGTCATAGCAACGATGTCCAT
>DATGWN010000090.1:0-15488 GCA_035299465.1 Acidobacteriota bacterium | reverse complement strand
ACCTATGACCTCGTCATAGCAACGCACTTACTGGAGCACATTCACTTAGACCGTTTCGAGAATGCAGTAGATAATATTGCAGCCAGGTCACATAATCTTCTTATCGTGTCCGTACCTCATAAATACCCGTACCATGCACGGCCAATCGACAATCTGTGGCGCCCTACCGCACATGAAATAATGCACAAATTCCGACACAATTTCGACGCCATCTACGCGCAAACATTTGAAACAGAACATACTGATCCTAAATTCGCTCACACGTCAAAATGCAGCGTTAGTTACTGCTTATTACAAAGAATAACAAATTAAATCAGATTAACTTTAGGGTCGCATCCAAGCAATTTGGTAATACGTCACATCGCCTTCATCATCCACGACAGCGACAAGCAACTGTTTTTTCGTCGCGTGAGCCACTCTATTCTTAGCTGAAAATTCTCGCCAAGTCAAAGTCTGCCGCTCATTTGTCACATATACAATCCATTTCGCGTGGTCATCGCCCGGCTTTACGCCACGATCATATACACGAAAATCCGCACCGAATTTGAGTGCAGTCTTGACAATGTATCCACGCGCACGAAGATCTGAAAATACAGGATATCGAAGAGCCAAAAATGAATCCATTTTGACGCAGCGAGAAAACAACGTATCAAAATCCAATGTCTTTCCTCGACCGTCAACTACAACAAGACGTTCTCTGTCTAACAAATATAGAGCTTCAATTGCAGAAAGCACAACGTATCCGCCTCGACGCATAACGCCGTAACGCGATTGATTGAACAATTCACGTGCCTCATCAGTACTCTGCGTAGTGAAAGTTCCCTTGTTGAATACTGCGACCGGTATTGGCAATTTACTCATCGTGTGTGGTGTTTAAAAGACGTTTAACTATCTTTCGATTGCGCTACGTCCCCAGGAATGATTCAAGTATGAATCCTGCAAGGAAGTTGAATAATATGATGATGACAAGCGCGATTCCCAGATACAAGAATACGCTCTTAAGCAAATTCTGCCCAAGCAAGTACTGCTCATTGATCTTATCCACGCCATTTTGAATACTGTTGATAAGCATCGTCAACAAAATAGTGACTTCGACAACATATAATCCGATAATAAGCTGGAAATAGAATGTTGGGACACCGTCGCCAAAACTATCAAAGCTAAAAGTCGCAGGTACGTTTGCACCAGTATCGCCGCCACCAATACCTGCAAGCTGACCAGCAAGAAGACCGAGAATCGTCGTAATCATCGACGTGATACCAATGACGATACCTGAAATGATCGGCGTCAAGAATCCAACTTGTGACTTCATAGAAGAAATGACTTCCGCCATCAAATCTTGCAGACGCTCGTTGACACGATTCATTTCTTTGATGTACCGAGCAACATTCTCGATAGCGTTTGATGCGACCTTAGGACCTTTTTGCGCACTCTGAGTGAGGATCTTCATCGACGATTCAATCAATGTAGATGGATAATAGACCAATGCACCATTCTTCACATTGAAGATGGCATCTTGCAATCCCATACCCAATTTCTGAATATTTGTCGAGATGATATTAAAGAAACTACCACTGCGAGAATTGGGCATCTGTGAACCGACCCTATTGAACGCAATTTCCGGCGGAAGACCGTCGCCCAATCGGTTTCCTAGCTGAAACAAAGCGCCCGTAAACTCATTTTCTAACTCTAATGTATCGTTTCGGAATTCAATGATATTTTTTGATTTGAGCGTGAAGTATAATCCCAGACCTAGCGCTATACCGCCAGGAATGAATAAACTCAAAAGCGTCGCACCCAGACCAAACGGCCCTATCAACTCGCCTTCATGTCCCTCTAACTTCGATTCCTTATAACCAAGTGTACAATGGAAATAACCGCACGATGTCAAGTTCGTACCATCATCTGCACGTGCTTCCGTGTCAGAAAGAATTGTTAGCGGAATATCAGGCACACCTAAGGCGTGCATGATAAACGGACTAAATCCGATAAGAAGCGAAGTGACAATGATAAATGTCGCAAGTATGAATGGAACACCGTTTGTCGTCGGAATTTCGATAAAACCAAATTTGACTGGCAATCGTGCTCGGCGCTGCAATTCGACATTATTAGAATCTACTTCAACGCCGCCGTAACCAGCCGGACGTTTACTAAGGATCGTTTTGCCCATGACGAAAATAACGACAGGCAAGAACACATTATAGACAAGAAGAATGTAAATCCAGTTGACTTCCGGTATGAAGTTGACCATAAGTGGCAAGATAATCAAACCAAGGATTGGCAAAACTATACCAAGCATGTGCAAAGCAGAAATAGGCGATTGAAGATTATGTGCATAGTGCAACATCTTATCATATGTTTCTTCAAGAATCATGTCCAACGATTTATCTAGCAACTCTTGTCGCTTGGATTCGCTCGTCTCATACAAGGAACCCATAATGACGTGCATGCTTGTTACGAATTCATTGTTGGATTCTTTCCATTGTAAAAGATAATTTTCCAAAGATTCGTTAATGCTATCGTACTTTTGTGTTTCTACATCCCAAATTACTTTCTTCAAATCAAGTGAGATCGGTGGCGCAAGATGATGACTTGCGAATTCGATTGCACGCTCAAGATTCGACGTGTGACGCATGTACGTGACGATATAGAACACCGTAATGACCATTTGGTTGGAAACACGGATACGCCAGTTCTGCGCAAAATAGGACGGAAGATTCTCGATTGGGATAATAAGCGCAGCACCGATGATGACAGCCAAAAAGACCATGACGATATTTGAAGTAAGTAGATACAGCAGCGGCCCTACAATCAGCATGAAAAGCAACGGACCCATGAAACTAAAAGATTGAACACCCGTCGGAGTCACCTGCAGATGGCACGTGTCGATATCGCGTTGTATTCGTACACCTTTTGCCGGGTCAGGCTTGATCGGCATAATCTTTTCAGACCAGTTACAAAGCTTTTCGTAGAACGTGAAATGTTCAAACAAATTATCTTTCTTGAATTGAAGATACTCACTTGACGGCATTGAACCAGAGTGGAAATCTTCGGCGTCTAGCTTGTCAGCGAACTGCTTTTTTATCTTATCTTCGTATTCCCGTTTAAACTGTTCCAAACTTGGATCTGCCATCTTTTTTCTCTTTTTTAATGATATTACTTTGTGGTTTTACAAGCAATATTGCTATTCTAATTCTTCTAAGCGCGATAATGTGACTTGACCTTTAGCGATGCGGCGTTTTCTCATTTCACGCTCAAGCCATGCACTCCACGACGCAAACAAATCATCGTTAAATGACTCTTTCTTTCCCGTCGCGCGGATATCTTCGTAGAGACGGTGGAATTGATCGTTGCACGCTATAACAAACGGTGCCTCCAACACTTCTGGATCGGAATATACTTCTGCCGCTTTCACGATCATCTCTTTTATTTTCGCACGGAGCAAAACATTTTGCCACACAGCGTCCCAATTGCCCGCAAATTCTTTAATATTACCTGCGATAGTCTTGAGGACATCGGAGTCTCCAGAAATAAGTGCATCCGTAACTTCAAGCTCATCCGTTACAGGATTGTATTTCATCAAATCGACAAAACCGTGTTCTGCCGCCGGATCGTCCGTCCAGTCCTTTCGCACTTCGGTGATTGAAAGAACACGTCGGAATTTGTGTAATCCATCTGCCGAGCGAATTGGATTCGCCACAATGATGATGTCTGTCGCTTTGAACGAAGTCTTTGGAACACCAATGTCGTTGACGACACGGTCAAATACACCATATGGAGAATCGCCGTGGATTGTACCTGCAACGACGTTTGCAGCTGCACCGACTCGCATGGCCTCATACAACGCCTTTGCTTCACCGGAACGAACTTCACCCACGAAAAGAGCGGAGTCGCCTAATCGAAGGGTTGAACGAATACCGTCTGACGCATCCATCTCATTTGTCTTCGCGCCAAGGGCAGAAGCGACTTTCATTTGTTGGATATTATAGCCAAGATTACGCAATTGTTTGACCGGCAATTCAAGAGTATCTTCGATAGTGATGATACGATATCGCCGCATGATCTCAACCATAACCGACGATAATAACGATGATTTACCCGACGAACGAGTACCTGCAATCAGTATCGCACGGCTTCCATCAATCAAGAAACTCAGTAATCCTGCTGCCATCGGATTGATTGTTTTGTATTTGATGAACAATGGTAATGTCCAAGGCTTGTCACGGTGTCGTCTAAATGAAAATGCCAATCCTGTTGGATTAAGTGGGAACGTGATTGCGGAGACTCTCACGCTCGCGTTTGTGAACATCAATTCTGTGTCGAGAATCGGATCCGCTTCGTCAAGACTTCTGCCAGATATCAAACGAAGTTTTGTAGCCCAACTCTCGGCTTCAGCCTTCGTCGGCATGATGTTAGTCATGCACTCATCGTATTTTCCGTGCACGATAAAAATCTGGGTGGAACCTTGCGGACTGTTTACGGAAATATCCTGCATATCTTCGTCCTCAAGCAACACTTCGATAAGACCAAATCCGACAGTATATCGCACTAAGATTTTTGTGAGAGATTCTAGTTCTTTTTTACGAAGCGAAAGTCCGCGTTTGTTGGCAAGCTCAGTCAACAAATCAAGACCTACATTTGAGAAAACTTCGCGCATACGTTCCGGGTCTGTAAATTCTGATTTCTGCGGTTTGTGCTCAGCAAGAATCGTTCGTGCCTCGTCCAAAAGTGAATATTGCTCGTCCGTCAATCTAAATTCAGGCGGCATGATGTGATACAGATATTGTACGTTGTCAGCTACTTTGAAGATGGTGACCTGCGTTTCTCCGATGGTGAACGAATCAACTTCTTGCGCGTCCTTTGGGAACATCGCCATCAACTTAGTAAGCATAAAATCAGGACGAATTAAAGGCGTGAGAAATTGTCGATACAAATCTCTCGTCGACGTATCGTAACCAGCCAAGTACGGCCGCGCAAGCGTAATTAATTTCGTCTGCTCCAACGATTCGGTAATAAGTTGTAACGCTTGGATGTACGTCTGTTCCGCATTCTGCAAATCAGCGTCGAACGTACTCTGCAACTTGACTTGACTATTTCGCAGCAACCGCTTCAATTCGACGTACGTGCCGATTGGATCTCCTTTGAGAGTTTGGAACAACAAATTCTGCAACTGTATGTAATACGACGACAATAATTTTGCGACATACGTGCTCTGGTCTGAGATGCCAGTCTGCGAAAGAAGCGCTTTATGGGAAACGAGTGCATTCTGTACGCGACAAATCTCAAGAAGCATTTGTGTCTGGTCGTAATCATATTCGTAGTCGCGACCTTGATTGATGATTACTTTTGTCGCCGTCCGGATTTCCTGCAGATACGTAATGATACGCTCCATCGAACGTGAATCATCTTCAATTGTCGGAGGCAAAGCTACAGAAGAAAAGTCAACGCGCAAGATGATCTCTTCACCTTCGCGAACTACTTCATATGGCGTATCCAAAAAACCCATCCCCCTTTTTAAATAAACAATCTGATGTAAATCAAATCTCTACCCGTCTAAAAACGTGCCGGAGGAGTTTATAAATATTCTTCTTACGTATTCTTGAAAACAAACAACGAGTGCAAACAAGTCCCCTTGGTTCAGGCCTCAGGTCCGCATTATCTTTATAAATAAACACGCCATAAGATAGAAAATGGATCTTCCACCGCCACCACCGCAACCGCAGCCAACATTCTTTTCTCAGCCGCGGCAGATGCCAAACACTGGACTTGACACAATCAGTCAAGTGAACAGTCTTGGTCGACGAATGCGTATGATTGAAGAAACCGTCTCCAACCTGCGAAGAAAAGCGGAATTAGACGAACAAAATAATCTGAAATCTCAGAAACGCACAAGCGAAGATATCCAGATGCTCACGTCTGACATCGAAGAAATGAGCCATCAGCTCAAAGCGTTCAAAGATGATATGATTAAAATCATCAAAGAACTTCAAAATACGGCAAAAAAAGAAGATGTAATCACACTTGAAAAATATATCAACCTTTGGCAGCCAATTCAATTTGTCACACAAAAAGAAGTCCAAGGCATCGTCGAATACGAAATAGATCGACGCATGCAAGCGCTCAATCTCAACGCAGATGTAAAAACAGAGCATGAACGCAAGATGCAAGAGCCAATACAAACGCCAGAACTTCCGCAGCGACCTGCAAAGAACGAAGTCTCGTTTGAAAAACCATTATTCTCACCCGAAGAGGCGCCTATGCCAAGCATGCAGCAAGAAGAAGAACTTCCTGACGCACAACTTGACTCACCAGATGTTTCACCATTAGGAACACACGACTTCCTACGATCTATTGCGGAGAAAATCCAAAGCGGCGAAAAGCAGAACAAAGACAAAAAAGATCTCCACGAACTTCTTTAATCAGACAATTTTAATTCTAACAATGCGACAACGGCATCTTTTTTCTTATCTGGATTTGTAAAGTAATACGTGAAATCTCTCGCCTCGTGCGCTTTGTGAGAAATACATAAGTGGGATGCGTTATAGAAAACCAAACCAGCCCTCTGCCCTCGGTCAAACATTGTGGCAGCCCAGAATAATGGAGAATTTCCAGGATCAGTCTGCATATGCAAGGTATATATTTCGCGCGACGGCGCCGCATGCGTACCATCAAACTTGGGATCATTGCCATCATAGCCTATAGTTCGGATGCGATCAAAACTATTTGAGCTACGAAATCCGCCGCGAACTAAAAGGTCATCAGGCCGAGCACCACGATCCACAAGAAATGATTCAATATGATTATAGATAAACCATGCACTTTCGCGAAGAGACGAACGTCGACCCAACGCCGATTCTTGTGCAATGATGTCTACAAAATTTTTTGGGACAGTAACTACTTCATCAATCATGATCGCGACCCCGAAAGCCCGCCGGAATCTCCAGAATAGTGATTTCCAAGACCGGACGAACCATACGATCGACTGACTGCATTAAAATAACGATACACTTGTCCAGTCACGAACGGATCACCTTCTTTGATTCTTTGCGTCAGCCCACGTTTAATTGGATGTGCAGTCACGGTGTTTTTGTAATTTGGATCAACCCATCCTGCACTGACCACGTGACCATCGATCATCGACAAACCATCAGAGCTATTGTTACGCCAGAGAAGTCGAACACCGGTTCTGTCGTCCAAAGAAAGTGCCGGCATCAATGACACAATAGTTACCTCGTGTGGGGAAAGTACGTATGGCTTTTTTAGTGAAATTTTTTCATATAAATTTTCAGGACTTGGTTTTCGTGTGTCAATTGGCTCAGGCATCTTTCGCATTCTCAAAAGAGAATCACCCACGGTGAAAACCAATCTGCCGTCGGGTAAAATGAGACCTTTTGAATCAAACTCCGAAAAAAGCTCTCCAACTTTCAAAGGATCAGTCATCCATGCTCCATTTGCCCGATGCGTTTTCTTTGGATGAAAGAAAATTTGCGCAAACTTTGATTGGCCATACAAGATAATCGAATTTGGGCTATGATTGACTAAAGAAATATATTGTCCGTGTCCGTCATTTTGGATAAAAATATTTTGAGGAACAAGGCCCAATCTACCGCGGCTGCTTCGAAGTTCGTAAGACATATCAAACTCAGTTCGGATTTGTTCGTGAAAATACAATTCTGCGCGTGCACGCGACGGAATCAATATCGGTACATTATCAACATCATCGTATTTTTTTGCAAAGCGCGTGTCCATTTCAAAAGTATCGATAGAAAATGATTTTTTCTTTTGTTGGGCAGACAAATATTCTTGCGCAAGTCGGTACGATTCTTGATCATAGATAAACGCATTACCGATCCGTATGTCTAAGGAAGCAGGTTGATATTGATTATCAGACACAGGATTGGAGAATTTTATGACGCCGTTCTTCACAGCTTTTCTAATACCAGCATCGTGCAGCAAACGCTTATGTATAATCATAGAAAGGGGAATGAATGTTGGTTTTTAAAATTGATGTAGATGAATGTAAAAATCAATTTTTGCTGACGAACGTAGCATACACAAGGATTGGGAACGCAATAGATGCATCACAATTGACCTTGACGCGCGGCGAATGATTTTTGATTTTCATCCAAGTAACCGCTTCTTCAACAGATCCACCTGAGTCTGAACCATCAAAAGATTGTGCCGTCGACAAATAGACAGTGTAGTCAAATCCCTCGCGGAAAATATTTGCGTTCAATATGTAGTGTTTAGAAATGCCGCCGCCCAGAATAATGCCGCCCGTCTTCTCGCACGACAATACGAAATCGATAATTTTTTTGTGATCGTTTGACACATCAAGCACGAAATCCTTGTGCGTGTTTTTGTAAAAGTAGAGCATGTCTCCGATCGCACCGTCGACAATACCAGGACAGAATACTGAAATATCATTTTTATATGCCCAATATAGATATGACGAATTATGATCAAATGCATCATCTTTCTCCAAAAGCATGCCAATCGTGCGAGCCACGTCGCTTGGCGTAGATGGTTTGCCAGTCTTTTTTTGAGAATCATACAGCAAATCAAAAACCTTGCGCATGAATTTTTCAAGGAATGCATATTGATCAGTGGTCGTGTAAATGTTTCCGATTCGACCAATCCCGTTTGACAACAAAGAATCGCCACTCGCGTAAAAAGTACCGAGTTTGAACGGCGATAGTGATTTAATGACATCTTCCTCGACGCCACCAGCGGATGTAGAAAGTACATGAACGAGCTTATGTTTGACTAACCATTTAATCGTTTCTCGAACACCGCTCGAAATCATGTTTGACGTGAACGACAAGAAAATCGTGACTTTCTCGCGTTTCATCATCTTTGCGACTTCAATAGCATGAGACAATTCGCTAGCTTGCAAGCCCGTTGTAGCCAAGGACTGGACAAAAGTATCAAACGTCACTTTCTTATCAAACTCAATACCTTCAATAGATGGAAGATGGGATACGTCAGTAGCCTTCTTCACTTGATAATACAAAGGATCGTGTGTTTCTGTCTTTTTCATGGGAGTGTTTTTCATCGCCGTAGTTTATAAAATCTGCTTGTACGCTATTTGAGTTCGATCTTCATTGAGGGTTGAGTAAGCGGCGCGTACAAAGGTTTCGGTTGTGCCTTTGACGGTGGCGCTCTATAATAAGCTCGATCATACGTCATAAACCCAGAATGCTTATACGCCAGCTCCGATCGCTCGAGAAGTAACTCATTGTTCGGTCCTTTTTTGCCGCGCAATTCGATAAATTGCTGCTCAAGAATCGGTTCATCCCATGTCGGGATACTTTTGACATCGCCCGTCACGGATTCTGGAAATTCCATGTCCGCAATTCGAGTATTGCCAACGAAAGCTGCAACGACAGCGTACCGCGTCATATTTTTTTCTGCATCTCGTACAGATTTGAGTGTGATGATTCGAGCTACTCGCTGTTGTCCGACATACGTCTGAAACTGTCTGAATCGAGTAAGCCCACCTACGCTTGTGCCGTATTTCTTTTCTTCAAACAGTTTTTGGATTTGAGTATGATACGATTCTGCCAATGAAACGACACGTGGTTCTTTTGCATTCGCCACTATAGATTCAAGCACTTTTTGTGATTCCTGTGGTACTGCTTTTACAGTTTGCATTTCCTGATAAGGAATCTGCAATTGCTGCATTGCTTTTTGCATCTTTGCAAGCGATACTGCTTTTTGCGCGGCAGCGGCTGTTGCGAGCGGAACTTTCAATTTCTCAGTGTACTGATGTAAATCGTCAAAAGAACGTATCTCAGCAACTACTTCGTCAAATCGTCGGACAAGTGTATCATATGCGCGTTTTTGACCGATGATTTTCTGAGCGTCTGCTAGATGTTTTTGCACGCCCGCAATCGCGTCCATTTTTTCAGGAATGAGTTTACTTCGAACAGTCTGCGCATTGGCGGGCGTAACAGCTCGTACGACATCGGTCGTAGAGAGAAAAAAGTTTTTCATACTTTCCAATTGGGAATTCGCTTTTGTGACAAGAGTCTCAAGTTGTGCGCGAGAAGGCACACCGGCCACGTTTTCAGAAAGAAATTGTTGTTGATTTTTGAGACTTCGTGCTGTTTTTCTATAAGAATCATGCAAATCTAAGAATTTACTCTCGGCGTCACGTTCTCGATGAACGTTAATAATTGAAACAGCATTATTTGCTCCAGCATAGAGGGCATATCCAGCCGAAACAACTGCAAGTGTACGCAAAAAAGTCTTTGCCAACGACTTGGATAATGAAGACGTTGGTCCGGGACGAAAAGAAACTTCTCGCACAACGTTGTAGGATACATCGCCAGGAATTGATCGCACTTCTGGTACCTCGGACGAAGTTACTGGTTGAGCAGCTTTCTCTTCGGATTCCACGCGAACATTAGGATTGTGCTTCATATCCAAAGGAAGTCAAAAGGTATTTTTAAAGCTTCTGACGTGTAATTACTGTTTGGGAGTTACTGTCATAGCGCAAACTGCAAAAGAACGGAAATCGTGCAGATAAAGCGTGAAAATAAAAGACAATAAGTGTATCAAAGCACAACACAAAACTCGAAGAAAATCCACACACAATTCACCAACATATTTATAAAGCAAAAGACTAAAAACTCACTGTGGCAGCATGGGATTCAACTTATTCGGTAAACCAGCCGCACCACCAAAAGAAAGCGTAGTATCGCTTGTCGGACAGCTGCGGACAAAAGGCTTAGATAACGGGCAGATAGTCCAATCATTACAAAAAGACGGCTATTCCGCGGCAGAAATTTACGACGCGCTTCAACTAGAAGATCAACATAAACAAGTGCAGGCTGCCCAACAGCAACCAGCGCCACCAAAAGAGCAACCAATGGCAGACGGACCACCAGCGTATAACTACCAACCACAAAGCGTTATTCCAGATCAGAATTACGGTATGTCAGGTATGCCGCCACAACCTCCTCCTCCAGCAGGTTACAGCAATCCATTTCCTTCCGGGCCAGGCCTTGCGCCACCAGGATCTATGCCACCGATGTCTTCTGATTCTGACACTGCACAGATTGAGCAATTAATAGAAGCGGTTATCGAAGAGAAATGGAAAGACATTGAGCGCAATATCACAAAGATCATCGAATGGAAAGACCGAACCGAATCAAGCATGAATGCAATCGTACAAGAAATCGACATGCTCAAGGGTCAGTTCGATACACTCCAAAAAGCATTAGTAGGTAAAATCGGCGATTACGACAAAAACATTGTTGAAGTCGGCGCACAGCTTAACGCGATGGAAAAAGCATTCTCAAAAGTTCTCCCAACGTTCACTGAAAACATCAATGAGCTAGGCAGAATTACGCAGCGATTAAAGAAATAATTTCTTCTTTCTTAATTAGCATTTGTTAAACAATTGAAAATCTTGAAATTAAAAAAAACAGAGAAAGAATAAATAAGAAAAAAATTATTGCTCAGCCGAGCAATTGAATGAAATGATATCATTCTGGCCATCTAAAAGATTCTTTTGATAGCCACCGCAAGAGCTCTTCCACGACATAGATGTCAAATTCTTGCCAGATATTTCTACCTTACAATTTTCGACACCAGAGCATGTAAATGATGCGCTTTGGCAGGATTGATTCGTTGTTGATTGGTTGAAATCACATCGAACCGTCTCAGAAACCTTAGCGCCAAACATATTCTTAAACCACTGTCCGATTGACGAGAAGAATCCTCTCTTTTCAGACTTACCTGGCAAGTCAGTTTCGTTGCCTGATGTATTGTAGTCAATAGTTTTGTTTGGTTTAATTGACTTATTAGATGGCTTCGATTGGTTCCAGGACTCAGAACGGTTGGATTGATTCGTCTGGTTCTTCATAATGCCCCATTGGTCCGTTACATTGTGATTGATGTTATAATATCGAGTCACTGTAATGACTGTCCCGTTTGGCTGCGTTATGTTGTAGGAGTACGACGCAATCTGACTTGGTTTTGCACCAATCGTCTTATTGAAATCGCGTTCACTGATATTCAAGTGTGTGTTGTTTGCATTGTAATAGCGCGTGATAGTCTTATTCGTGCCATTTCCGACAGTAATATTGTATTCATACGCAACAATGACTGGTTTATTCGGATTAGATTCGTTTGATTTTGTCTTGTTAGTTTTATTATCGTCACTATCATCTTCAACATCGACTAGACTGAATCGCGAAATGGAAGTCATATTCTGGAACGAAACGATCGCGCTTGCTGTCAACATAGTTGAATTTGCAGAAACATTCGTTGCTTGGATAAAGAATGTGAGATTCGTCGTTTGTGTGGTTTCATCAGGGAAGCACGTTCGACCAACGCCGTTCGTTGAAATAATGACAGCTTGCTGCTCGACATTTCCGCCAATTATCATAACCTGTGTAACATTACCGATAGACTGGTTCGTTTCGACAACATAGCGGTAATCAAGCGTTAGCTCGTAAAAATCGCTAAAACCTGCAGCGCGCAGCGAATCGTTCGCAGGCAATACAAATACTGGCCCAAAGGACTCAGCGAATACCGGTGTCAGAAACAATACAAAAAACAACAATAAATAGTGTACTACTCTCATAACGTGATTTTCGGCGTTTCTCGTTATAAAACTTTGCCCGGCACTTATAAATAGGACAAATAGTCGAATACGCAAAACTAACAGCTAAGATAAGAAATAATCAGTAACGCACACTAACGTTTACACGTCAAAACTGAAAGATCTATGTTAAGCGTTCCCGCATCAGTCTGTAGGAAATACGGTGCGACGTCGCGCCCTACTACCAGACAATCAGTATCATCTTTGATGCCCACAAATGGATTAGCACGATCTATGTACACTTTGTATTCATAGCGGAATCCCCATTCAACCAATGTGGGACTCAAAAGCTGCGGCACAAAGTTTCGCACATACGCACATGTACCAGTTGCTCGACCCGTCACAGAATCTTGACAAATAGTGGAGTCCGACTCTGCGCAGTCGATAAGTAAATCCTTGACAGTGTTACTTCTGCATTCAGTAGTCACATCCAGCATAGCGCTGTTTAATCGTTGGACAATTTCCTGGTCCACATACAAGCGTTTTGAATCATTCACTGTTTTCAAAACGAAAAATCCGATCACAAACAGTAATCCAATAGAGATAATGATGACAACCATTGCAAAGCCCATTAGTTCACTTTGCCCTCGAGCACCAAAGCTGCGCCCAATACTGTTTGTCCGTCTAGTCGCCATATTGTGTAATCACCAACACACCTAAATTCGTGCGCCTTCTTGATGAATCCAAAAGTGCCACAGGAACTTGCGTCACCGTCTTAGAAACATCATTCTTTTTGTCCGCATCAAGCATCACTTTAGGAACTTCATCATAGATTTTCCAAGAAGTAACTATGCCACCAAGTGAACCTGTAGCTACCGGATACAATTGTTCGATCTCTATTGTTGCCGATCCCAATTGAGACTGGAAATAGCTTCGCAAGAACGTATCATCTATACCCGCTGAAACTCCGGTTGGAATTGTATCAGTCTCTAGAGCAACCCATGCATTTAATTTTGCTATGTCAATACAGTTTCCTTGTTGCGTGTTTTGAATAGAGCAAGTCAACTCAGGCATATTTGATAACATACTGCTGATGCGAATCGCGTCCAAACCTGAGAAACGTTCACGCTGTTCTTCATATGCCGAAGTCTGCAGTTTTGCATAAAATTGAATACCAAATCCAAACAAGAACGTGAAGACAAGAAGAACAGCGATACTCTCCAAAATTTTCATCTGTCCTTTTCTTGTTAATTTCATTAGTAGAGCACCTGACAACTAGACAACTCTAATTGACCGTTCAATCGATCAACTTCGTTGACAACAGCCACATCTGGCTCATCCGTAGCGACGGCAGGTCCTGCGTGCAACTGTAATAATTTATCTGAGAGCAAACCGTAAACACCGATGCATTGTCCCGAGTTAGCTAGCGTCGTAGGATAACTGTTCTTAAGCACATCAGCCTCGATTGCCATAATTCCCGCCGTTGCACGAACACGTCGATACATCTTGAATTTCGTACAAGTATAGATATCATAAGGAGATACCAAACCACCTGCGAATTCGGCCTCGCCTCGGTACGAACTGATATCATCCACGCCATCATTATCTGGATCGCTCAATAATTCATACGTCGTTCCAGAAATCTTTGTCAATGAATAAAATACGAAATCGCCACTGGTAATCAATCCATCTGCGCCAGGTTGGATGTCTACATATCTGTACTTTTTGGCAAATGACGGAACTTGCGATGACAATTGTTGACCTTGATTGACGCCGATAAACACATACATGTCAAATCCTTTATTCGTCAATTCAGGTATTGAACCCACTTGTACGGAAGATGCGTTTTTCGGCAATAAGTCAATGATTTTCTTTCCAGTCGCGGCATCAGCCCCGACGATGACATATAACGTGGAAAAAGAACTCATGTATAGCGCAGTATCGGCGCGAAAGGGATAATAGGACGGAATTGACTTTACTGCATAATGTTCACCAGAAATAATTTTCTCGCTGAATAATGGAACATCACGAATAGGTTTATTCGTTTCTTTGCCTTGTACTGACAATAACGAAGAAACGTCTGTAAAACCCGAACCTGTCCGCAAAATATCACATGATACAGCTAGCGACACAGCATCGCTCGCATCAATCCATGCATCGATATTTCCTTGTGAACGCACAACACCAATCGTCGACTCGATGCTTTTGAGTGTCTCCGCAGTTTGCTTGAGAATAAAACCACGAATACCTGCAGTCGCAAGCATGAAGAATAGAAAAAGAATGAACCCACCGGCAAGCAAGACGAATAGCCAATGAAACTGCGAATCAGCTTGTCCTCTTTTTTGGATCCGCTTCATAGTGTGCTCATGTAAAACTGTAGATCACTGCCTTTCGTGTTTCTCCGCGAAGATATAATGTAAAGGAGTCACCAGTTGAACAGACGTATGACGCCGGCGTCAAAGGTGATTCCAAATCAATTTCCACACTCTTTACGAAGGCAGAATCGCCAACTATCAAACCCTTGGAGTCAAGGAAAAAGACGTTCTTAGGGTCCACTCGCGCAGCGGTCGGCGCCAGAGAATCACGATATGACTGCCAATAATCGCAGACTGGGTTGGAGATATCTCCTACCGGACATGTGGCAGGCTTATCTTTGTATATATCAATAATGCAAATCGTTGCAACGCCATCAGGAACTTCCAATGACACCATCTTTTCAGAACGGAATTCGGTACTGACTTCAGACACTTTTCGATTGAAATCTTCCAACTCTTTTGCAAAGGAGATTTTATCAGTATCACTTTTGAATTTGAGCACAGCTTGAGACCCGAAAAGGAGCACAAGTCCAACGACCACAACAGTCGTAATATACACGAACAATTGGTTCGCATCCATAGCACGTTTTGATGATATCATAGTGAGGGAAAAACCATAT
>DATGWN010000089.1:0-28653 GCA_035299465.1 Acidobacteriota bacterium | reverse complement strand
TCTTCTTTTGGGAGAGCGCGAAGGACTGACTATCATCGGACCTGCGACTGTCGTTTCTGAAATCAAACAGGACCCGAACAAAATACAGTTGTTCACTGTGGACAAGCGTTAACATGCAAACTTACACTGTCGACTACGGAGTCATGCTTATGACTGCGGAGCATCATCTGAACATCGCAAAAGCAGAAATACATGACCTTGATGTCGAATGCCATACGCGAATTGAACACTCAGATATGAACTCAGAAACGACACGTGAGTTGATTGCACAATATGCAAAGCTCAAGGCTGAACGAATCAAAGCGCTCGCTCACGAATTAGATAAGATACTTATCCATTAGAGGACATATGCCACACCAATGCGTTCGATGCGGAAAGATGTATGAAGAAGGCTCTTCACATATCATCAGCGGCTGTACGTGCGGCGCAAAATTATTCTACTTTATTAGAAAAGAAATCCTTGACGACGTCAAGAAAGATCGATCACTTAAGATTTTATCTGCTGATGCTCGAGCACAGATTGAGCAAGACATCTATGATATTATCGGCGACGAAGTCGATCGCAATCTTCCAGTCGTACTTGACATAGAATCCGTCAAAGTTTTACGCGACGGTTCGTTTGAACTTGATTTAGTCAATCTCTTTAACTCAAAACAGCCGCTCGTATATCGCCTCGAAGAAGGAAAGTACGTTATTGACATCGCGAACAGTTTCACTCGCACACGAAAACCGATTAAGAAAAAAACTAAATAATTCTATTTGATAAGTTTGCCAATCGCCGCAACTGGATCATACGCTTCTCTGATATTGATCAATGGTTTTCTTATTGTGACGTGGTCATCTGTGCCGATTCTTGGGCACGCAGTATTTACCCATGCGTCGATGAATGGATAATTTTCAAGTAAGAATAATTGGATGTCGTCATCAATGAAGATGTAGGCTTTTTTACCTTGTTTTTCAAGCATGTCTTTGAGTTTGAGCGCGTTATTGAGGTACTGCTGGCCCGGTTTTACCGTGACTAAAATTCCGATAGTTTTTGAGCCGATGAAACGTTTGAGGTTTGCAAGCAAGCCGTCGATTTGCGCCTGGATGTCTTGTACGGTAATTATCTGCATTTCATTCAATACTGGATTCCAGATGACGACTGGTTTGAGTTCTTTTTTGGAATAGATTTGTGAGAGCAGTAATGCTTTTGGATGGAACATGCCGTCGCCAATGTATAACGTCGCGTCGGTTTGTGAGATGATGTCGACTTCAAATGAATCGTGATAAGCGTCACAGCCAAGAATCTGCATGTCGGCGTTCGTTCGTTTCGCTTTTGTCGTTTTCCAAATGATGTTCAGTCCCTTGAGTTGTTTTTGAACTGTTGTGACATCAAGAAATTGTACTGAGGCGAAGAGTGCGACACTTTTGATATTGTTCTTTTTCAAATAGGAAATAAGGTCGTCTCCAAGGACGATTTCGTGATCCCATTTTGAATCAATAGTAACGGTTTGCATTGTATTACCACTCGTCAATCGTTTTGTTGTAACGATTGTGGCCGAATTGGATCATGACGTCGATGCCTAATGGCCCGAGTCCAAGCGGATAGTCGCATTGGCCAAAGCATGACGAGAACCAGATGAATGCTTGCGCTCCCGTCTGTTCCTGGATGGCATCGACTACTTCGGCTGCCCGTGTCTTCAAACCGTCGGGAAGTTGAATAAGGACGCGCTTAGCGTTTCTTGCCTTTACTTCCGCTACTACTTTGTCTAATTCGAGTCTGAACATAGATTGTAGGGACTTTTGGGTCGCTTATAAATGTTATCTGGCGCTTTTAGAATATTCTGACTTTTTCTTGAATCTGATAAGTCGAGAGAATTTTTCTGGCTAGTGAGAATTTTTCGTCTTTGCCGTGATCGCCAATCCATATGTAGACTTCACTGCCTGATTGTGATATGGTGCCGCGTAAAACTGCTGCTGTGATGTCTGTGCCATGCATTTTTTTGAACTTATAATCGATCTCGCCAAGCGTTCGCATACGAGCGTTTTCGACGATGAGCTCTTTGTACTCCGGATGGCTTGGGACGTGTTTGGAACCTTGAGCTACTTGCAGTCTGAGTGGGGCAAGCGTTATGGACCCAGCAAGGACGTCGATTGCTCGTAATTCTCCTTGTGTATAAATGTCGGCACACGACGTATAGCCGCGTGCTGTTTGGACACATTGCTGCCAGACTTGTGTAACGGGAATTGAATGCGTCATGATGTCGTTTGCGATTGTTAGAAACGTTGTGGCTTCCCACACGGCTTTTGGAAGATGCTGCTCTCGCTGGCGTGAAGGTAGTAGTTTGGCGACGATATCGGGTGCTTTGAGAATGTGTTTTGCAGTACTTATGTTATGGGCAAGATGGTTAGTCAGCGTCATTTTCTTGTGTGTTTTTAGTGCCCTTTTTTTCTTTTAACTTCACTAATCTAGCATAGTATTGATTGGCTTTAATAAGAATCTTTCGTTTTAGTTCAGGTTCTAAGGCAGGCAAATCATTGACGAGTTTTGACATGTCCAGTTGCGGCAAATATGTAAAATTACCTTGCAGTTTTCGTCCTGCAAGTTCACATTCCTTTTGCAGTTTTACTGCGAGTTCGCCAGCAAAATCGTCAAAAATCATGTATCTAGTGATTGAGTTCACGCCGGCGTTTAGTAATATGTGTAGGTCATCAATACGGTCTTTAACAAGCGCGATTTTGATGATCAGATTCGGATGTGCGATACGTAGTCGTGATACCCACCACGCCATATACTTGATGTCAGGCGCAGGTGTGTTGTCAAACACAGTCTGTTCTTGCGCTTTGAGAAAACATAATTGCACTTTTGTGATGTTATATTCTTCGACTTTTTTTATGACTTCGTCGATATCTGACATTTTCTCGCCGATGCCTAATATGATTGTGATAAAGCTTTCTAGCTTTTTCTCTTTGACATGGCCGAGGAATTTGAGTAACGATGAGAGTGGTTTAGATGGGCAAATGTATGCGTGCAGTTTCTCGTCAAATGATTCGATAGCGCAGCCCATGCCGCTGACAAAAGGTGCGAATGCGTCGACTTCTTGTTTTGTGTACGGGCCGTAGTTCATCATCGTTTTGTGCTCGAGAACAATGGATAATTTTTGCAACAGATCGATCATATATTCTGTTTTTTCGACGCGAAGTCCGCCAGTGATGTATCCGACTTTCCATCCCATTGCTTTACAGATTAGTGCTTCTGCCAATATTGATTCTGGGCTTCTGACTGCCGTGCGATCTAATTTTGGTTTGGTAGAAAGATAGCAGTACTTGCAGTCTGCGATGCCACATGTCCAATTCGTGAAAATGGATCGTTCCATCCACACTTTGTCATCGAAGTGTCGCTTATGGATTTCGTTGGCTTTGAGAATAAGAGTTTGTAGTTCTTGCTCGTTCACGACGTGAGTTTGATTGTTTTTATTGATTTGCGCAAGAAACTGGTCGTCTTGCTCTGTAGTCTGCGTTGGCTTTCCTTTGAGAAGAATTGTTCTTGCCATGTTCAGTCATATCGCTCGAAGTGAATATGATCTTTCGCAACGCCTTTTTCAGAGAGCAGCTTGACGACTTCTTTAATCATATCGTATAATCCGCAAATGTAGTACTGCGCGTCTGGTTTTATTATCGCGTCGATTTGTGTTTGTACTCGACCAACGTTTGACTTCCAGTCCTTTGCAGGTTGAGTGATTGTGGGAATATACGTGAAATGCTTATTTTTTGCAGCAAGGTCGGCGAACGTATTGTGGTATAATGGTGCGTGTCGATAGCCGCAGAGCAAGGTGATTTGCTTATTTGATTCAAGCAATTTTGGAATCGCGCTTGCAAACGGTGCGACTCCGGTCCCGGTGCTGATCATGACGACTGGCGCGTCATTTTCGTCGACGGTGAAAACGCCTAGCGGTCCGATACATTTTATCGTGTCGCCTTTTTTCAAAGCCCATAAGTGCGTGCAGCCTGGTCCGTTTGGAATGAATTTTATACAAAAGCGAATATTCTTTTCATCAGGTGTTGATGCGATAGAGTATGGGCGTCTAAATTTTTGGCCGTTCTGTTCGAAAAGGATGGTGATGAATTGACCGCTTTGGAACGTGAATCCTTTTGGTTTGGCGAAACTGAATTCTCTCACGTCGCTAAATAGCTCATAAGTCGACAACAAAGCCATCTCGAATCGAAGTATAGGTGGAGGATTTTTTGCCATTTGTCTATGAGAATGAACTTCCGCAACCACACCCTTTGGTTGCGTTTGGGTTTGTAATTTTGAAGCCAGATTCGGCAAGTGTTTCGACGTAGTCGATTGTCGCATCCTTTAATTTCTCAAGCGCTGCCTTTGAAATGATAACTTTCAGACCATCTTTTTCAAATACTGCGTCATCTGCTTTTGATTCTTTATCTAAGGAGAATACATAACTTAATCCGGAACAGCCACCTGGTGTTATTCCAACGCGAAAGAAAGCGTCTTTTTCGTCAGCTTGCATAAATGATTTTACTTTTGCGATCGCATTTGGTGTCAGATGTATTGGATGTTCGTCTTTTGCGACGTGAGGGGCGCTTTTTACGATTTCGTTCGCATCGCGTACCATCATATCGATTTCCTCGCTAGACATGCCGTGGCTTGCTGCACCTTGTTCGATGGTTTCCCAATAGGAAACGTGGCATCCGACGCAGTGTAGGCCGTATTCCATGAATACTTCTGCTGCTGCAGGGTACTGTTTTACGATTTCGCCAATAGTCATATCTCGACGAATCAAAATGTCGGTCATAAAAATCGGAAGGTATCTGTCATTTATAAAACTAAGGGCTTATTTTTGAAAGAAAAAAAGAGAAAAAAAGCGTAGATTAATTAGATCATAGCGCCATCTGTGTTACATTCGCCTTCTGTGTACTCAAAGACGCCTTTAGTAGTGCATGCCATACAGACGTTGCCGAATGTTCGTTGCGCGTCAGCGGCGTCAGTTGCACAGACTGGGCGATATTCTTTCGTACATGCAGCTGCGTCATCGCTTTGCATCTGGACGTATTTTTCGTCACATGCGAAAACAACTCGCTTGCCTTGAGTTCCGTCATCAGCTGGTCGCGTTTGATCCATGTCTTGACATTCGCCTGGCGTTGTGTACATGACGTTTTCGTCAACACATGCGCCACATTGGTTGGAGAATGTGCCAATTTTGACGCTATTCTCATTCCAACCGCAGACTGGATTGTAGTCTGCTGTGCAGATAGTCAATTCGCCTTGGCCTGCTTCTTTGTTACAGTATGTTCGCTGCGCTTGGTCTGCTGTCGCACATTCACCGTCTACAACGCTGACAATACCGATTGCGTCGGCAGTACAACTGTTGCCAAATGTCACTTGTGTTCCATCGTAGAATGTTGCACAGACTGGTGCGTATTGCATCGTGCACATTTTACCTTCAGTGATTGGCGTTAAGCGTTCTGATGGTGAAGATGTTTGCGTATACAAATCGATGCATGCAAGGAATCTCGTCGTAATGCTGATTGTTGCAGTGTTTTCATTGAAGTCTACAAATCGGTCGCAGTCATCGACTTGCGTATAGTCTTCAGTACATGCTTGTAGGCCGTAGGCAACTTCCAAATCTTTACCTGATGCAACGATTCTGGAAGGGTGGCATGGAACTGCTGATTCGATTCCAGTCTTGCCTTTGATTTCCTTGACAGTGACTGGTTCCATTGCTGCAATAGCTTCAAAGCTCATCGCTTGTGGAGATTTGTCTGAAATTCCTTCACAGCCGCAGCCGGATTCGTTGAAGAATGGCTTGAGTCCATTTGAGCAAATGAACGTTGTTGCTGCACATTGTTCAATCGAGTTCGCGACATAGTACGTTTCGATTTGTTCTTGTGCTACTTGGCAACCGCATCCGACTTCATCTCGGAAATACTCCTTGCCAACTGTGCACATAAATCGAACAAGATCGCACTGTTCGCCTAATGCAACGTATTTTGTTTCATTGCTGTTGCTCGTCGTTGTTTCGTTCGTAGGAGTGCTTGGGGTACTCGTACAGGCTGCTAATACTAATAGTACTGCTAAGCCAATATATATGAGGGGGTTTGTTTTCATTGTTTCACTTCTTTTGGTTCTTATGGTATCCCTTCTTTTTAAATAAAGTGTAGACTTCAAACGGCATTGAAGTAACGAGTAGTATACGGCACGAGACAGGGGACAACTTCGCTCATGAGGTATTTAAACAAAGTTTGTCATTATTTTGTTATAGGTGATATGTATGCAATGCACATGCTGTGGAAAGGAAGCGTCGGACAATGAACTACGAATAGATGAGATTGGTTTCATCGCCCAATATCATATTAATATCTGTCAACCGTGTGTTGTGATGCGTCGGTTTCGCGAATCTGTCTCAGAAACACTTTGATTTTCTTTTTTGAATTTCTTTTTGATTTAACTTTTGAAATTATTTCTTGGTTAGCATTTGTTATGTTGTGGGTTTTCTCTCGAGAAAAAGTGTTACGGTGGTTAAAGGATGGTTAATTCATAGCGGATTGCATAGAAATACGCGGTGGGCCGGATTTGAACCGGCAATCCTTTCGGACAGGTTTTCGAGACCTGCGCAATACCAGGTTATGCGACCACCGCATAGCTTTTGAAAATTCCTATTTCGTTTAAAAACATATGGATTGCTTACTGTTTCATATATAATAGTGATACTGGAAATCAACGATACCTTTATAAATAGCCCTCAGTTTTCAGAGAACATTAATTCAAACTAAAGTGATACTATGGCTACAATACGAAAATTTGTCGCGTACAGACGACTAGAGCGCCCATACACGCGTAAATCAAAATATCGCGAAAAATCATACATCCGCGGTTCACCACACAATAAAATCACTAGATACAATGGTGGTAATCTCAAAGGTACTTTCGAGTATTCAGTAAAGTTGCACGCAAAGGCAACATTGCAGATTCGCGACTGTGCACTTGAATCAGCACGACTTATTGTAAACCGACACTGTGAGAAGAAGATTGGCCTAGAAAATTTCTACCTAGCGCTCAAGCCATTCCCACACCACCACTTGCGTGAAAACCCACTTGCGACTGGAGCTGGTGCAGACCGACTCAGTACAGGTATGGCTTTCTCATTTGGTAAAGTCATTGGTCTTGCAGCACGAATCTTCAAAGGCGACGACGTCATTGAAGTACGAGTGAATAAGGACAGATTAGAAATTGCAAAGGAAATCATCCATCTTGCAGCTTCGAAATTGCCTTGTAAGACTTACATAACTATCGAGCCAGTCAAGAAGAACTAGCCGATTTTTTATATTTCATTCTCTTCCCTTTTTCAATGACTCAAGTACTCAACGCCAAGGAAAAGCACGAGCTCAAAAAGCTCATCAAACAGCTTAAACAGTATCGTGGGTCCCATACAGAACTCGTTACTGTTTATGTTCCTGCAGAGTATGATTTGACAAAAGTCATCAATCAATTAATCCAAGAACAAGGTACTGCTTCTAACATCAAATCTGCGTCGACACGAAATAATGTCACCGATGCGCTTGAACGAATGATACAACATCTTCGCTTGCACCAGCGCACTCCTCCACATGGACTTGCTGCGTTTTCAGGTAATGTTGCAGAACGCGAAGGTCAATCTGATATTCGTGTCTTTTCCGTCGAACCACCGATTCCACTGAACGTGCGAATATACCGATGTGACAAGCAATTCATCACCGAGCCTCTCGAAGAAATGATGGATTTCGACAATATTTATGCGCTTGTCGTTTTAGATCGGAGAGATGGTTGCATTGCATTATTGAAAGGAAGCAAAATTCAAGTTCTTGTAAAGACTCACTCTGAAGTCCCAGGTAAAACTCGAGCAGGTGGTCAATCAAGTTTGCGTTTCGCTCGTCAACGCGAAGGTGCGGCAAAAGAACACTATCGTAAGATTGCAGAGTACATGAAGGAACAACTTCTTCCGCTCAAAAATTTGAAAGGGATTATTATCGGCGGTCCAGGTGTCACTATCAACGATTTCATGAACGAAAGCCAGTTGACTGGGGAATTGCAAAAGAAAGTCTTAGGTACAAAAGACCTAGGTTATACAGACGAATTTGGCCTGCAGGAATTGCTGGACAAATCTCAGGATTTGTTGTCGGCCGAAGCTGTTGCAGATGAGAAAAAATATATGCAGCGCTTCTTGGAAATGCTGGCGAAGGATGAGAAAAAAGTTGCATACGGTCGGGATGAAGTTCGTAAGATGTTGGAATTAGGTGCGGTTGATTTACTAATGATTTCAGAGTCGCTTGATGATACAGTGATTGATGAGTACAACGCCCTCGCAGAAGCGATGGGTACGAAAATCATGCTCATTACAGTTGATACTCGAGAAGGTGAGCAATTACGCGAGCTTGGAAAATTCGCTGCTATTCTTCGGTATGCAGTCGAACGTTAATTCGTATCTTATTTGTTGCTCGGGAAAGTTTATAAGCATAAAATCGAAAAATTCCGTCAATGGTGAGAATTCACAGTAAATTACCTCCAATACAATCATACGTCATCTCACTCTTTATTCTCGGCCTCATCGCACTTTTAGTTGGTGCAGTGCAGAATCCTACTCAGAAAATAGGTAGTGCCTATGAGGCTGCAAAACCCGCCGCTCAAGTTATCGTCAGCACAATGTCATCAGTTGAATCAATCGATGAGACTTCAACGGGTGCTCCACTATTGTCGCCTGGTTTTGGATGGAATGGTGCAGTCACTGTTGCTGCCCCGGTCGGAGATCCAAATTCGTATGCATATTCGGCAACGGCCATTGCACACTTTGATGTTGTTCCTTATCAAACATTTAACAAAACATTCAATGTTGGCGTCGTCGCATTTCATGCGAACGATATCGCAAACGTATCATTCTCAGTTAATAATGGTCCTTGGGTTGCTGTGAAAGAAATGACGTACAACCCACAAACAGGCGTGATTGAGTATTGGGTTACGCTTGATGCAGCAACTTTTGCAAAAGATGGTCCTGTGGAAGTAAGGGCAATTGCTTATCCAAATGTAGGCATACCGCGAATCTTACAAGGAACAACGGGACCAAAGGAATCTCAATCATTATTTTTGAATGCAAATGCAGGTCAGACGTTACAACATAACGTGAAATATGTGAGTAAAAATGGAAATGATGCCAATGATTGTAGCACAATCGACACGCCTTGCGCAACCATTGCACGAGCGATAAATGCGTCGAGTTTTAACGGTACTGGTAGCAGCGTTGACGGCTCGGAAATTCGACTGTCCGAAGGTTATTGGACTTTGCCGACGTTGCCGGGTGAACCTTGGTGGACTCCGCGATTTTATACTGAAAATCAATGGTTGACTTTTACTTCTGACGAACGCTCAAATCCGAACTTGGTAAAGATTGATGGTATTGAGGGAGCCTGGGAAGGTCCAGGTCTATGGTTGAAATTAGTGCGACTGCATAATCTAACTTTAGTTGGTTATGTGTCTAAGATCGCAGGTATCAATTTCCCACAATATATATGGTTTGATCACATGTCACAGGGCTTTGAAGATCCTGCGGCGACGTGTGGTAATATCCAGCAGCTTCACGGGTGGAACTACGCAGGTAGTTACTTTACTGATGTTTACATGGATAATATGGGCGATGGGCCGCGCGACGCGATTCTTGCAAGAAATGTGTTTGCAAATAGAACTGGTGGAGGTCATTCCAGTGGTACGGCAACAGTAATTAACTATACTGTAAAAACTATTTACGGCAGCACATACACAATTCCTGGTGTTGGTTGCACGACTCCAGACTATCATGGTGATGTTTATTTCATGTATGCTCGACAAAATGACACAATCCTGTATAATATAGATGTCTTGCCGGGCAGTCGTGTCAGTACAAGAGGCATTGTCGTTGCAGGTCATAACTCTGCGATTATCAATGTCAAAATGGACGATTCGATATCAGGCGCATGGGTGTTTTCAGGTTGTGGTTCAACGAATAATGGAAATGTCATTGATCATTTTGTGATTAAGAATAGCACTTTCATAGGGGCAGGTGACTGGTGTGCAGAATCAGGTGGCGGAGTCGCTGCAACTTTGGATGCATTCACTAATAATCATTTTGAGAATACACTGTTTGAAAACGGAAGACCTTTGAAAGTTCCGTATCCTTGGAACTCTACTGGCATTCGATATAAGAATATGAAGGCTATGTGTGATGCTGGCATGGCTGCGCAATGCGGTGGCGACGTCAACGTAACAATGAATCTACCACCTGTTGCAGTAATGAGTGTTTCTTCAACATCGACGAGTGTTCCGGCAGAAGTAGTAGTTGATGCAAGTCAATCCTATGATGCAGATGGTTCAATCTCGAGCTACTCTTGGAATTTTGGTGATGGAAGTATCAGCACACAAATGAGTACATCTCACGTTTACAGTAATTATGGTAATTATATTGTCGAGTTAGCCGTAAAGGACTCCGTTGGCGCTGTCGCGAAGACTTCTAAGCTGGTGTCTATAGTTGATACGTCAGTTTCTGGCCTAAACGCTCCTGTCAATTTGGTAGGAAAAGCGTATGTTGGTAGAATTACCCTATCTTGGACTGATTTATCCAATAATGAAGAAGGTTTCTATGTTGAACGAGCAAAGAAATCTTCATCGCCAATCTTTGAGAGAATAGCAACACTTCCTTCTAATGTGCGTACATATGGTCAGATTACTGATCGAGGACAATATACGTATCGTGTGCAAGCGTTTAATCTGACTATGGGCAAAACTTCGACATTTTCCAATAGCGTTAACCTGCGTGTACGTTAGAAAATTCTCGCCATTTATTTGCAAAATATTCTATATAGTACGTGCTAAAACATAACACATATAAGAAATAATCAATCGCCTTTCGCATATGAATCCATACAAAGGTCATATTTTTGAAATACCGCTCTCAAGCCGTAGGCCTTTATTTCAGCGTGTTTTAGTAGATGCCGTCGAACCTAAGGTTGCGCAAGTCATAAACCATGCGTATGATCAATTCTTTGCAAAGTGCGACTCTTTGCACCAATTAGGTCATGCTGCGCGTGAATTCTCACATGCGATGAGTCATCGCTTGCCTTTTGTGGGTTGTGAGAGTGTTCGTGATTACCATGCAACGTCTCAAGGTCCCGACAAAATGAAGCAATACCTAGAATCATTCTACACGCGCACAAGATCTCTGTGGGAATTGACCAAATCCGGTGAAATGGACTGCGTCAGCCACATTTTGGCATTTCTTCATGAACACGGGGACAAAGGTTGGCGAGCATATCATGCGTTTGATCCGATGGACGGTGGTCGAAAACTGCGACATATGGTGGCTTCTATGGAGAATTTTGGTCGACGAGTCATTATTGATCCTACACGAGAGTATGTGATGTCGCACATCCCTGCGGAGAGATATCATATTCTTGATGCATCAGAATTTGCGCAGCTGTTCTATCCTGCAAAAATTGTGTCTAATCGTTGAGTGTTTGATTCGATTTCGAAATATATGTTGTGAAATGCTAATATTTATAAATCAAAATTTTCAGAAATTTGTATATGGTCTCCGTACACAAAAATCTTCCCCCAATACCAAACTACGTTGCATCGCTTTTTTTTCTGAGTGTTATTGCGATACTCATCAGCGCCGGACAAAATCCAAACGTCCAAGTAGCAGACTTGGAATATAGTTCTGCTGCGGACATCGATGGCTATTTTGTAGGTCCCGCAAAGGCTTTGGACAAGCGAACGGCAAATTACATTCCTGAATTCCCAAAACTCAGTCTTCCAAAAGACATGGCAGCATCTGAAGCCGCAGAATATTTGTCGACGGCAGCACCAGAGTTAGCTGCATGGTACGGTATGACTCCAACTGAGTTGAAGACCAAACTAAAATCTGAAAAATACTTGCGTTCAGACAAAGCAGGAAGACTTTACTATTCAGATAATTTCCCTTCGGCACAAGGTGCATATTCAAACCTTTCCAATTCGGAGAAATATCTTGCACCATCACACCCGTTGTCTGAAACATTCATGTTACACAGTAGACCAGGATCTTCAAAGACAATCTATCTCGACTTCGACGGACATTTCATCAGTAGTTCATACTGGGGTTCAAACATCAACGCCCCACCATGGGATATTGATGGAAGCCCAAGCACATTCGGCGATTCTGAACGAACGGCAATCCAAGCTATTTGGCAAAAAATTGCAGAAGACTATGCACCATTTGATGTAGACGTCACAACTGAACTTGCGTCAGAAGATCTTTTGTTGCGAAGTTCAACGAGTGATAACGTATACGGTGGAAGAATCCTATTTAGCCCAATGGGCGGTACAATCTCACCTGGCGCAGGTGGTGTTGCATACTTGAACGTATTCAACCAAGTCGGCGGCCAAGCTCAACCGGCATGGTGTTTCCCAGAAATGCTTGCTAACTGGGCTCATTACATGGGTGAGTGTGGTTCACACGAAATTGGTCACAATCTCGGACTTAACCACGACGGTACTTCAACACTCGGGTATTACGAAGGGCACAATGGCTGGGCTCCTATCATGGGTGTCGGCTACTATCAATCCTTAACACAATTCAGTAAAGGCGAGTATCCAAACGCAAACAATAAGGAAGACGACTTCGCAAGAATACAGACGTACGGCCTTACATTTGCAGCTGATGATTATGGAAACACAATTTCAACAGCAACGCCAATGATTCAATCGGGTAACACTGTATTCATTTACGGTGTGATCGGTCAAAATACAGATATCGATATGTTCAGATTCAATTCGAATGTTGGAACGGTTACATTTAGTGTTGTGCCAGTACCTATCGGCACTTCAAACCTTGACAGCATGATTGAATTGAGAAACAGCCAAGGAACAGTTCTTGCATCAGCAAACCCTGCCGGAATTACGCCTCAATTGACAGCTACTATACCTGCAGATGGCACGTATTATCTATCAATCAAAGGCGTTGGTGAAGGCGATTTGACGACTGGTTACTCAAACTATGCAAGCTTAGGTCAGTATAAGATTGAAGGTACAGTTGTGCAAACGAACACGACAGTCAATCTACCGCCTATAGCAAGCGCAGGTGCATCACCATCAAGCGGTGCAGCTCCACTGGCAGTAACATTTAGCAGTGCTGGTTCTCGAGATCCAGAAGGAACGGCATTGACGTATTCATGGACTCTTGGCGATGGTAGCACATCTACTCAGGCAAATCCAACTAAGACTTACTCCAACGTGGGTGTGTATCCAGTAGGATTGACTGTTACTGATGCAACAGGGTTGTCATCTTCAACTGTAATCAACGTTACTGTTGTGAACCAACCTCCAGTTGCAATCATGAGCGTTACACCACTTTCAGGCACAATACCTATGCAAGTGGCAGTGGACGGCAGTGCGTCATCTGACAGCGATGGCATTTCAAGCTATAGCTGGATTTTCGGCGACGGAACACAGGGCACTGGCAGTACAGCAACACACACATACACGCAACAAGGCAATTATAATGTACAATTGACTGTCACTGATAGCAAGGGCGCATCGTCCTCGACATCAAGCACAGTTTCAGTTGTCGATCCAAACGCTTTGAACGCGCCAAGTGGATTGACTGGAAAAGCCTCCAAGGGTCGAATCGATTTGACTTGGGTGGACAATTCTGCCAACGAGCAAGGATTCTATATTGAGCGTGCACTCAAGACTACGACACCGTCGTATACTCGAGTCGGCCAAGTAGGTCCAAACGTCAAGAATTTCAGTCAGACGATTGCTCGAGGCCAGTATTACTACCGTGTACAAGCATTCAATACAACGACATCTAAAGTGTCAGCGTATTCGAACGTAGTAATCTTGCGCGTCAAATAATTTTTTTATTATTTCTTCTTTCTTTTTGTGTTTCGTAGTCGTGTGTCTTTGTATCGGATATGCTAACTGATATGCTAACTCATTTAAATCACAACGATTGGTTCACAAGATATGAATGAGTATGAACGTTTGGCGCTGGATGCATTTTGTGAGTTGTATCCACATAAAGCCAACGATCCTATATTATTCACGGTAGTGTTTTCTAATCGTCATAACGATCACGGCGGAAACATAAAGTATCGTCGAACTCCGTTTTCTTCTGAGATAAGTTTTCACCTGTCTAATTCGTGGAAATCTTTGAGTCCAGACTTGGTGAAGGGTCTTATGCAATCCCTTTTGTTACGTTTGTTCAAGAAGCGCTTGACGCCGCAGGTAACTCGCACACTTTCCACTGATCTTTACGATACCTTTCTCAAAAAACTGGGCGATTATGCACCGGTAACCAAAAGTGATCCGGTATTAGTAGAGTCATTTAAACGAATAAATGCGCAGTATTTCGATAATCTCATGGAACAGCCTAATTTGGTATTTGGTGACGAAACTGTGCGAAAATTGGGACATTATCATTATCCGAGCGATACAATCATGATCGCATCTACGCTTAAGGAGAGAACTGATTTAATCGATTATGTCATGCATCATGAAATGCTTCATAAAAAGCACAAATTTTACACAAAGAACGGTAAGAGTTTTCATCACCACAGCGCATTTAGACGTGATGAACAAAAATATGCAAATGCTGCGCTTATGGAAAAGGAATTGAGCGCATACGTTGCAAAGAAGAGGTGGTCATTATCTCGTATATTTTAAAACAAACGCCTGAGGATTTTTGCGTGACTGAGCGAATAGACATGAGTCACATTAGTGATTCAGTCAATACATTTGTCATTTATCTGTTGGAAAAAACGAACGTCAATACACTGTACGCGATCAAGAATATCTCTGATGTGTTAGGTATTGAAGAGCGACTCATTGGTTTTTGTGGATTAAAAGACCGGCAAGCTATTACAAAGCAGTACATATCGATTCGGCACATACCAGGCAAGACGAGCCCTGACGCTATTGCAAAAAAGACGTTTAACACATGTACATTAACGTATGTAGGTTATTCCAAACAGGCTTTGTATATTGGCTCTTTGATTGGTAACTCGTTTTCCATTGTTGTGCGCAATATTTCTGAATATCGTATTGTTCCGCGAAAAGCAATGGTAAATTATTTTGGAGAACAACGTTTTTCTGACAATAACGCTAAGATAGGCGAACACATAATCCGAGGGGAATATCTGAAGGCTGCGCAGCTTGCGGGTGTTGATCATGCCTGCGTACAACGCTATCTGGAACAAAAGCCAAACGACGGCGTTGGTTCACTAAAAACGCTTCCGCCTCATATCATTTCATTGTATGTTCATGCATTTCAATCGCTATTGTGGAATCAGATTGCAAGTGCGATAATTCAAGAGTCGACGCCATATGTGCTTGACGACGAACTTCAGATTGCGATTCCTCAAAGTGACTGCGAATTGGAATTCAAGACGATACCGTTGATCGGTTTTGGTTACGAAGAAGATCATCCTGCGCATTCTTTCATAGATGCGGTGCTCAAACAATGGTCGATTACACCGCGTGATTTCGTTCACTCCTCGTTTCCTCAGGTGAGTAAAGAAGGCGGTAGTCGACCCTTTTTCACACCTATTTCTGAGTTGGACGTGAAACAAGCAAATGATGTCATCCACTTTTCGTTCTTTCTAGATAAGGGAGCGTATGCGACAATTGCGCTGCGCCATTTGCTAGAGAAATGTGTACAATAATTAGCCGATCAATTTAACTGCCGAGTATGCTGAGCCGTATGCATCTTCACAAGTTACTCTTGCAAGCGTATTCAATTCTAGCTCAGGTGTGTCTATTACGAATGTGGCATCGTTCACTTGAGTAAATGTTTGCTGTTCTCCGTCGATAGTAAGATAGCATCGCAAGTCTTCTTGTGTTCGCGCTTGAATGACCATTTCGATTCGTTGTTGTACGTACTCGAATGATTTTAACATGAATGGAGTTGCCTTCACAAGAGTGACTTCATAGGGCGCTGTCATAGGAAGCACTGGTGAGACATCACAAGTACCGAACGCGGATCGCGGCTTACAAATCAATTGTGATTGTGGTTCAAGCTTGATATCTTTTGCGCGACAAGATGTCAGTGAACATGCGAGTGGCACTTTTCGAGCCGCAGTTGTGACGCTACAATCATATGGCTCTGCGAACACGACGTTGAAGGAACTGCCTGATGCATTGGTGAATACTATTGCTTGTGAATTGGATTGTGAGAGATTTATCTTTGTCACGTTTGAGTTGTTCGTGTCAACCGCTTGCACTAATGGGATAAAGAATGTTGTGTCGTCTGAAACGAATGGCTCGCACATGACGTAGATTTTTGAAATGTCGTCAGACAGTTCTCCTTTTGATTGAAGATCATCTTGTACTTTTGCCGTGCACGGATAAGAGCCATCGAATCTATCGCTTGCGACTGTATTTTCACATGACATGTTAAATCTCATACTTGAATACGTCGTTGGAGTGATGTCGTATTTGCACGTTGCTGGTGTGACTGTGTATGTATACACTGTGTCAGAATATAATTGATCTTGATCGAAAGACGCGCCTAGGATTTGGATTGGTCGTCGATCTGTGCATGACGATTTTATGTTGAAGCTGATGAAGGTCGGCACGGATTCTTGACCTGCATCGTCTTCACAAACAAAGAAAATTGAAAATTTCTTTCGAGTCAAATCTGACAATAGGGAATCCAAAACGACACGATGCGTTGGCTGTGAGTATGATTCGACTACTGTGCGTAGCCATGGGAAGAACGGCGGATCGTATTTCTCGACGAAAGGATATCGTTCATGTAGTTGTTCAAGTTTGTAAACGAACTCAGTGATTGAGCCTACTAGTGTTTGATAGTCGGGGACGACGAATCTGAATAGTAATGCGTCGAAAACTGGCAAATCGTTCATGAATCTGATTCTAAATTCGTGTTGTGTTGAGTATGTGCCGTTGGACAGATCAAGACTCTTGATGGAGCCAAATTGATTGAAGGGAAGATACGTTGGTTTACAAAGTGCAGCTTGTGATGTGCTAAACTTGATTGTTGTCAATTCTGAGGCAGACACTGGTTGCGTCAGGCTGTAACCGTTGAGGTCGCCCAATGTAGTGCGTTGGATTTGATTTGCGTCGGCGGTAAGTGCTGTGATAGTTGCGGGTGAGCGAGGTTCACTGTCTGCCGTACAAATTTGTTCAGAAGATCTTGTTATGAGTCGGCAGTTGGATCCCAGGCTCTTACAGACATACTCGCTGCATCCTTCGCCATACGTCATACAGTATGCGCACGTTTGTTCATCGACGAGCGGTGGACTGAATGGAAGGCAGGAAACTCGTAGGCCTTCTGCGTTTACAGGAATTTGTGGGTCAAGATATTCTGCAGGCGTATATTGTGCGAAGTCTTCCAGGGCGTTGATTGCGTCATCGAGTAGTTGTGTGAAACTTTGTCTATAATCACTTGGTGGCACAATTTGTGCTTGGTGTATAGGAGTTTGATATTGTACTGATTCTCGACCTGCTTGGAAACTGTCAACGAGTTTGTTATAATATTCTTCCGGTTTCGCAGGGTCAGATTGATCACCGAACACGGTGAACGATGCAGCGCAGTCTGCAGTCAAAGGACATGTTGACTCACTTGCCGCGTTACGCGCAATTCCTTGGCAGATATCTTTTGCGTAACCGATATTCCAGTGCGGTATTCCTGCAGGAATTGCTCCATGGCATGTATTGTCTTCCCAAATACAGTCTGAGGCAAGACAACATGATTCGCTTGTACATTGGACGCACGTCAAGGCGGCATTAGTAACGCAGCGGGATTGTTGCAGTCCGTCGAATTCATCTTGTACACAAATTTGTTCACGATAATCTTTACAATATTCGCGTTGTGTTTGGCCGTCTATGCATAACACGCGTGCATGGCGAGATCCGACGCCGAATTGTGAATCACACCATGATTCGCCTGATTTTCTGTCGCCACAGTTTAGGAACTCTGTGTCTTGAATGCTTTGTGCGAAATCGGTTGCCTGTTCTTGTATTGTTTCGCTTTCATAGTCGAACAAACTAGGTTGTCGTTCTTTGAGTCTGAAGTATGTGTTATCTTCTTGGCAATCGCATGAAAGGTCGTCAGTATACGTCCCTAAAGATGCCAGGCACAGTTGTGATGTTGTTTGGACAAAGCACGCGCCGCTTGGCAATGTGCAGCATCCATATTGCTGGCTTACATCTACTTGCAATGCGTTGAGTGAGTTTGTATCAAATGATGATGTTCCCTGCACGGCAAATTGGAATGTAAATGTGACGTCTTTTTGTTTGAGTGTCGCTTCGTGCAGTTCATTCGGATATGGTCTGATTGTGTGAATTGTTATCAAGGGTCGGCCGTCTTCGATGTTTTCTGTGCGATGCATAAATTCTTGCGCATCAAAGACGCCATGCTGATTCGCATATACAATTTCGCGAACTGCGTCGACTAGTCTTCCAAATGAGATGTCGACGTTCACGGTGAAGTCTTTGAATGTCAGCGTGGACTGTCCTTTAGTTAATGATAATGGATAGTCTACTGTGACGAATACTTGGTCATTGCGGATGATTGTTTTTGTAGTAATATCGCCGCTTGTGACTTCGTATCCTTGTTTTGCGTACAGAGATTCATCAAGACACTCGTCGAGTAAATCAGGCAGATACATGTCTATTTGTCGTTGGATGAATTGTGAGTCGATGAGTTGATTGGCAGAGCTAGTCGTATAATGATATAGATATTTTTTCTTATCGAATGTTGTGTACGATAAAGATTTCTTAGTGAGATTTTCCCAAAGTTGCGAATCTTGTGGATTAATGAGTCCGCCGTTTAGAGATGCATTCTCGAGAAGTCTGACAATGGTTCGTTGTGCACAGTGGGTCACGAATTTCTCTGGCGGGAAAAGTTGCAGTTCGCTGATGACGCTTTGTCTTTGATTGTGCGCCGCAGCTTGTTTGTACGAATATGCATAGAGCGTGAGTGCAACCATACCCACCAACACCAAGAAGAGAATAATGAATACAGCTACTTGCCCCCTTTTTTTCCCCATACTGTTTGATTACCCGAAGATTTCGTTTATAAATATTGCTCTTTGGTCTCGACGATTATTTGGTTTTTCATTTTTTGGATGTTTTTTGACGCAAAAACACGACAATTTATAAATGAAATATTGTTGCGATGCTTTACGTTTGCAAACTGTTGCTTACGCATAACATTCATTTGAGGAGATGGCAGAGCCTGGTCAAATGCGCGAGACTTAAGATCTCGTCCCTTAGTGGGTACGTGGGTTCAAATCCCCCTCTCCTCATTTTTTTCACATGGCTGACACTGATACTGATTATATCTTATTTGACGTACTTGGCCGTATTCCATCTGTTCGTGTAAAGAAAATGTTTGGTAGCCACGGTGTGTACTATGATGGTGCGTTTGTTGCGATTGTGCACGATGGTCGACTTTACGTGAAAGAAAAAGTCTCTGAAAAACAATTCACATACGAGAAGAAAGGTGTACCTGTTACATTGGGTTTCTATGTCTTTGCGGACATTGAAGATATAGATGGCATAAAGGAGTGTTTTGAGCGAATCGTGCAAACTATTAAAAACCCTTAGAAACGTAAGTGGCTTATGGTACAATTATCAATTCTGGTTGCGGGCATTGCAGCGGCTGTGACAATTTTTGTTCTCGATTTTGTTTTCTTAGGGATACTCGCAAAGTCATTTTACATTGAGAAGTTGAGTTTGGTCGGGCGAATTGCCAACGGCTCGTTTGTCCCTGTCGTATGGGCGGCCGTCATTGTTTACTTACTTTTGGCGGCGGGTGCGACATGGATTGCAGTTGCAACCAAACAGCCAATTTTAATCAGCGCGTTTTTTGGTTTGATTGTGTATGGTGTCTATGAGTTCACTAATTATTCTCTTCTTAAGAACTGGCCGTTATCGGTTGTTTTCGTCGATTTGGCTTGGGGAATTTTTGTTTGCACTGTTGCGGGTTTCGTCGCAAACAAAGTGCTAGTATCTTTTGCTTGAGTGCATATTCAGATAATTTGTAAGGATGTCATATAATTCGTCAATATCTTTTTTGGCCTGCTGCACTAATTTCTCGCGTTCACCACGGAATACAATGTTGTCCGCTACCCATCGCCAGATTGTGAATTTTTCAGGATTTTTCTTGTCTTCCCACCGTGAATCTTTATTGGTGTACATTACTGCTCTAATATAGAAGTATAACGACCCTTGGTCGATGGTTTTCTTTTTGCCGTCAATTGGGACTTCGATTGGCTTGAGGCCTTTACCCACAATTACTATTTCAAGCGTGAATGCTTCTGAGTCAGTCACTTTTTTTTCCGGAAGTACGAGGAACTCATACGTTTTGCCATCGGCAAATTCTTTTACTTCATGACGTTTTTCATATTTATCATATCCGCGTTCTTTGAGGAATGACCCAAGTAGGTCGTAGAAATCTTTAAACGAGAATACGCCGTTGTATGAAAATTCTTTGGCGTTTGTGACTACGTATTCGTCTTCAGGCATGGCGTGCACCTGCGAGTGGACCGCTGGATTCGAAATTATTTATCTGCAATAGTCCATGGATTTCTGCATACATATCCGTGACTGTTTTTGCAAGTTCTTTTTGTTCGACGTTCTCTGATCCCATGATGAATCTTTTGAACATGAATCCGAAGAAGAATTTTTTTGGGTCGTGCTGAATTCCTAAATGTCCATATGATTTAATGACTGCTTTGAATTCAATCGTGACATCGCCCTCATAGATTTGCTCCCAACCTCCTGAGCGAGTGCGTTTGGTTGGTTGCGCATGCGTGTATGTCGCTGCAATTAAAATGCTGGAAACTTTATGATGATCGAGTTGTTTTGAACACGAGTATGTGAGGGATTCTTCTTTGCTGTTTTCGGATACTGATGCATCGTTGTTGATTCCTTCAAGCACATATTCGTGTTGTGCCAAAAAATTCTTTATGGATTGATCTACTTGTGCAATTGAGTACTTGCCTGAGAACTTGAGTTTCAATGATGGGATGACGATATTATGCGATGGCATGGTCCCTCTAGATTGCCCCGTCTCCTAGATGTTTTTTGAGGCGCGCAAAGAGTTGTTCTAGTCGTCCGACGTATACTTTATCAGGGAGCAATTCTTTGTCTCTTTTGAAAAAATTCATGAAGATTTTGCCCATGTTCAATAGCGCGCCATCTCCTTCAAATGCATTGTCTGGATCGAGAATCAATGTACCTTCTACGATAAGTTCTATTCTTCCATTGTATATTTTTCTGCCTTGATGCATGACTTCTCGGGCATCCAGAAATTTAGCTTTTACAGTAGTCGTCCATTTCACGAATTCGTCAGCTCGCACCACACCGACGATTTCGAATTCTTTATCGGTTGTTCCTGGACCCGATGCTTTGTCTTTTACTGCTTTTTGATAGACGGTCATATATTGTTCGCCCATCCAAGCAAAGACTTCGTGAAAGATTGCGATGTAGTCAACGTTGCCTCTATATCTGATGACTAGCGGAAAGTGTGCAGGGAGTAAACTTTTTTCTTCTTTTACCACGTCTATTCTTTTTTAAAAAGAGTATTTAAAGGTATCGCATCATGTCGACGAACTTATTCTAGAAAATATGTGGATTTTGGTCACTAACATTTATAAAGCCAAAGAGAGTGTTTTTTGTCTATGAAACAACAACCAAAAGCTCCACAAGCACCTACACAGATGCCTGCGATGCCTGCCGCGATTCCACCCGCGATGTCTGCAGCGATGCCTACTGACATTCCAGCAGAAGCGCAGGAAAAGATGAAGGAAATAATGGACAAGCTTGAGGTTTTCAAAAAACGACTAGTCGATAAATTCGAAGGTTATGTCGCAGGGATTGGTTTGTTGCCTGCAGGAAAGACAATCGATGATGCGATGGAAGAAGGCGATTCGCCTGCGCAAAAACCTACGAATCCAAATCAAATCAGCGTTGTTGTGCTGATTGATGATACTGAATCTCAAAAATTGACAAAAGCAGAATTGAAAGAGAAGTTATCTGGAGTCATTACATCGATTGCTGGTGAAGTTGACCCTAATATTTATGCTCAGACTCTAATTTATTCCGAGTTATGGCAGTATTGCTTTGACGGAAAAACAGAAATATTGCAAACTATAGCGAGCGCCGCACCGATTTATGATCTTGGTATGCTTTCGGCGATTAAAATCGCTGAAATCCACAAAGCGATGGTACTTAAGAAATTCGAAAAGTACATTGTCAGTTATGTCCTGGCCGGATCACTTGTGCAGGGTAAGGCGACATCTTCGAGCGATATCGATGTCTTCATCGTCATTGATGATACTGACGTCAAGAAGATGACTCGCGCGGAATTGAAAGACCGATTGCGTTCTATCATCATTGGCATGTCGTTGCAAGCTGGCGAAATGACTGGCATTACAAACAAATTGAACATCCAATGTTACATCCTCACAGACTTCTGGGAAAACATCAAAGAAGCAAATCCTGTCATCTTCACGTTCCTGCGAGATGGCGTTCCATTGTACGATCGTGGAATTTTCATGCCATGGAAGCAACTGCTTCGCATGGGAAAAATCAAGCCTAGTCTTGAAGCAATTGATATGTATATGCAGTCAGGCGAACAGATGCTTGAGCGAATCAAGTTTAAGATGAATGAGATAGGTATGGAAGACACATTCTGGTCGATTCTGTATCCATCGCAGGCAGCACTTATGTTGTACGGATTACCACCGCCAACGCCTAAGGAAACTCCTGAATTGTTACGCAAAGTATTCGTCAAAAAAGAAAAGATGCTCGAGGAAAAATACGTCAAAATCCTTGAATCAAGCATCAAACTCAGAAAAGACTTAGAGCACGGTACGAAAAAATCCGTGACGGGCGCTGAGCTTGACAAAAGTGTTGGTGACGCAGCCGAATTTTTGACGCGTGTCAAGAAGTTGTTTGAGGACATTCAAGCAAAACAGATTGGCGGAAGCATAGCTGCTACGTACGATCATATAGTCACGATTATTAGAGATATCCTCAAGTTCGAAGGCGTCAAGACTGTGCCCGAAAACAAAGTTAAAGAATATTTGAGCACTTATATCGTGGAAAAGGGCCATGCGCCACAGAAAATACTGCGCATGTTTGAATTGCTTGAGAAAGCGAAACATGACCATGATGCAGGTACACTTCACAAGTCTGAAATCGAACAAGCGCGAGTGCAATCGCAAGAACTCATACGCGATTTGGTCGAATATATGCAGCGAAAGCGCGGGATTGAACTTGATCGAATGAAATTGCGTGTTAAACACGGCGAGAAATTTGGCGAAGTTATTCTGCTTGACAAAGTTGCATTCATTGTCCCGGATGTGGACGCACCTGAGCGTAAATATCTCAAAGGAGACATTACGGCGAAAGGCGGTATCAGTAATGTGACTGATAGCAGCATCGAGGAGCTTGAAGTTGCTTTGACTAAGATTGAAATCCCACAACGTGCGTTCATAAAGGATCAGATTTTTGCTGATTTACGAAAGGTATTTGGCAAAGAAGTCGAAGTACTTGTGAACCTGTAATACGTTAGTACATCTTTCACTTTTTTTTATTTCAATTTTCCATTAGTGGTAAGACACAAGCGTTTTTCTTTTAAACATTCACGTTGTTTTACTACGATATGCGACAGAATAAATTCAAATCGTACAATACTAAGTCATTATGTGAGGGGTGTAAGTCATGCGTTGAGGGCAAGAAAAGCGTGATTTACGTAACAGGTCTTTGTCCAAGACGTTGCTTTTACTGTCCGCTATCTGAACAGCGACGCAATACTGATGTTATGTATGTGAATGAAAAGAAAGTCACAACAATCTCGCAGATAATCGACGAGATTAGAATATCTTGTTCGCACGGCGCAGGCATAACTGGCGGCGATCCTTTGGTGAAGCTTGACCGGACGTGCGAAATCATCTGCGCGATTAAAGAAACATTTGGGAAGGAATTTCATGTTCATTTATACACGAGTCTTGTGCTGCTTAATGAAGAACGTATACAAAAATTATATGCGAGCGGTCTTGACGAGATTCGCGTTCATCCTGATTTTGAGAAAACAGAACATTGGCCTCGAATACATCTGCTCAAAAAATTCAATTGGCGCGTTGGTATTGAAATTCCTGTCATACCTGATTTTTTGGCTCAGACAAAAGACCTGCTTAAAACGTACGGTTCAGTTACGGATTTCATTAACTTGAACGAACTTGAGCTGACTCATACAAATGCTGAACAATTACAAGAACGGCACTATCGCCTACGTGATGATTCATTTTCTGCGGTAGACAATAGCAAAGAATGTGCATTAGGGCTGCTCCAAGAATTTGCGGATTTGCCGTTGCATTTTTGCACTGCTCGACTGAAGAATAGTGTGCAATATGTGAACAGAATCAAACGACGTGCAAAATCAATCGTAAAATCATACGAAGCGTTATCTAAAGATGGGACTATATTGCAAGGTATTATTCAAGCGACGCCATCGGATGCGCTAATTTTGGAATTACGACAGACTTACGAAATTCCATCACAATTACTATTTGCTGATGTCCAGTGTATACGCATAGCGCCCTGGGTGTTGCTTCATATTAGCAAGAAATTGCCGTACGAATGTATACTTCGCACTGTATATCCTACTGCAGACGCAATGGTTGTCGCGGAAGAAGTTTTGCCGTCAAAAAATAAGAGAATTTTGTCAGTAGTGTAGATTTCTTTTAGAATTCTTCTCGTTTTCTTAGGTGTTCGATGAGCTTTTCGCTGATCATCGCTTTTCCATCAATGATTGCATAGTAGAACGGGAGTGAGACGCACTCGTTTTCATTAATTTCAATTTCAACTTCGTTTGCAAATCTGATGTCTGAAAGTTTTTTTCCAGATAAGAGGAGCGTTGCTACAAGGACTGCTGTGTCTGTTGCAAAGTGATTTGTTCCCATATTTCTAGTCGAGACTCCGGCGAGTTGCGCGGTGACGAGTTTACCAGTACGTCCGTCGAATTCTTTGTCTCCTAATATTCCCCCAAAAACAAAATAATCGAAAGCTTGTGTATCTTTAGCGGATAGTGTTTCTTTCGCTGCTGGGTCAAGGATACAGATTTTTTTTGCGTCTAGCCCGAGCTTCGTGAACGATTGCGTATATTGTGAACCAACGTCTTTGAGTTGAGGAAGAATTTGAGGCATGTTCGTGAACCAGAGCTGGTCTTTCTTGACGTAGTTTGCCATCTGCTCATTCTCAATGACGCACCATTCATACATTTCTGGTTCTGCGTGTTCGATGATAAATGTCGGTTTTGCCATAGTTTTCGAGTTTTACAGACTCTTTATAATTATTCCGCGATGATAGTTATCGGTGTCATTGCGCTGTTATTACTGATGTTACTACTAAATAGGTATTACTGGACACAATATTTATAAATCTCTTCAAACTCATCATCGCTATGAGTTTACATTTTATGCCGAGTTATGTTAAACAAAGATTCGCAAATACATTGTCGCCGTGGAATTATGACGTGCGAAAGGATCATGTTATCTACACTGTGGAACCAAACATGGTTCTGAAGATTTTCAATATTAATTCAGTAAATGGCTCGGCAGCATTCCCAGAACCTTTGCGATTGGCGATTTCAGATGTGGCCTATAGACGCCAAAATAAAGAAGCTATTTCTCGTAGTGATGTTGAGCTTGAACTTGAAGGAGAACGATTAATTACACAATATCATGCCAATGTTGCGCAATACTTGAGAGTCAACGGCGTTGCAAGTCCTTTACCGCTTGCAGTTCTTCGACCAAGCCAAACTGCAGAATTATTCAATCCATTAAAAATGACGATGCGCCGCATTGGCCGTCAGTTAGTCGGTCAAGCTCCGGAGTCTTTTAGACATTCTCTTTTGGAAGAAAAGTTGCCTATGAAGCCATTGTCGACGCTGACTTCCAAAGAAGTTTCTCAATATATTCTCGACATTGATTATATTCGACGCCTTGGGTTTGAGCCTGCGGATACAAGTTTGATGCACGGCAAAAATGTGCAATACATCAAGGCTCAAGGTCATGACGACGGTTTAGTCGCGTTCTTTGACTTTCAATATTGGAGACCGATTACAGATGAAACTCGCGCATTGATGCATCAGCCAATTGATTCTTCAAATCCATTGTTCTCATATCCTCGATTTGCAGATGAAGCTCAGGATCGAACAAAAAAAATCAACGCGGTCCTGTCCACATATGCTGACGACAAAAATTAATTTTGTATCTTGTTATTTCTTTTTATTGCCGTAAGATTACTTGGTAATTCTCATTTAGATTGTTGCAAACTGCAGAGAGTCGTTTTTGATTGACGCATGAAACTGTTCTTGCAGATATTTTCACATTATTCGTAATTATCGAGGGGAAAAGTCCAAATGTTTATATATCAAAAGGACTACTCTCTTGTATAAGGGTGGTTTAATGGAAACTGGGTTTAAAGTTCTTGATGGCATGACTAAGATGCCAATCACAGTACCGAGCTCGATGTCAGTCGGCGAATGTGCTCGTACAATGGTCAAACACAATGTAGGTAGTCTTCTTGTCGTCGACAATGGTCAATTAAAAGGTATACTCACCGAAGGCGATTTGACATATCGTGTTATCGCAAAAAATCTATCTCCTGATACTGTGGTCGCTAAAGATGTTATGACGGCAGACTTAATTACAATGTCTCCTGATATGGATATCTATGACGCTATCGTTCAGATGAATAATTTTGATGTTCGTCACGCTCCTGTTTTACATAATGGAAAACTTGTCGGATTCCTGACTCAAAAGGATATATTGAAAATTCAGCCAGATTTATTTGAGGTTATCGTCGATAAATATCATGTTCGAGAAGAAAACGAGAAACCTATTTATGGTGACATAAAGCTTATTGAGTGATTACATGTCGCATAGAATTGTTGGCGAGGGACTTGAGAGCGTTGTTGCGTTCGTTCCTAAAAGTTCTCCCGAAAACGTTCGTGCGATGTTCGATTTATTCAAACAACATTTTCTTGATTCTTGCGAGACACAAGGGAAGAGACCTCATGTACAATTTAATGTGTACGAGCAAGTTGTACCTCATTCTAGAAAAAAAAGAGTAGTGTATTTTTTGGTTAAGCCAATGAATGGCACGACTTGTAGTGATTATCACAGCATGTTTAGTATTAATCCAATGAAAGGATATGATGTGCAATTATGGAAATTATAGAAATAATACACACTATTGATTCAATAGTGAAGCATGATGCGTCGTTGCGGTCATTTTATTCGAGATCCTTTATGGTTCCTAGTCGCTTCATATTTTCGTATGAAATGAATGAGAGCCATAGTGAAATATACGAACGGTCACTCGTTTCAAATGTCGAGTGGATGTATGGTATTTTTCCCTGGGAACCAATTTCTGATCGTCGTAAAGTTGATCACAGCCGTGAGCCAGTGGTTTCATTTTTATTTGGTTTAGAAGGTAAAGATGTGGTTCGATTTGAGACTCAGCAACTAAAATCAGGTGTCATCAAATCAGGTATCGTCAAGCCGTACGATCCACGGTTTCATAGAATTCATGAAAAAGTTATTTCGTACATTCGAAGAAATGGCGATCGCTCGTGTAACACATTCTATTCATCTGTTTCAGGTTTTAACGAAGGACAAGTCATACAGTTCAAACCGATTAAACACTTCATCTGAACATATCTACTAAACTTGAGACGACGTGGGATCCATCAAATCCCGGAATAGGTATAAGATTGAATACGCAGAGGAATCCGTTGAGCATTTTTGTCATTACAAGCGCATCGTGATACTTTGCGGGCACTTTCTTGAATTTTAGTATATACCAGCTTGCAAGCCACAGGACGAAATTGACCAATGGTCCTGCAAGAGCAATCCATATTGTTTCTGACGCAAGCGCAGTACTTGGATATGAAACATATGCTGGCACAATGATAAGAAATGGGAACTTCAGAAGTTTGAGGATGAGGCCGATAATCAAGAACGTGTATGCTGCGTTGAATTCAGCGTCCAGTCCAAAGGCCATTGCAATGAATTTGTGTCCAAATTCGTGCAAAATAATCGCCGGGGCCGCAACGAGCAGCGGCATCTTCAGATCTTCAAACCATGCGGCTGTTTTCTTTGTGTATCTATCAAGCGGATCGTATTCCTTTGCGTGATGGTGTTTTGGAAAGTAGTCTTTGAAGATGTATGCGATGGCAATTGTCATTACCACAATGTCAAAAATCTCTTTCCAAGTAAAAATCATTCGTATTTCCCTTTAACTCTAAATTCAGGAGACGTCAATACATATTCGTATTGGTCTTCGACTATCTTTTTTTGGAGATGTCGAGTTACGAAGCGTAGTAATATCATACGCGCAAAGAAGAAGCAGGCGAGCCCAATTACAATCATGGAGAATGGTGAGTCGATTTCCATGAGATACGTATGGCAATAATCATTTATATATTTTCTTGAGCTGTATGACCAGTGATGCCATATGTATGCGCATCATCAATAAACGTGTTCGTTTTCAGAGTCTTCGTCTTCAAGGGGTTCGTCAAGAAATGCCTTTGCATCTTTGAGCTTTACCCAAGGGATATTGGCGATTTCTAA
>DATGWN010000088.1:0-8157 GCA_035299465.1 Acidobacteriota bacterium | reverse complement strand
CCGTCGTCGGTCGCCTAATTCTTGCAGCAACTCTCGTTCGTGTCTTATGCCGGCTGCCGTCGCTTCTGCTCGCACTTCGTCGCCAAATGAACGAGGCATAAATCCATATTGAGACTTGAGAATGTTTGCTACGTCAGTTTTTCCTGCACCGATATACCCAGTAATACCCAAAAACATACTACTGACAAATAGTTAACCGATATAAATATCTTTGTGTAGAAAATAAAAAGAAAAAAAGAGAAGAAATTATTTCTTAGCTGGTGCTGCGCCTGGTGCGCCTGCTGGAGCTGCTGCGCCAGTATCTGGCGCAACTTCGTTAACGATATCAAGCGGGATGCCTGCTTCAAGCATTGCTTTTCTGATCGCACGGTTTTCTTTACCTGTGAGAGCAGTTTTGATGTCGTTTGCCTTCTTGAGGTCAGCTGCACGCTGTGCTTCTCTTGCTGCTTTGAGTGCAATCTTTTCTTCTTCGAGGTGTTTGAGTTCTTCTGCTGTAAGAGCTGTCTTACCGGAGAGGATCTTGTCTTTGAATGCGCCTTTTGCGATATCCTTGACAGTTTCCTTTGCTCGCTTACCTTCGACGAGGAGTCCCATTGAATCGCAAGTGCCGACTACTTCCTTGACTCGCGCGATTGCGTCTTTGCCAAGCAATGAGTCTTCTTTCATCTTTGCGACTTTGATGACTTGTTCGATCTTGAGATCCGCTACTTTTTCACGAAGCGGGTTTGCTGCTCCTTTGTCGATACCAGCTTCTTTTTTGAGAAGTTCTGATGTCGGTGGAGTACCAACTGAAATCGTGAATTCCTTTGTTTCAGAATCAGCTGTGATCTTTACTGGTACTTGCATACCTGCAAAGTCTTTTGTCTTTTCGTTGATCTTTGCGATGACTTGCCCGATGTTGACACCGAGTGGGCCAAGCGCTGGTCCGATTGGTGGTGCTGCTGTTGCTTTACCGCCTGAGACCATAACGTCTACTGTGTTTTTTGCCATAGTTTTTACCTTTTGGTTGGATACCTATCAGCCATAGCCGATAAGCGACCTATAGCACGGGAAAACAGGAAGTGATTTATAAAGGTTTACGTGGAAAAGGGTCAGTTTTCCATTTCTTTTCCGTTCATGCGAAATGCGTCTTTCAGCGAAATATTCCCTCGTCTTAGCGAGAAACAATAATTTCCAAATTTCCCGCACTTAACTTCCATGAGTTTTCCCTCAGTGTCTCGCAATATCGGTTCGTTCTTTTCAGCAATATGTAGTTTGCAGACGTTGAGGCCAAGGTCGTTTTTATTCAGCGCTTTCTTGCCGCAGTACGGGCACCAGTCGGTTTTGTAAGAGCCGTATTCTTTCGGGATTCGCATCATCGTTTTGCCAACCCAGCGCATCCGTTAATAAAGATATGCGTCTTGGAGTTATCATTATAAAGACCGAATATATCCCCCGAATATGCAAGGTATATCTCCACTTGAACTCACGCTTTTGGAAAAAGCACTTACATTTTCTGAATCTGGCAATACTAAGGTACAATTAGCACAGGATTTTGCATTTGCGCAATATTTTTCGCAGAACAAAAATGATATTCTCAAATGCAGAGCGTGGATTCTCTACGGCGAAAGTTCGTTTCCTCGCGTCGAAGAAAAGACACTTGGTTATGAGCCGTTAAGTATCCGTCCGTCCCAAGATAGAGCTCCAATCGGGAATTTTGTCGTTGACGGAAATATTTTTGTGAACATGGGTTTTAAGGCCGGCGAGGGCGAGTATCTGCGTTCCCATTATACCGCGTTCTTACACGTCAAGCCACAGGGATTGCTTGTGTTTCTTGCAAAAGAGCGACTACGGATTTTATCAAAGCAAGAACTCCGAGAAATCGAAGCCGACGTAGATGCTATTTTTGACGGACTCAGTAATGAAGAATATCAACCGCCAATCATTTCACGCTATATGCGCGAAGGTAAGTTGCCTCGAGATTACTGTTCTAGAAAAAAGATCTAAAAAAGTATTAAAAAAATTTAATCCGTTGAATCGTCGGAGTCTGTTGACAACGATGTGTCAGCAGCTGCATCTTCTCTTCGGATGACTTTGATCGCGTCCATCTTAACCGTAATCGGGATAGGGACTGCAGCTTCGAGAAGTTCAACAATGACTTCTTCCTTCTGCTTATCTACACGAGTGATTCGAACGTTTTCACGCTTGAATGGACCCGAGATAATTTCTGCGATGTCGCCTTTTTGGATGTTGACGTCAGTTTTGACAATATCGAACATGTGTTCAATCTCAGCATATGAGACTGGTTTATCCAAAACGCCACGCGCGTATGGGACTTGATAGACTGCGCGCTGTGCTTCTTCGAGCGACGTCGTTTCAATGAAAATGTATCCTCGCATACCGTGTGGATGAAAGGCGCTGTAGACAGCTAACTTCTTCTTGGCGATATTGCTTGAGAGAAAATCAAGTACTTGATCTTCACGATTCGCTGTGCATCGAACTGCAAAAATAACGTTCGCTGCAGCTTCTGGTTGGGGTGTTGTTGTTTCCATGATGATACCTTATTTGATAATGTACGGGATAATCAATTGTGCGATTGAAAATATCACGAAGCCTAGCAATCCGATGATAAGGATGCCGATTCCTGCTACTTTTGCAATCGTCATGTATTCGATTCTCGTTGGTTTCTTTGTGACCGTTAGAACACGGACACATTCTTGATAATAATTCTTCAATGCTTGCATTTGTTCACCTTAATCTACAAAGTCAATGCCTAGATCAGATTTCATCTGACTCTTTGCATCCTTTGCCTTCTCTTTTTTTGTTGTCCGACCGACGATTTGCGTCGATTTGACACCAGTGACTATTAACATGACTCGAAGCGTCTTTCCTAGGTCGTCGCTGATCTGCGCTCCCCAGATGATTCGTGCGTCGTCGTCAAGTTTACTTGAAACTTCTTCCACGACTTTTCGCGCTTCGTCAAGTGTGAGTGATGAGCTTCCTGCGACGTTGATGAGCGCACCAGTCGCGCCGGTGATATCGACGTCAAGGAGTGGGTTTGTGATCGCTTTTTCGACCGCTTCGAGTGCGCGATTTTCCGAATCTGATTCACCAACACCGATAAGGGCGACGCCACCGTTACCCATGACTGAACGGATGTCTGCAAAGTCAAGGTTCACAAGACCTGCTCGTGTGACGAGCTCTGCTGTGCCTTTAACTGCGTTTGTGAGGATCTCGTCTGCGACTTTGAATGCAGTCTGCAGCGGTAAATCTGGAGCAAGCTCAAGGAGCTTATCGTTTGGAATGATGATGAGTGTGTCGACGTGTTGTTCAAGTCTTTCTACACCATATACTGCGTTTTCATATCGTCGGTTTCCTTCCATCGAGAAAGGAACTGTGACGATTGCGACTGTGAGTGCTCCCATTTTCTTTGCAATTTCTGCGACGACTGGAGCTGAACCTGTACCTGTTCCACCACCCATACCGGCGGTGATGAAAACCATGTCAGCACCTTGAAGTGCTTCTCTGATATCCTTTTCTGATTCTTTTGCGGATTCTTCACCAATCTTAGGGATGCTTCCTGCGCCAAGTCCCTGCGTGAGCTCGCGACCGATCAAGACTTTTTTGTCTGCAGTCGTGTACAAGAGGTCCTGCGCGTCAGTGTTGACTGCTACTGTTTCTGCGCCGGTGATACCGACTTCAGTCATTCTGTTGATAGTGTTATTTCCACCGCCACCGCAGCCAACGACTTTGATAGTCGCTTTGTGCGCTGACAACAAGCGTTCAAGCTCTTCGTCCATGCTATTGCGTGGACCGTTTTTCGGTAGCTTTTGCTTGGTTGAAATGTCAACCGTTCCTGACGTTTTTTCCGCTATTGATTGGATGTATTTATCCATAGGATGATCACTGAATTGCTTTTTGACTTTGTGTTTATATAATTACTACTTTGCCGGCGCTTTTACTGCGAAAGTTACGCTTTGGATTGCAGGAATCATTCGTTTGATCTGCGCTTCGAACACTGCTGCGTGTTCTTTTGGCATTTGCAGCGGTAGTGTGATCGTTGCTTTATTTTGTGCGAGTGTCGCTTCGCCGCCTTTGAATTGAAGGCTAACAAGTGCTTGCAATTGCTTATCCGTGTCTGTGACTTTCGTGCCAACGTGTACATCGTATTCGACGTCCTTTCCTGAGAGTGGATGGTTGAAATCTACCATGACTCTGCCGCCTGTGACGCTTTTTACCACACCAATTTGTCCGTCTACAACAACTTGCAATCCTGGAAATGGGTTTATTCGGTCAGACTGGAATTTATTGAATGAAATGAATTTGATAAGTTCTGGCTTTCGTTTGCCGAATGCGTTTTCTGCACTGAGCTCGACTTTGAATGTCGAATTCTCATTCTTGCCTACAAGGCCTGCATCAATGCCTTCGAGAATTTGAAATTCTCCGATGCATACTGTTGGTGCAGCGTATGTTTTCTTGTCTGAAAAAATGCCTGCTTTCTTTGCGATTGCTGCGTCTGTTGTGTCGAAAACTACTTCAGTGTTTGGGAGACGTCCAGTGTATGAAACGGTGACAAAATCTCCTTTCTTGAGTGCTGCCATTGTGAATACTCCTTAACCTTCTTACTCGTGCTCGAAGTTCTATCCGGACGAAGTAAGATAGCTTAACGTGTCGACTAGTGCTTTATATATTTTCTTATTTTCTTATGTGTTTAGACGTCTGCAAAGATATTTATACCATGGGACTGGGGTACTTGTATGAAACTGACTATCTGTGGCACTCCGGGGGCAGGGAAAGGTACTGTTTCCAAGATTCTGGCTAAAGAATTACATTTAGAGCGGTTGTCTGTGGGCGATCTGCAACGTGAGGAAGCGGCACGGCACAAAATGACATTGCTGGATTTTCTCATCTACTGTGACAAAAACCCGCAGCTTGGGTGGGATAAAAAATTCGACTCACTGCAGGAAGAGCTTGGTAAGAAAAAGGATAATTTCATCTTTGACGGTCGCACAAGTTTTCATTTCATACCGGATGCAATCCACATCTACTTGAGCGTTGATTTTGATGAGGCCGCTCGTCGTGTGGCTGGCGATACGCACAGAAAATCCGAAGGTACAATCGGTTTGGAAGCGACACGAAAACAGCTCGTACATCGATACGAGGAAGAGCGCTCTCGATTCAAAACGCTGTACGGCATAGATGTGCATGATCCGGCTAATTTTGACATCGTCATCGATACAACGCATATGAACATACAGCAATGCGCACAAGCCGTTATTGATGCTCTTAAAAAAATAGATACCACTCGCAAAGAGCAATAAACCTTTATATACGCAGTCTCTGACGACGTGTATGGGGTTATTATGAAAGACGAGTACACGTTTGTTCCTTCTGAAGACTTTGCAAAACTTGAGAAAGAGCTCTCTACATTAAAGCAAAATCCGCTGCTTGCACACGCAACGAAGAATGGCAAAGAAATGACTAGTTCTATCTCACAATTACAAGGCAGTCTTGACGAGCTTTTGGGTTTGTTCAAGAAAGCGCATGAAGAATTGACGTTGGAACAACGCGAGGAAAAAATCATCGCACAACAACTTGCACCAGTCATCACTAAACTTAATACCATTTCTGAACAAAACAGCGCAATAGCAGATGCCCTTGTGCAGGTGAGCCAGACTCTCATCGAAGTCACTGAGGCTGTGAACGGTCTAAAATCCCGAATCGGCACATTGGAAATGACTCGAGCAAGCATGCCTGTGTACAACCACCGACCACAACATGTCGAGTTCCCGTCAACTCCGACGCACACATTGCATCGACCAATGCCGACAAACACTATACCACCGGTTACGCAAGAGCCGATGAGAAGAAAGTTCGGTTCCCTTTTCAACAAATAAACTATGGTTTCCTTCGCAGAGCTGGACCCAGTCGTTCTGAAAAAATACATGCACCATCTTACTGATGTTTCTTTACAGCGCCATCCTCGAAATCTGAACATGAAGATGCAGATCATCGAACAACTTGAGCGCGTCGAACTTGAGTACGCAAAAGCACTTGAGATGATGGCCGCGTACAAGCGATCACTTGCACCTAAGCCAAAGCATCCTCTCACGTCCGACATAGCGCGACTTGAAGAACTGCATGCCAAACTCAGCGCGCATCCGCATACTGACAAAGACAAACTTTCCGCACTCAAACTCAGATTAGAAGCTGCAAAGCGCGCAATGCGATGATTTATATTTTGTCCACTCTTCTCTTTTCACATGAAAAACCTTATTCCGCTCAAATCAAAGGAAGTAAAATTACTTCGTGAGATGATTTTCTCAATGTACGGTTATGAACCGGCTTTGGAATGTGCAGTATTCTTGCACGAGTTCGAGAATAAGCTATATCTATTAGATAGATCATTTATCGATCTTGATTTGAATGCATTTCGCGTCAATTCGCTTGGAAGCTATTTTGCGGAATATAACGACGACAAAACAAATTTGCGACTAAGTATAGAAGGTTCGCAGATGATTGGACCGCATGCGACGAAAAATGTTTTGACATTATCTGATGATGCATTTTTTCTTTGGAGCAAAGGACAAAACATTCCGATGACAAGCATCGGTGCAGACATCACAACATTCAGTGGCTACGTCATCATCAAAAATTCACTGGGCGATTTCTTTGGCGTCGGAAGAATAAAAAATGATGAATTATTGAACTTCACTCCAAAAATCAGACGCGTGGCAATTGATGCCGATGCACAAAAGGAGTTTGATTAGGACTGTATATCAGACTGAAGGCGTAGTTATTTTTTCGTTCAACAGCAATTTTATCGTCTGCAGACAGCAGCGGTTCATCTTCATGACCTAGTAAGATATCCAACGAGCGACCGTGTGGCAACCTTGTGGTTAATGAGTGTCTACCGTAATCAAAATGAGCAAAAGGACTGAGAATGGATTCGCTTTTGCCATCGTCACTGATTGCCGTCGCATTACAATAGGAAACACCCGCAGTGGAATCTTCGTGTTTCTTAAACGGCATCTTAGCATCCATGAGAATTTGAGAGACGACATCGCACAAAGTGTCTAATTCCATAGACTGGATTGGGCAAACGACAATGTCCAGATCCGAGTATGTCTCTGCAGCCTTTAATGAGGGATCTTTCAGGTTTAACTTTTTTCGACGCTGCCAATGAGCATCGTCGTACGTCGAACTGCCTACCGCGATAATAGCACTTGGCAGCAAATAGGAAATGAGTGAGTCTCCGAGATATTTTGTGAAGTCAGAAAGCGCGAGCGCGTCATCTGGTAATAGACGAGACTTATAATATTCTTGTGCGCTCAATTCTCTAGGTCGAGTGAATAGATTCTTTAATGATTGTATGAACATACGCGAGGGGAAATAACTAGCGTATTTAATTCTTGCCTATTCTTAGAAACGCTTACGAGTCTGTTCCCAATCGCATAATATCTTATAATGGTCGAACACAAAATCGTGCTGATATTCGTGAATCTTTTGGGGATCAATGAGTAACACACGCGTCTTGCCAGGTTCGTTTCGCGGCGTACCTGTTGCACGACCGACGAAGACGTCAGATATGCGTTCTCCGCGAGGATCGCGTCCGGGTTTATCGTAACGACCTAAGAGTCTTTCAATTACAAAGGTCAGTCCCGACTCTTCTGTAAACTCACGCAAAATGCACTCTGTGCTGGATTCAAAATCTTCTTCGCCTGCAGCAGGATTGCGTTTGAATTCTCGTTTACCGCCGACGAGCGCTATTCCAGTTGGCTCAGTGAATCGTTCAATACAAACAAGATATTCAACGCCCTCTTTGTTGTATATTCCTATTCCATCTGCATTGAATTTGCCGTATAAGTGAGTCATCATTTGTATTGAAGCTGAGAGCGCACCGCATAATCGAGCAGTTTCTCTCTGCCATTGAGTCCTTCAAGTTCTAATACGCAGTGGATGCCTGCAACCTGTCCGCCAAGTTTTTCTACAAGCGTGGCAGCCGCTTTTGCAGAGCCACCAGTCGCTAAAACGTCGTCAATGACGAGAACAGTGTCACCGCGTCGAATTGCGTTCTTTTGCATCGCAAGAGTGTTCTTTCCATACTCAAGACCATAGTCCACCGTAACCACATTACCCGGTAGTTTCCCTGGTTTTCTTGCCATAATCAGCGGCTTT
>DATGWN010000087.1:0-22153 GCA_035299465.1 Acidobacteriota bacterium | reverse complement strand
TCGTACAAGTATTTGGTGAATTGCATGCAACACCAGTAGCGCTGCTGCAATTGACTGATCGGAAATTTGCACAATTGTCAGTACCGCTAAAAATACCACAATTCTTACCATATGTTGCACAGAATTGTGCGTCAGAATAAGGATTACAAACCGGACCACCGCCGCAAGTTCGAACCGGTGTGCCAGTACAATTTGAGCCAACTCTTAACGATGTGCAGAATTCAAAGCCATTTGTACATGCGCCCCAAGAACCACAATCCGATGCAGTGCATGCAGGCTGTGTCGTCTTCAAAACGCATGAATTACCTGATCGTTCATATCCATTCGCACACGTCCATGTACAATAACCTACTGGACCGACGAACGCCGGATCGATATAACTCCACGCGCCTGAAGCGTTTATCGATCTTTGCGACATTATTAGATTAACACCAGCACCGCTTGGAGAAGGAGAATCGCAGGAAACCAAAGTGACCGGAGTCGAACAATACCCACCAGCGCACTGACCGCCAGCACATTCACAACCATTAGTGCAGAACGCATTATCTGGTTTAGGAGTCACACACGTACCAGCGCATGCACTCGTGCCGCCCGTGCAGAAATACTCGCATTTAGCGCCGCTGCAAGATTGCCACGGATTCAATAAATATGATCCTTGATTTGCAGAAAGACCAGTATCAGCTCCTGGACAGGCAGCGTATGTGCCTGCCGGTGGGAAAGGACCTTGGCAGGAATAACTCGTAGGCAAGCTACAGAAACCAAAATATTGACCAGATTCAACTTTACAATATCCCGTCGTGCAATAAATTTGAAGATTTGCGCAAAGACTTCCTAGACCTACGCCAGATTGACAAAATCCGTCGTGACAGTCGCCGCTTGCACATTCTCGACTATCAGTACATGATGCACCTAGACTTTTGTCTGATGAAGTACATATGCCAAAGTATTGACCATTCTCGACTTTGCAGAATCCTGATGAACAATATGTTTGTAAATTAGCGCAGAGCCCACCAATACCTACTGCTTGCTGGCAGAAGCCACCGTGACAGTCATTGCTTGCACATTCATTATTGGAAGAACATGAAGCACCAAGCGTCTTTCTTGCGACACATGCGCCATTATAATAATAGCCATTAGAACCACACCAGTATTGGCACGCAGTGTAACCATCGCAATTGCCTGTCGTTAAGACCTTTGGTGTGTTCGGATACGTCGGTGCTTGATTGCACGAAACGCTGCCTGGAGTTTCTGCACCAGTACAACTTGGCGTACTCAATTGGCAAACATTACTTATGCAACTTCCGCTTGAACATCTGTAACTACCGCCGTCACAGTAGCCGCCGATTCCGTTGTATATACGGCATGCACCAATACCGTCTGCATTGCCGTCGTCACACGATCCTGAAGAACATGATGGATAACCAGTATCAGCACAAGCTTGATTTTGTTCGAAGCTTCCAGCGCCACTGCAACAAAGTTCACCCAGAGCAAACGCCGAAGGAACAATTGTCAAAATAAAAATAAGCGTACATAAAATAATCATGCCATTAATTGTGCTTCGTTTCATTCTTCACCTTCTTGGCATACTGGAATCTTGATCAATACTGGTTTGCCGTCTTTGAGTGCAATTCTGTCGATGATGATTAACGTCTGACCACTTGGACATCGGATGCCGCCGTCAGAAACGCCTGTACGCACATGTGGTCGCACTGTGCCTTCACAAGTGGAGACTTCATACTGATTGTCTGGAGTGACATAGCTGATGTTAACTGGAACTTTGTCAAGCCATCCTGCAACCGTGCTGTTTTCAAATTGACATCCTGCAAGTCCGTCACACGCTGCGACACACTGAGTCAAGGAAGTCAATGAAGTACAGTCATCACGACACGTGCCTCTTTGTAGTGATACATTGTATGATTCTGATTGCTGGTATGGGAACGTTGTCCATATGACGAACGGATCGAATCCTGCTTTATTGACAGCTAATCTGTAATCAGTCGCAGGCAACATACCAAAGTCATAGTAACCACTCGCATCAGACGTCGTCGTCTTGAAAGATTGCAGTTCGCTAGCTGGACCGATGATTTGTAAGGATAATGATGAGCCGCCCTGTGCCGTACCAGTGACTGAGTCAATGACGTATCCGTGCAGTCTGATGTAACATGCAGCATCAAATGCATCCACGTCAGTCTTGACAGCAAACACTGCTGCGCCATCGCGCCATGCGTTGTAATCAACACTTCCGTTAGCGAATCTGTTGAACGATTGATGTGCATTACAATTTTGATCAATCGAAGCAGATCCACCGCCGCAGGATTCGCTCAAGTAAGTGGAAATATTATCTAAGGATTCTGATTCAAACCACTGCCATGTTGCGCCGTTGGAGACACAGAAGTAATTTGATTCGTTATTCTCAATGTATGTATTGCTCGCATTGTATGTCGAACCATCTTCTGAACAGACAACATGCAAACCATTGTTACAGATATTACCTACAGGCCATGCTGGTGGAGACACCCACTGACCTGGAGAATTCACGGAACATTGGTAATCGTATTCTTGACCATCTGTTACTTTCGTTGCTGTACCAAAGGCTCTGTTAATTACAATTCGATCTCTGTCCGAATAACAGACTCCCTTCCAAGAACAGCTTGAAACATCGGCGTAACACGTGTCAGCTGGATCAGGAGTACATGATTTGAATACAGGTTCCAATCGGCTTTCGTTGCCAAATGCGATGAGCAATCCTTCACGCGCTGAAATAGTGTCAAGCAAACCTCGCAACTCTGTGGACGATAAATTCCAACGATACGTTGCATTAAGTGGAACTGGATCGACTACAACATATGGCTGTGCATCTGAGATGCTTGCATTTGTTTTTGGAATGAATGTGAAATCTGCAGGAACATTAACAACAGTCTGTGTGACGTACGCACCAGAACGTCTAAGCGATTCTGTAACGTATGCAATATGTTGATCCAAAGCGTATGCTACTTTATTCAACGATTCAGTACTCAACGACGTACCCGCATTTGCAAACGCAGAGCTTAGCCAAGCATCTCTTCCAATCGTCTTACACAATCTATCATAAGATTGGTTTCCAACCGGAGGCGGACATGTAGGACATGGCGGAGGAGGAGGCGGAGGACATGTTGGACATGGTGGAGGAGGAGGTGGTGGTGGAGGAGGAGGAGTGATATTCTCGTCAAAGTATTGGACCGATAATCCTGCACCATCCGTACATGGTACGCCAAAGAATGCAAGATTTTGTGAGCAAACTCTTGGAACTATGACTTCAGAAAATGAAGTATCAGCCAATGATTCAATAGTATAAGTAACGCCACAACTTGGACCATAGATTGGATTGATGTATGATGCTTTCAGACCCGTTAAACATGGTTGCGGTTGCACATCTGTAATTTGGAATGACGAGTATGGTTTGTTTAAAGTCACTACCGCATTACCGCAATCGCCCGTCGAGCAAGAGATACCTAATGTGATATTTGAAGAAGTATTGAAAGGGAAAGCAACAACGCCGCCAGTATAAACAGAACCATTGACGCGTTCCCAATTTACGCTAAAGATACCGTATGGGACATACCAGTTAAGAACTTTAGATTTGTTGGTTGGAGGAACACAGATACCTGCTGAACAAACGTTCGGGAATCCGCAAATCGTTCCAGTCGCCGCACCACAATTCACAGTTCTACTCGCGCCACAATTATCAAGAGCCGCAACAGCACCACAATTCTTTCCATAAGAATTACAGAACGCTAAATCCCCTGAGTATGTACAATCAGGATTAGTACAAACATTATTTTCATTACAATATTTTGGTGACGTACATGTTGTTGCGGTCGCAACGCCGCAATCAACAGTACGCATGAGTTTCAAACACGCGTCGTAAGATGTGACCGAACCACAGTTCTTGCCTAATTGCGAGCAGAAATCATAATCACTTGCAGGAGTGCATCCAAGTGGCGCTTCACAATAATTATTACTACAGACGTTCGGTGCTGCACAATATGTAGACGTCGCCGCATCACAATCGACTGATCTAATCTGACCACAATTATCTGTTCCAGTCAAGATATCGCAATTCTTTCCTCTGCTCGTGCAAAAGTCATAATCGCTCTCACAACCGTCACCGCCATCGCCACCGCCAACGCATGTTCCTTCTATACATATACTATCAACACACTTGTAGTAAACATCATCACAGCTGCTACCGTCGCCGCCAAATTCTCTGCACGCGCCAACACCATTTCCATCAGTGTCTTGGCAAGTACCAACTGCGCAACCGTCGCCAGCGTCACAAGAGTCGCCAATCTGACCGTCGCCTTCGCCACCACCAGTGCCATCTTGACAAGAACCGTCAACACAAACACCAGTTTGACATTTTACAAGATTATCATCACAGGATTCGCCAACATCATTAAACTCGCGACAAGCACCGATGCCATCGCCATTTGTATCTTGACATTGACCTGCATCACAACCGCCAGAATCGCCGCCACAAAGATCTCCAAGCTCAGCAGACGTAACACCAATAGCAATCAGAAAAAGAATCGCAATCAATAATGCTCGTACTACTTTTAACATGGACCTACTCTCTCAACAGCAACATTGGATAATCGCACCGCAGTACATTCATTAGGATATTCATTACCGTCGACACCACAAACGACTGGACCAGTCAAACTGCACTGAAACTCTGCGTCACACGCACCATACACAACAACATTTACGTCCAACTTTTCAGCCAGACACGCAGTGTACGTTTTCATGTCGGATGCGCAAACAAAATATTGCACATCGCACGAGTCTGCATTTGCTTTTGAGATTAATTGTGGAATATCTGAAAGAGAATATAACAAGCCAAGAACAAGTGCAAGCAAGCTTAAAATCAGAAGAGAACGGACTGGAAACTTATACAAGCGCTGCTTCGGAATATCTGACATATGTACCCTATAATGAAATCAAGACGAATATGAAACCCGCCTCTCATCCCTATACCCATCGTCGTTTCTCGACTATCCCATTTATAAATATTGTGTTAAAAGTTCCGTACATAAAGAATATACATACATCTGCAAACAATACAATCACAACCGCACTACGCCTTCAAAACGATTCCGCCAGCCACGACTTGCGAGTTTCGCTCAAGCACAAAATGTGACAAATCTGCAAATACGCCAGAAACGTCAATCACTACAGAGCCTACGCACGTCACACTCACGCGCGCAACCTCATGTGTAGAAATATGTTTCAACTCGCCACCAACCTGTGCAAGAGTAGATGAATTCATCACTGTATGAATCGACGAGATTTTACACATCATTTCCTGTGTCGCGCATCGGAGCAATAATTCGTCACCAATCGTAAATTTCTCCGGTGAAAGCCAAAATATCGTCGCTTCAAACGTGGTCACAGGTTGCAGATGCGAACTCTCAGAGACGATGATATTTCCTCGCTCTACAAACAGTTTATCCGTCAGTTCAATACCGATACTCTCGCCAGCTGATGCTTCTTTTTTGAGAGGATTTGCAAATTCTCGCACAGCTTTTACCGTCGAACTTTGACCTGACGGCAACACAGTAATCATCTGACCCATCGTGATTGTGCCGCTTCCTACAGTACCGACGTAGACTCGTTTTCCTTCAACGACATAGACATCTTGGATTGGCAGACACAATGCGCCCGATGAAATTGACTTAGAAGATGACAATGTCTCCAACGCTTCTATCACAGTAGGACCTGTGTACCATGCGCAATTCGCAGACTTATGAAGGACATTGTCTGCCCCTGTCGCACTGATTGGAATGATGTACTGTGGGACTACACCGAGCGTCTTGAATAATTCCTCAACAGATTTTGCAACATGATCAAACGTGGACTTGGAAAACTGACACAAATCCATTTTGTTTACAGCGACTAAAATTTGTCTGATACCTAGCAAAGAAAGTATGTACGCATGTCTTCGCGTCTGTTCACAAATTCCTTCGTTGACATCTATAACTAATACGGCAGCCTCAGCACGGCTTGCACCAGTTACCATGTTCTTTGTGAATTCTCTGTGCCCCGGAGCATCTATAATGACAAAGTCCCTTTTGGGCGTCGAGAAAAAAGTCTCAGTGATATCGATTGTGACGTTTTGTTCACGCTCTTCTTGCATGTAATCTAAAAGAAAGCAAAATTCAAAATCACGTCCCAATTGGGCACTTATTTTCTTGACCTCTTCTATTCTGTCTGGAGAAATCGAATTGGTGTCAAACAAAATTCGACCTATCAAAGATGACTTTCCGTGATCGACATGTCCCGAAAAAACAACTGGAAAATAATGAGTGGACGTCATCGTATTACCTCACATGTACCCAAGCGATCGCAGCTTTTGCATATTGTAGCTATTCTCTGCATCCTGTGCACGACCCGATCGTTCAGATATCTTTGTGTGACTTAATTCAGCAATAATTTTTGCAACTGTATCGGCAGACGAGCCCATAGGCGTACAGCACGGCGCGCACCCAATGCTTCGGTATCGCTTTCCATTTTTTGCGAAATACGCAGTAACCACGGGAATCTTCTCGCGCTCGATATATCGCCAGATATCGACTTCGCTCCAATCCAACAATGGATGCACTCGCACGTGTTCGTCGCCTGCGACTTTGCGCTTATACATATTCCACAACTCAGCCGGCTGATTCTTATACTGCCATTCAAACGAATTTGTGCGCGGCGAAAATACTCGCTCTTTTGCGCGAATCCCATGTTCATCTCGACGAATACCTAACAAGATCGCTTGAAAACCATTTTTTGCTATGACTTTCTTAAGTGCGTCCGTTTTCAATTTTTGACAGCAATCAAGTCGAGAATGAGTTTGAGAATTCACACCCGCAGCGAGCGCTTCTTCGTTACGAAACACAATCAGATTAAGTCCGAATTCCTTCGCATATTTTTCACGAAAAGAATAGATTTCATCCATCTTAAAACTCGTATCGATGTGAATTACAGGAAATGGAATCTTGCCAAAGAATGCCTTTCGCACTAGCCAAAGCAATGTCGTAGAATCTTTACCGATGGACCATAAGAGCGCCATGTTTCGATATTTCGCGTACGCTTCTCGGATAATATAGATGCTTTTCTGTTCAAGTTCTGTCAGACGATCCATACTCTATCAAAATAAGAATTCCTTTAAAAAATATACGAACAAATTATGCCACCAACGAATATTATAACGCAACACAAAACTACAGAAACCTATATAACCGAATCTTGCTTTGTAAATACTGCGAAAAAACAATGACTGACAAAAAAGCATTATTCATAGGACGATGGCAACCATTTCATTACGGCCATTACTGGTTGATCAAACAAAAACTAGACCAAAACGTCCCCGTGCTCGTTGCAGTCCGCGACGTACAACCCGACGAACATAATCCATTCACAACATCTCAGACTGTGAGCATGATCCAAAAAGTGTTCCATGGCCAAGATGTACACGTGATGCCGATTCCCGATATAGAGTCAGTCAACTATGGTCACGACGTTGGATACGATGTCATCGAACACCAACCACCAGAAGATCTGAAAACTATCTCCGCCACGCAAATCCGCGACTTCGTTAAGAAAAACATCGACACGTGGAAAGAACTCGTGCCGCCGATTATCCACGACGAAGTGGAACAATTTCTAGGCGTACCCGCCTTCGACATCCCGCCAAAAGTAATTTGGCTCTACGGTCTTCCAGCAAGCGGAAAAACGACGTTGGCTAACAAACTCAAAAGTCAGATGCAAGAAAAAGGAATCCCCGTCATTAATTTGGACGGCGACGAAATCCGCTCGGGTCTGAATAATGATTTAGGATTCTCACACCAAGATCGATATGAAAATATTCGCAGAATCGCACAAGCTGCCAAATTATTCACCGCGCGCGGCTACAACGTCATCGTCAGTGCGATAACGCCCCGAAAGATATTCCGAGATCTCGCAAAGGAAATTCTTGGCACAGCTCTCATCGATGTCTTTGTCCAATGTCCTATCACCGTCTGCGAAAAACGAGACCCTAAAGGACTCTACAAAAAAGTCCGTGAAGGAAAGATTCAGCACTTCACAGGGATTTCCGATCCGTTCGAATTGTCCTTTAGCACACTAGAAGTACGTACAGAACATTCAACGCCAGAGCAGTGCGTACAGCTCATTTTTGCGGAATTTAACAAACAGCGACATAAACCACAAGATACCGCAACCGAGAAGAAATAATTCTTCATCTAAAAAATGTTCAAGGGCAGTCTGCATTAATTACTTTACTCCAACATCTTTAGTATAGACATCAATTATTTGCTTAACATTGGAAGATTCAATAATTTTACCATTCTTAAGATAGATTACTTTTGAGCAATTTTTTCTGACAAAATCCAAATTGTGCGTAACAATCAGAACACTAGAACCTCGATTAATAAGATCAGAAATACTTCGAGCAACTTTGTTTTGAAATGAAATGTCGGATGCGGTACCAATGAATTCATCCAACAGTAAAACGTCAGGTTTTTTGTGCGTGACACAATGCAGAACAATCGAAAAACCCAATCTATGCTTCATGCCACTAGAAAACTGATATAATGGCGTGTACAAATAATCTACTAATCCTGTGTACGAAACAATCTGATTTAGCTTCTTATCAATATCTTGAGTAGAAAGTCCATGCAAAACTCCCACCAAATATATATTATCGCGCATAGTCAAATCGTCTTTTAGACCATGTGTAGCTCCTGACAAATAAATCACAGAACCGGTAACTTCTACTTTACCTGAATCTAAAGGTAAAATGCCCGCCAAGATTTTTAGTAAAGTTGACTTACCTGAACCATTCTTCCCTATTATTCCAACAATTTGATTTGAAAAAATATTTAGGGACACATTGTTTAAAACACATAAATCATGCACTTTATTTTTGGAAAGAGGACTCAATATTGTCGATAGCATGCTTCGGGGTTTCTCCCGATTTTGCCGATAATATTTAACAACATTATTTGCACGAATTCTTTTAACGGCTGGTGCCAAGAGTATTTTTTTAATATTAGAGCCAGATGAGAACACTTCCGCGAAAAAACAGTGTGGGAATGGCGAATTGTTTAATAGCAAATTGCATTTAGACAACATAAGTATTCGAAGCAGATTTTTCTTAAATTTAACTAACGTAAAAGATGACGAAACCTTTGCTGTTTTTTTATTTGGCAACGGGTATTCAACAATAGGGAGACGCAGTTTGGAAACTATTAGCTTTTTTAGTGCCGCATTTTTGGAGGACATGTACACAGTGGTAACCTCACCGCACTTATTGTCTCGAACATACGTTTCAATCGCGTCAATGTACTGTTTTAAAGAAACACCCATCGACGAATCCTTAGCCACGTGATGTATGCCTATAGTGTGTTTGGTAAATCGTGATTTTGCAACTTTTTCTGCGAGAACATTAAGTTGAGGATTTAGAAGAATATATTTTGAATATATAATTTTAAGCAGTTTGCTTCTATCAGTAATCTGCAGGTCATCTGGAAGCAAATGCATATGCGGAATGAATTTCTGCAGCAAAAAGGAATCATCAAAATAAACAACCACATCGTGCGGATAATCAATCTTTGATATATCGATTGAATAAGTGTTGCCCATTGATTTGATTTTATTTTGATCAAGTACAGAATTTTTCAAATTATGTATATCTAAAACACTTGATGACAGTCTGCCGTCCCATACAGCAGGACTCACAGTCGTGCCATGGATCTGACTAACACTTTGAACCTCAACATATTTGGAAGAAAATAAATCAAAGAACAATTGTGCATCCGTGCTTGAATCCAAATGTGTCCAATCTACGACCAGTTTTCGTTTTGTGATTAACGAATACAACAAAGCGCTTGCTAACGAAAGCATATGTGCGCCAGTCCTTTCAATCCCCTTCAAAACAATATACTTTTGGCGCGCGGCGTCAGGAGATTTAGCAATATTTTTTTTGGTCATTATACTAAAATAACGAATACAGCTAAGTAAATAAAAATCTATGCTAATTCCGCAAACTTTTTTTTAAGACTGCGAAACACGAGCAGACCAAGTGCCAAACTGGCTACACTCATACAAAACAAGAGGCCAATTGTCCAGAAAGATGGAAATAATTGGTTTAGAACAGTTTCTCTAAAGAAAGTTACGAAATAATATAGTGGATTAAATGAAGAAATGGGCAAAGGGATTGCATAAAATATAGGCAGTACGAACAATAAAGACAAAAGGAATAGTCGCCACAAAGAAATAAAGTCAGCGATATAAGCGGTAATTGCACTAATGAAAAATGATACGCCTAAACAGAAAGGAACAAATAGAATCAAAATCAAAATGTATCCAATTAACCCTTGCAAAGGTAGTCCAAAATATACCATAAAACCGACTAGAATAATCAGCTCAAAAAAATGAAAAAATAACACTTGAAGAGCAACGGAGAATACTAAAGTCTCGCTTGAAACTTTAAAATGTTTGATTATCTCCTTATTATTGGAAATGCATTGCAAAGACTGCGTGGTCATATGAGAAAAAAAGTTGTACACCAAAATACCAACTAAAATGTAAATCGGGTAATTTTCAATTTGAATATTCAGGCTCTTTTTGATTGTCAAAAAAATCAAGAAATAGAGTAGGGGCTCAAGTAAAAACCAAAATACGCCCAAGTAACTTTTCTCATAACGTTGTGAGAGCGTAGTTTTTGCAAGATAAAAACTCTGGCGAAGAAACAATCTCACACGTTGCACTGAAAAATGAATTACCATCCCAATTCTAGCTCCTTTTGCATCATATATAAATTCTACGGGCTTTTGTAGTAGGCGCAAATACGAATAAATGAACTGTACGGTCTGCGGTCAAGTAACCCCTCTCCAATGATAAAAAGCAACAAGTATATAAAGAAAATCTATACCATCTTTTCTTATCATGGGTACAAGGGGATTAATAACGACTAGACATAATTCTCTTTCGAAGGCTTCTCAATTATCACTCGACAAGTCTATTAAAATCAATCCTCGGATAGCGATCTTAATAGTGGGTATGCATAGATCAGGCACGTCACTATGTGCAGGAATTCTTCGCTTGCTTGGGGTTGATTTTGGACAGAATTTAATGCTCGCAAGTCCAAATAATGAGAAGGGATATTTCGAGCATAACGAATTGTATCAAATAAACGAGGATATTCTTAAAACCTTAAACACAAGCTGGGACGATGTAAAGCCTCTAGAACATAATTGGTACACAAAGCGATCAATAGCACCTTTCAAAAAGAAAATTGAATCAGTGCTGCAAAAAGAATTCAATGCAACACAACTTTTTGGCATAAAGGATCCACGAATTAGCCTTCTATTGCCGCTGTACAAAGATATTTTAACAAAAATGAAAGTGCAAGTTAAAATTATTGCCATGTATAGAAAAGATTTGGATGTGGCAAAATCTCTAAACGCAAGAGATTCCTTAGAATTAGCTAAAGGCTTGGAATTATATGACAAATACAACAGAAATATTGATCAGTATGCGAGCTCAAACTCAATATCTATCTATTACGATGATTTGATTCAATTTCCAAAATCGTGTATAGAGAAAATAAAAGACAAATTACAAATTCCCATAAAAGATTATGGGTCTTTTGAATCAGAAATTGTTAAGTTCATTGATCCTCGATTGAAGCACCAAAGCGGCGATGACGCACTATATATGCGAGATGTGATTAATTCACTAAGGATCTCTAATTCAAAAATTCTTAACTTACAAAATCAATTAAGAAATAAAGAGGATGAACTCAAGAACCAAGTTACGTTTATTAGAAAATCATACGAAGAAAAACAAAATACTCTCAAACAAAACATCGACGCATTTCAAACCAAAATAAAAGAATTGGAAAAACAATTAAGCAACCAACTTAAAATAAATGAGCAAATCTCGCAAGAAGACAAGCTCAAAAGCGAAAAAATTGCACAACTTTTAGAGTCAGTCGATTCACTAAAGTCCTCTCTCTCATCAATTACTTTTGAACTAAAAAATGCCAATCTTATCATCAACACTAAACAACAAGAGATATTAGACCTTTCCGAAAATCTTAACACAGCGAATATACAAAAAGAGGCATTATCCTTGCGAGTACAGCAGCTTCAGGAAAACCTCCAAAAGTTTGCACAACGAATCGAAAATGAAAGAAATATCGCAATCAACGTTCGACAGAATTCGCAACAAGTTATACGACAGACGCAGCAAGCATTGCATCAGGCAAAAGAAAAAATAAAAACATATGAAGCAAGTATTCAGAATCTCACGCAGACGCTAGAAGCAACCGACATTAGTTTGCAACACGCACAAGAATTTATCGTAAACGTTCAACAAAGTCTTTCATACAGATGCACACAAGCAATAGACAAAATTATTACATCCATATTCCATGAAGATGGAAAAATATACCGAACATACATTGAATTTCTGCTAACTCTTCGCGGCACCAAAAATAAAGCTAAAAGACGCAAACACATTGTTTTCGTAAATCACGAAGAAACAAGAACGGGCGCTCCTAAGATTCTTTTTGAAATAGCCAAACACGTCCAACGAAACGCCCGAATTACAGTAATTTCCCTCAAGCAAGGATCCATGCATACAGAGTTTAGTCAAACGTTCAAAAATATCAAGTACCCTCAAATGATGGGCCATGCTCCGTCAGAACAGGTCAAGATCAAACAAATGCTTAGAAAGATACAGCCTGACCTCGTATTCGCCAACAGCATAGTGAGCTGGCGATATGCCGCCGCTGCAAAAAGCTTACACATACCGACAATCTTACACGTGCACGAGCTACACTCTTCATACTTACATGTACGAGCCCATGAAAACAAAGACTCGTTCAGAAATTGTGCAGATATCTTTATCGCAGTTTCTCTGAGCGTGAAAAATTATCTATTGACACAATACAATATAGACGACAAGAAGATACAATTAGTTCACGAATTCATCGACGTCAATGAGATTAGAAAATTATCAGAAGAATATGTACCTCAACTAAAAAAAGAAAATGAAGTTTTAGTCGTTTGTATTGGGTCTATCACAAAACGTAAAGGCGTAGACTACTTCTTACAATTACAAGAAATCCTTACAAGAAGTAATCCAAACATAAAATTGATGTGGATTGGCGGCCAACACGGAAACATAAATTATCTAGATACCATTGACCCGACACCATCTGCAGCTGCCCGAACAGCCTTTATTGGTGAATTACCAAATCCATATGCTCATCTTAAACAAGCAGACATCTTTCTTTTAACTTCACACGAGGACCCCTTCCCATTAGCGGCACTTGAAGCAATGGCATTAAGCAAACCCATCGTTGCGTTTGAATCTTCAGGAGGAGTGGCGGAGATGGTTGAAGCTGGTAACGGCATACTAGTCAAAGAATTTAGCCCGCTGGCTCTAGCACAGGCAATACGAACAATTTGCACGTCTCTTTCCGCATTCAAAGAGCGATCATCCAAAATCCTTATTGAACGTTTCGACATACGCCAAGGGCTATCAAACATTGACAATGTCATACGAATCGCTTTGAGGAAAAAATGAAGGTTCTTATTGTTGGTCTTGCGAAGAGTGGAACTTCAGCTCTCACTCAAAGAATTAAAATCTCAACAGACGCAGAATCATATTTTGAAGACGAAAAAGTTGATTTTAGTAAAAAAAAGAATATTGTTTGCAAAATTTTATTCAATAAACATTTCACAGCAAAGTTTAACACCTGGGAAAATTTTGTAGACAGTTTTGTTCCGAAATTTGACAAAATCATCCTAATCATTAGAGATCCTCGTGACAGACTCATCAGCAGGGTTTTATTTCGGACACAATACATTACCGATGCCGATAAGTTTGAAGAATTCATGAAATTATTGGCTCAAAAAGAAACGAAGCCTTCACTCATTCCGATGCGTAAATTGGCGGAATTGGCAGATCCCGACCTCGCCGAAGAGTATACGGATAAGATGTATACGCTCAAGTCCAACCCAAAAGTGTTTGTATTAAAATATGAAGATTTTGTCGATAACAAAGTAGCCTCTTTAGAGAGTTTTCTTAGTGTGGAACTAAAACCAATTTTAGAAAATGACAAACGATTGGAAAGATTAGAAAGAACGAAGTCATATAATAACTGGAAGGACTGGTTTACGCCCGAAGACGTAAAACTATACAAGCCTCAATTTCAAAAATTTATGCAAGACTTCGGATACTACGACAAATGGGAGCTGAACGATATACAAAAAATTCTTCCGCAACACGCAACATTATACGTCAACAAACTCATTAAAATGACAAATGAAAATAAGCTAAGAGTCATAAATAATGAGCAAGTTAAAAGAGAACAAAAAGCTAGCTCAAAAAATCTCAAATTGCTCATAATTGGCCTGCCAAAATCGGGAACATCTGCACTGTATTACAGGTTATTAAATTCGATTCCCAATGTGGATGGTTATTTCGAGAAAGACCAAATAAAATTTAATGTGGACAAAAACATTCTGGTCAAAGTTGTTTTCGTTCCAAAATTACTCAGTTCCTTTAACTCTATGGACTCATTCAAAGCTTTTGTCGATCAGTTCGATAAGATAATTTTCATCTGTAGAGACCCACGGGACCGATTAATAAGCATACTCTTGTATGGCTTAAGACACATCCCTCAACGAGAATTAGCGCTTCAAATACTCGAATTAATTAAAATAAAAGAGAAGAACCCAGCCTTAATCAACACAAAAGAACTATCCAACTTAGCAAAAATATACTATCCGCTTGAATACGCACAAGAATTAACGCTACTTGAAAACAAAAATAATACTTACAAACTCAAATACGAGGATTTCGTTGACAATAATCTAGAAGACCTGGAGAGATTCTTAGGTTTTAAGATCAAATCAATAGAGGTTGAAACAGAAATTCTCAAAAGCGTAACTCGAACCAAATCTTACAATAATTGGAAGGATTGGTTCACAGAGCAAGATATACCATTTTTCAAAGAATTATATACGCCATTTCTGAAAAAGCACAATTATCCTCTAGACTGGAAAATTAATCAACCTACGCAAATCGATCCAAGGACCTCTTCCGAATATGTCTTAAAACTTTTAGAATATGCAGACAAAATCGAACATAGAAAAATTGACTCAACAATCAATCTACCGCATACCTCGCCTCCACGCCTAGATCAAACATTCTCTATAATAATTCCGAGTTTCAATTACAGTTGGTGCATCGATGAGGCCATCCAATCAGTGCTTTCTCAGACTTATAGTAAATGGGAACTCATTATTGTTGACGACGGTTCAACGGACAATTCTATGTCAATAATTAATACCTATGTAAAACAGGATGCAAGAATCAAACTATTTTACCACGGCACAATAGGTGATAGAAAAAATCTAGGACTTGCACAAACCTATAAACTTGCTTTAAGCAAATGTTCTGGAGATATTATTGCATTCCTTGATGCAGACGATATATGGGATAAGAACTACTTAAGTCATAAAATTAACGTATTTAGGAAAAATACAGATATTGCGGTAGCCTACAATGACATCGTTCCATTTGGAGATCACGCTGCAGAAGCAATCGCCGGAGACGATGCACATCAACAAAAAATAATAATAGTACCGATTAATGCCCCATTTAACGCGCGTAACATCATACAAGACAGAAATATGATTCATACTTTTTCGTGCTTTGCTGTACGCAAACAATTTATTCAAAATCTGAATCTCATATCTCCCATACCTCAATGGCTGGACTGGTGGATACTTGCCCAAATTGCGGGAAAGGGAAAATTCTACTTTGACACGACACCTTTGACATTTTGGCGAAGACATGCTAAAAGTTACAATCGACTACTTCTTTCCTCAACAACCACTCAAGAGAATCAGAACAGATTTAATTTAATGAAGAATAAAATAAAAGAAATGATTGAAAGAATTTAGCGTAACTTAGCGTCAAGACTTTCTGATCGCTTCTTTCTAGTTGCAAAAGCCAAACCTGCTGCTGCAATTCCAGCCAAAAGTAGTGTTGAGCCAGAGTCAGGCGTTTTAACAACTTGTAGATCAGATCTTATGTCTGAGAAAGAATATGAGTTAATATATCCTGTTCCACTATTGTTAAATGAGCCGTACAACGTCCAAGAAGATGTGTCTAAAGCGCCATCTGTCATAAAGCCAAAGCCTGACAAACTTGGTAATGTAATTGTTGAGCCGAGTTGAGCACCTGTCGCTACGTTGAAGAAAGTCAACGTACCATTTGCACGAGTAATCATCGTAGCATAGTCATTTAGGTCGCCTACTGTTCCGCCTGGTCTCAAAAATGTGTCGAGTCCCGTAATTGTCGAACCAGCAATACTTGGAAGAGTCCATTGCGTGGAAGCAGTCTGCGTACCAAAATCGACTAGCTTAAAATTCCCCGCATTGTCTAAGAATGTCTGATATGTAGTAGATCCATTATTTACAGCTCCACCAACACCCAAACCCAAACTGCCTAACCCTGTGACACTTGAAACAAGCGTACTTGGGGATGCATTATTGTACAATCCTAAAGTACCATTAAACAAGAGGCGCGATGTTTGAGAATTAGCCGAAGTTCCTGTCGCAATGTCGATGACATCAGACGGATTTGAGTGCGAACTTCCATTCGCCAAATTAAGATCATAAACAAATGTAATATTTGTTGTTGAACCACGTACATTTGATGCATCTACAGATACGCCACGAAGCGGCGCAGCAACTGAAACAGAACCCGTTTGGATTACTGTTGCTGGAGCTGTGTAAGGTGCTAAAATAAGAGCAGCACTTGCGACTGCTTTGCGAACGAGATTTTTGTAGTTCATTTCCCCTAGAAATAGGTTTTATATTATAAAGCTTTCGGGAAACACTACTGAGAAGTTACACCTTTATGAGGAGGAGTTAATATTAATTTTTCCCGGCACACATTCCTGAATAATCAAATTCGGCGCCACTTTCCAGCATTACACACTCGTTTTCGTACGAAACACCATCTTTTCCGCACACATAGGATGTCACATTACATTTGAGAGGCACAGGATTTTTACATCGCCCCTCACTCACTACTGATACACCATACGCTGTTGCAAGACACGAGTTTTGATAAGTAACATTATCAGAACCACAGACGAAGTCGAGCTTATTTTCACACTGAGTGTTTCTAATAAGATCAGATTTAAGTCGGCAATCGCCGACGTAATTAAGCCGCACACCAGCTTTGTTAAAATAACAACCGTTTATGTAAGTATGTTGATCGACACCACACAACAATCGAATTTTTGTTCCACACTCCATTATGACCGACAACAACTCATCATCTTGGACATTCCATCGAGAAACATCATCTGGATGACAAACGCCGTAGTAACCTAGCGAGAGATTGTCGCGCCAAAGAGCACATATGCTAGAATATGTTTGATTATTAGAACTACACACTGGTTGGACAACGTCGTCACAAATCAGTTTTTCTTTATTTGAGGAGCATGCGCTAAGAAGTAGCATGACAGCAAACAACAAGACTATGAATATCATATTTCTAAATGAATATCCACTATGCGTTTGCATCAATCGTACCTCTTTAACATCATTTTTCATTAGTTTCTTTATATAGTTTCTCAATCTTAGAGGACCTAACGTAAATTATGTTCTAAAGGGATTCGCATCCATAATCTGCCTTAATATCAAATACGTTCTAGGACTATATTTCTTCACCAAAATACCAACTTGACCGATTTTTGAGTCCAAAATGCGAAGCCCCGTCTGTATATATGTACGAATTTTAATGCGCCGCAAGTATATATCATACTTTAAGATATCTGCTGACGTCCAAGTCTCTTTAAGCGTACAAGCATGCATATTAATTTCCTCGGATTTTTTATAATAGAAATTCCATAATTTTGTGTAATAATTTTGTTTATTCCAAGGCTTTATTCTTCCAGTAAAGTGCAAAATAATGGCGCGCAGCTTCTTTCTGGACAGCCCATATTTGTTTGTCTCGTCTATTACATACATATTATACAAAGGTGAAACATTTTCCCACTCTTTGAAAACGATGTGGAAAGCAAGTTGGTCCCCAAACGCACTGATTACAGAATATTTATTCATTGCGTCAATCAATTTTTGCATTGTATCTCTAGGTATTTTCGAAGGACGAAACACAAACATGCCTGCATTAAAAACAACCTGCGACTCAGAATTATTCACCATAATTTCTTGCTTCAAACGCTGGAATTCATTAAAAGAAATGGATCTTGAGTCTAATGATAAGACCGAAATAAACTGATTACCCAAAGTATCTAGATAATCACGCACAGCGCCAAATTTTTGTATAGTTTTTAAATGATTAAGATTCCCTAATACAGTGGTGTCAGCATCCACGTACACAACAACATCATATTTCTGAAATTGTGGACCAAACAAATAGAATTTAGATGTAAGTGACGCATGCATCCCACCAGGTGCGCCAGTAAATAAGGATTGACAATGGATAACAGTTATTCCGTGCTGCAAGAACCATGAAACATTTGCAGAAGATATTTCGTGCGCCAATAAAACACACTCGCCTTCCCACGCACCGTTATGAAAAACGCTAGAAAAAAACTGCTTGGCTTGTTCAAGATAATCCGCTGTTGCGAGTGTAACTAGTGCGCTAACCATAACCGTGTCACAAACACGCGATTGAGTTTAAATGTTTTAACTATGGCAAAATACCTAATAACACAGATGGGCAAATCACATTTATAAACAAAAAATATGACTTGGTATCATGATCTTTAGTAGTCTCATATTTGTCCAATTTTTCTTGCCGGCTACACTTTTTACATATTATCTAACTCCAAAAAAATACCAGAATACCTTATTATTGATTGCAAGCGTATTTTTCTATTTTCTTGACGAAAGATACATAACCTTTTTCATTTTGGGCTTGATTGTAGTTAACCATATTTGCGCACGACTAATTGAGAAATCACATAAGTCTATCTCTAAATTGATTCTAATTATAGGCATAGTTCTTAATTTAGCTCCCCTTGTTTTCTTAAAATATTCATCATTTTTCGTTGACACTCTAAATCAAGTATTGCCAACGACATCTAAAATTATTGTAAAAGACTTGCATCTACCTGTAGGAATTTCATTTATTGCATTTCAAACAATATCATATTTGATTGACGTATATAGGAAAAACGGCCAGTCACAAAAAAGTATTGTTAATACTGCATTATACATACTTATGTTCCCACAATTAATTGCAGGACCAATTGTGAGGTATAAGGACGTCGCAAAACAATTAGTTACAAGAGTGTTTGACGCAGCTGAATTCGCGTACGGCGTGAAACGATTTTCGATAGGACTAGGAAAGAAAGTATTGGTCGCTAACACAGTAGGACAGATTGCAGATCAGATTTTTTCAACAGCGCCTTCTGAATTAAACTGGAGTGTTTGCTTATTAGGCGTGCTCGCATACACAATCCAAATTTACTTTGACTTCTCAGGCTATTCGGATATGGCTATTGGCCTAGGGCGAATGTTTGGATTTAAGTATTTAGAAAACTTCAACTTACCCTATACGGCCATATCAATTAAAGAATTTTGGAAGCGATGGCACATCTCCCTTTCGTCATGGTTCAAGGATTATGTATATGTCCCTTTAGGTGGCAATAGAAAATCAAAATCTAACACATATCGAAACTTAATACTCGTATTCATACTGTGCGGATTTTGGCATGGTGCAAATTGGACGTTTTTGATTTGGGGAATGCTGCACGGTGCTTTTATCATATTCGAGAAGCAACAAAAAGTAGCTAATTTCTTAGAAAAAATGCCAAACATAATACGGCATACATATGTAATGTCAATCGTAATGATTGGCTGGATACTATTTAGATCAGAAAACCTAGGATATGCTTTGCAATATATGTGGAACATCATTACATTGAAATCAGACTCAACATTTCCGTATGTAAGTTTCTATCTCTCTCCATACATAATTATCATCATCATTGCAGCCATTGCATGTTCTGCATTTCAGTTCAACTATTTGTTAAGAGTAACAGACACTGCTCAATTTCGCAATTATGAAGCTATTGCGGCAGGCATAATCCTCATAATTTCAATTATGCAATTAGCATCAAGTACATATAATCCTTTTATTTATTTTAGGTTTTAACCATGGCTAAAAACATCAGAATTTCAAGAACAGAACTTTTCACAACAACTTTATTCCTAATTGTGATTTTCCTACCATTCTTAATATTATTGACCGGCCATAAAGTAGATGCCATCAACAGGCATGAGAACGATATGAATAGTTTGCCAAAATTTGAAATCGACAAAATAAATATACGCGACACGGTCCTTCCCACTATTTTCATGAACGCAAATGAGAGCATTGCGTCGACCGATGCATCGTTTAACAAAATAATTAGCTTCAATCAAATGTGCATTTATCTTTTATCTGAACTCAAGTATAATCTATTTCGAGAACCAAACACGCAAAATGTCATAGTTGGAGAAAACGGGTGGTTTTATTTAGGAAAGAGCAACACTCCTCTGAGCTTGAAATTTATGAATGTCTATAATCAATCTCCCACCGAAATCAATGCAGTCGTAGAGGAGTTCAATGCAATTCAAAAATTTCTGAGCGGTAATAATGTTGACTTACTCATAGTAATAATTCCGGACAAAGAAACAATATACCCTGAATTTTATCCCAAAAAGTATAAAAAAATTCATAATTTTTCTCAAACAGACGCATTTATCGGCACTTTGAGAAATTCAACCAACATCTCACTACTAGATCTACGGTCTAACCTAGCGGCATATAAAGAATCAAGCCCAAATTATCTATATTATAAAACTAACACCCATTGGAGTTATACCGGTGCAAAGGTTGGCCACGACGCGATATTGGACACGCTCAGAACGAAAGGAATGAATATTTCCCGCAATAAAATTTTCACATCGGAAAAAAGGACGCAAGAGCCAAAAGACTTAGCAAGAGAAATTCATTCCATAAATTTTGGCAAATATGATTCTCCAGTATTGAGACTGACTAATAACTCCGCTATCAAAGTAGACACGGCTGAATTTTTAGACAAATATAACATTTCAAGAACACAAGTTCCTGAAAGCAGAATTTCAGATTTAGTTCAAATATACAATTCTAAGTACAAAAAAGAATCCAGTGTACTTATTTTGGGAGATTCTTTTTCCAGCATAATCGTACCTTGGGTAGCAGACTCTTTTAACACAACGATTTTCATCTGGAATACCAACATTCCAATAAATTTGATTGAAGACTATAAACCTGACGTAGTTATTTTTGCCATTACAGAACGTCGCATCGATTTGTTAAAAAACTTAGATTGGAATCTGGACAAATCTCATGTCACTAAAGTCACAGGTTAGAAAAGAAGAGTGCTTGCCAAATTGTTGCCTCATTTATAAGACAAAATATAGAAATGCACACATATATTAATCACAAATAGAGGAAGTATTTGATGAAAATAGCCATTGTATACGATATGATATATCCTTTCCATATCGGGGGCGCAGAATACAGAAACTTTCGCGTGGCCAAGCTTCTTGCTAAATCAGGACATGACATTCACCTCGTGGGCGTTAAATTATGGGATGGCCCAGATACAATAAGAAGAAATGGAATCACTCTTCACGGAATATGCCGATATAAAGATCTGTATGGCTTTGGAGGAAATCGTAGCATCATCGAAATATACAAGTTCGCACGGGCATGTTACAGTTTCTTTAAAAAAAATGAATTTGACGTCATTGACTCTGCCAGCTTTTGCTTTTTGCATAATTTTGCACTAAAAGCCGTTTTACCGAAAAAAACGAAATATATTATGACATGGCATCAATACTTCGGTTCGTATTGGTTTTCATACACGAATCCAATTATTGCGGCATGTGCTTACATTTTAGAAAATCTTAATCTGAAGCTCACATCTACACATACCTGCGTATCCACTACGACTCAAAAACAACTAAAAAAGAAAGGAGTTCTGGCAAAACATATTCCTAATGGAATAGAAGTGCAAGAAATTAAGAAATAC